>DOZP01000239.1:0-351 GCA_003517945.1 Porphyromonadaceae bacterium | reverse complement strand
TATATGGGGAAAATGTGTATGTTGCCGATGGGAAAGGTCATCTTACTTGTTATGATCTCGACAACGGAGAAGAAAAGTGGCGTTTTTCTTCGGGGAACAGTATTTTCGGAACGCCTGCCGTCGCGGATGGAGTTCTTGTTTTTGGCTCTGCCGACCACACTATTTATGCATTGAAGGCTGAAGATGGGCGGGTGTTATGGAAGGTATCTGCTTCGGAGCCGGTGCTTGGAGCGGTTGCGATTGAAAAAGGGATCGCTTATATCGGTGCCAGTGATCACACATTTCGCGCAATTGACATTCGTTCGGGAACTGTTTTATGGGCATACACCGGTGTAAAGGGATATATTGAGA
>DOZP01000088.1:4103-13693 GCA_003517945.1 Porphyromonadaceae bacterium | reverse complement strand
GCTGTGTCATCGTCCGGAAAAGCATCTTCGGCGTCATCCGGTTCATCCGCGAAAACGGTATCGAAAGCGGTTCCCGGAAAATACTACGTTATTATCGGAAGTTTTAATACCCGTGCGCGGGCTCAGGAACATATCAAGCGTTTGAAAGGGAATGTGGCGACTCATGCCGGTATTATTCAGAATAACGGCAAGGTTCGTGTTTACGCGCAGCAATTTTCAACAGAGAAATCAGCCCAGTCTTATTTGAATAAGATTCGTCGGGATTCCGATCATAAACAGGCATGGTTGTATAAAGAACGCTGAATCCGGACTAAACGATAGACCATAAGATGAAAACACAAAGAAATACAGTGATAAAGAATAGTTTCTTTTTAATAGTAACAAATCAGAATATTAACTTTTAAATTTATGGCAGAAGCAAAAGAAAATCTCTTCTCGGAGTTTCCGCCCGTGTCTGCTCAGGAGTGGACAGATAAGATTACAGCTGATCTTAAAGGGGTGCCGTTTGAGAAGAAGATGATTTGGAAAACCGGCGAAGGATTTGATGTAAATCCTTTTTATTGTGCCGAAGACATTGAGGGTATGGCGACCACAACATCGCTTCCCGGAGAGTTTCCGTATGTTCGCGGAACAAAAATTACAAATGAGTGGCTTGTGCGTCAGGATATTGATGTGACTGACTGTAAAGCCGCAAATGAAAAAGCCGGGAAGCTGATCGCCGGGAGTGGCGTTACTTCGCTTGGTTTTCATCTGAAAGGTGATATGGTAGATTCCGGCAATATAGCTACACTGCTTGACGGTGTTTGTCCGGAAAGTGTAGAACTGAATTTCAAGACATGTAACCGCAAGGCAGTCGAATTGATCGGTATACTGGCGGAGATATTCAAGACAAAAGGGGTGGATGTGGCAAAATGCAGCGGTTCCGTAGCCTACGATCCATTGAAAAAGCCTTTGGTAAAAGGCGTTATGCTTGGTAGCGAATGGGTAGATGAGGCCATTGCAGTCGTTAAGGCCGGCGAGGCTTTGCCGGGATACCGCGTGCTTGCTGTGGATGCCTGTTTTCTGAATGACACCGGCTCTTATATCACGCAGGAACTGGGATACAGCCTTGCCTGGGGGAATGATTTATTATCCAAATTGACGGATGCGGGATTGCCTGTTGAAGCGGTTGCTGAAAAAATAAAATTTAATTTCGGTATATCTTCCAATTATTTTATGGAGATAGCGAAATTCCGTGCCGCACGTTGGTTGTGGGCGGAAATTGTGAAAGCGTATAATCCGTCGTGTGATTGTTTTTCCAAAATGCAGGCGCATGCCCGTACATCCGTGTGGAACATGACGACATTTGATGCCTATGTAAACATGCTTCGTACGCAGACGGAAGCAATGTCGGCAGCCATTGCCGGTGTGGACTCCCTTACGGTGTTGCCGTATGACGAAACCTTTAAGGTTTCGGACGATTTTTCCGAACGTATAGCGCGTAACCAGCAATTGTTATTAAAAGAAGAATGCCATTTTGATAAAGTGGTTGACCCGGCAGCCGGTTCTTATTACATAGAAGTACTGACACAATCGTTGGCGGATGCGGCCTGGAAACTGTTCCTTGAAGTGGAGGATAAAGGCGGTTTTGTTGCTTCCGCCAATAACGGAGAGATACAGGGTGCGGTTAATGAGTCGAACAAGGCCCGTAAAAAGATGGTAGCTACACGACGCACCACTTTGCTGGGGACTAACCAGTTCCCTAATTTTACGGAAAAAGCGGATGGTAAGATCGAATCGGGTTCCGGATGTAACTGTCAATGCGGCAGCGAGGGCCATACGGTAACGAAATTAGATTTTTCCCGCGGGGCTTCCGAATTTGAAATGCTTCGCCTTGCTACGGAGCAAAGCGGCGGCGTTCCGAAGGTATTCATGTTGACGATCGGTAATCTTGCCATGCGCCTGGCCCGTTCGCAATTCTCTTCGAATTTCTTTGCCTGTGCAGGGTATGAGATTATTGATAATTTAGGATTTGAGACAGTGGAAGCCGGTGTGAAAGCAGCGCGTGAGAAGAAAGCCGATATCATCGTGCTTTGTTCGAGTGATGACGAATACGAAACTTTTGCGCCCGAAGCGTTTAAACTGATTGAAAATAAAGAACTGTTTGTCGTGGCAGGGGCGCCGGCCTGTATGGATGACCTGAAAACGGCAGGTATCGAACATTTTATCAATGTGAAAAGTAACGTGCTGGAAACGTTGAAGATGTTTAATAAAAAGTTGAACATTGAGGGATAGACAGACTTTAAAAATTGTAAACATGAAACCTGATTTTAAAAATATAGATATTAAAAAGGCCGGTTTTGCTGCGGTTAATGCGGCGGAATGGGTCAAATCGAAGGGCATTGAAGCCGATTGGAATACACCTGAGCAGATTCAGGTAAAGTCTGTATATACAAAGGATGATCTGAATGGAATGGAGCATCTGCATTATGCGGCAGGCCTTCCGCCTTATTTGCGCGGCCCTTACAGTGGTATGTATGTTACGCGTCCGTGGACCATACGTCAGTACGCAGGATTTTCCACAGCAGAAGAATCGAATGCTTTTTACCGTCGTAACCTGGCTTCCGGCCAGAAAGGTCTTTCCGTCGCGTTCGACCTTCCGACACACCGGGGGTACAATGCGGATAATCCCCGTGTGGTAGGTGATGTGGGAAAAGCAGGCGTTTCTATCTGTTCGCTGGAAGATATGAAAGTGCTTTTCGATGGGATTCCTTTGAGTAAAATGTCTGTTTCCATGACAATGAACGGCGCCGTTCTTCCGGTGCTTGCATTTTATATCAATGCCGGACTGGAACAGGGCGCTAAGTTGGAAGAAATGGCGGGAACGATTCAAAACGATATCCTGAAAGAATTTATGGTACGTAATACGTATATTTATCCGCCTGAATTTTCCATGAAGATCATTGCGGATATTTTTGAATATACATCGCAAAAGATGCCTAAATTCAACTCTATTTCTATTTCCGGATACCACATGCAGGAAGCAGGCGCTACGGCGGATATTGAAATGGCTTATACGCTTTCCGACGGTATGGAGTATCTGCGTGCGGGTATCAATGCCGGCATTGACGTAGATGCTTTTGCGCCGCGTCTTTCATTCTTCTGGGCGATCGGTATGAATCATTTCATGGAGATTGCCAAAATGCGTGCGGCGCGTATGTTGTGGGCGAAGATCGTGAAGAGTTTCGGCGCTAAAAATCCCAAATCACTGGCGCTGCGTACGCATAGCCAGACATCCGGTTGGTCACTGACGGAGCAGGATCCGTTCAACAATGTGGGTCGGACCTGTATCGAAGCCATGGCGGCTACTTTAGGACATACACAATCGCTACATACCAATGCGTTAGACGAAGCTATTGCGTTGCCGACGGATTTTTCCGCCCGTATCGCGCGTAATACGCAGATATATATTCAGGAGGAAACGCAAATATGCAAAGAAATCGATCCGTGGGCCGGTTCCTATTATGTCGAAGCGCTTACAAACGAACTGGTACATAAAGGATGGGCCTTGATACAGGAGATAGAAAGCATGGGGGGAATGGCGAAAGCTATTGAGACAGGCCTTCCGAAAATGCGTATCGAAGAGGCTGCCGCACGTACGCAGGCGCGTATTGATTCCGGCGTTCAGACGATCGTTGGCGTAAATAAATATCGTTTGGAAAAAGAAGACCCGATTGATATTCTTGAAATTGATAATACGGCTGTTCGTGAACAGCAGATTGCCCGTTTGAAAGAATTGCGTGAAAACCGTGACGAAGCGGCCGTGCAAAAAGCGCTGGCTGACATTACGGAGTGTGTCAGGACAAAGGAAGGAAACTTGCTTGACTTGGCTGTCAAGGCAGCCGGGCTTCGCGCTTCGCTGGGAGAAATATCAGATGCCTGCGAGACCATTGCAGGACGTTATAAAGCAATAATCAGAACAATATCGGGCGTGTATTCATCAGAAACAAAAAATGACAGTGACTTCAGGAAAGCTTGCGCGTTAGCTGAAGAGTTTGCAAAGAAAGAAGGTCGTCAGCCTCGTATCATGATTGCAAAGATGGGACAGGATGGACACGATCGTGGCGCTAAGGTGGTAGCTACGGGATATGCCGATTGCGGATTTGACGTGGATATGGGGCCTTTGTTCCAGACCCCGGAAGAAGCCGCCCGTCAGGCTGTAGAAAATGATGTGCATGTGTTAGGCGTTTCATCGCTGGCAGCCGGTCATAAAACATTAGTACCTCAGGTTATTGAGGAATTGAAAAAACTGGGGCGTCCCGATATCCTGGTAATAGCGGGAGGTGTTATCCCTGCGCAGGACTATGATTTCTTGTATAAGGCCGGCGTAGCTGCTATATATGGCCCGGGAACATCCGTAGCCAAAGCCGCTTGCCAAATTCTTGAAGTTTTGTTGACGGAATAAAAATTGTTCACATAACAAATGAAAAAGCGACTATCCCGTACCCCGGTGATAGTCGCTTTTTTGATTTATTTGCACAGATTGTTTAATTCGTATCTAATTTGAATATAAAAGCTAATCATCAGGAATAATATGCAGGGGAGATAATTATGATTGAAATAATGAGAGAGTTATAAATTCTTTTTTAACTTTGCGATATGAAAAATGAAAACAGAAGTGAAATAGATCAGCTTTTATGGAAAGTAGCGTTGAAAGATGACGAAAGCGCTTTCCGTTCTTTATTTCTTGATTTTTTTCCTTCTCTTTGTGTTTTTGCTCACCGGTATATCGACAGTTGGGAGACGTGTGAAGATGTTGTACAGGATACTTTTTTTAAAATATGGAAAAACCGCAAAAATCTGGAAATAACTACTTCCGGCAGAAATTTCCTGGTAACAAGTGTCAGAAACTGTTGTGTTGATTATTTACGTAAGAAAAACGCGGAAATGGCATGGCAACAGTTTGAACAATTGAATGTGTCCGTATCTATCACAGGGGATGTATATTCCACCGTAGAACTTGAGAATATGTTGTATGAAGCTCTTTCGCATCTACCGGAAAATATTCGTTTTGTATTTGAACAGAACCGTTTTGAAGGAAAAACATATAGCCAAATAGCTTCGGAACAGCATATTTCGGTTAAGACGGTTGAGTCGTATATGACAAAGGCATTGAAACAACTTCGTATCGATTTGAAAGACTTCCTTCCGCTTTTTCTACTCTTTTTGTAAAAAAAATGTATTTTTTCGTAGGGTATATTTGTTTTTGTACGTCTATTGTACAAAAATAAAGCTGCGGAATCGTGGAATATACTACTCAATATATTATAGATTACCTGGAAAATACGCTATCTGCAGATGAGCGGAGGTCTTTTGAAGCTCGGCTGGACAAGTCGGCCGGATTGCAGCAGGAGCTGAAAGATATTCGTTTGATTTGGGAATCCTCATCGGAATTGAAACTCCACAGGCAGGTTGATCCGGTAAAAAACTGGAAAGAATTATCAAAAAAAATCACTGTAGATAAGTATCGAAAGAAGTGTAGCCGTTTTGCTCGTAACATGGCTGCCGTATTGATGCTTCCATTGGTTATAACAACTGTCATTCTGTACAGGATACAAAATAGCGATACCATTCCGGTTGAACAGATCGAATTGGTTTCGGCGAATGGCCTTGTTACAAAAGTGACACTGCCCGACGGAACGGAAGTCTGGCTTAATTCCGGATCGAAATTATCCTATCCGCAGTATTTTACAGGTGATACGCGCAATGTATTGCTTTCGGGCGAGGCTTATTTTAAAGTGGAAGCGGATAAGGCAAATTGTTTTAACGTACTGACATACGACAGTCTGATGATAAGCGCTTACGGTACGGAATTTAATGTATATGCGTATGAAGAAGATCCGGTGGTCGAAGCAACCCTGGTTTCCGGAAATATAGCAGTCAATAAATCTGTTGGAAACAGAAAGTCTGATGTTATACATTTGTCTGAGAAACAACAGGTTTTATATGATAGAAATAAAGATACACTTGAAGTCGCGGATGTGAATCTTGCCGTTAAAACTTCCTGGAAGGACGGGAAGATGATTTTCCGTAGAGCAGGTATGGCGGAAATAACACGTCGTTTGGCCCGTCACTTCAATGTTGATATACATTTGGAAAGAGAAGAATTGTATGATTATGCGTATTCCGCAACGTTTACAACCGAGACACTGGAAGAAATATTGTACCTGTTGGAGAAATCGGCTCCTATACAATGTAAAATCATATATCCGGAACGATCGGAAGATTATACTTATACCAAAAAAACAGTAATTATAAGTATGAAATAAAAGTGATGAATTTTTGATGTTTAACTTAAAACCGGGCAGCCTATGAAAAATATATCATGAGACACAAAAACGGGAAAATGCAAGTAACATTTCCCCGTTGATACTAAAAACATTACCAGTCCGAAAATCTCACCTGACGAATGGTAATGAATCAATTAAGCTTATTATAAACCTAATTAAATTTGATAGTGTAAATATATGAAGAATTTACAATACAACAAAGATTTCAAATCGTATTGCGATTTGATTTTTAAAATACCGATTTTTATGCGTATAACCGTAATTTTATTATTTGTATTTATTATTCAGGCCGGAGCGGGTAATCTTTATTCGCAATCTGCCAGAGTGAGTCTTGACATGCGTAATGCTACCGTAGAGGAAGTATTGAATACGATTGAAGAAGAATCGGAATTTTACTTCCTGTACAATAGTAAATTAGTAAACGTAGACCGTAAAGTTAACGTAAATGTGAAATCCCAGCCGGTGGAAACGGTTTTAGACGGGTTGTTTGCTTCAACCGATGTTATCTACAAGGTGGAAGACAGGCAGATTATTCTGAGCAAGAAAGAGTTTGCAATTCATGAATCTTTACAAGGCAATAAGAAGGTCGCAGGTGTTATTGTGGATGAGTTGGGCGATCCCGTTATTGGTGCGACGATAACTGTTCCGGGTACGACAAATGGGGTGATTTCTGACATGAACGGCGAATTTACAATTGAAGTGCCGCAGAATGCGGAAATTCAGGTATCGTACATCGGCTATACGACGCAAACGGTAAGTACAGCCAATAAAACAAGCCTGCATATTGTCATGAAAGAAGATACGCAGAGTTTGGATGAAGTGGTGGTGATCGGTTATGGTACGATGCGAAAAAAAGACCTGACCGGTTCGGTTATTCAGATTCGTCCCGAAAATATAGCTAACGAAAATCCTAAAACCGTTCAGGATATCCTGAGGGGTACGCCGGGCTTGCAGGTTGGTTACGATGCTTCGGCTAAAGGGGGCGGAACCATGCAGGTACGCGGACAGCGTTCGGTGTATACCGAAGGCAGTCATAACAATCCGTTGCTGATTCTTGATGGAATGATGTTCTATGGTGAACTCTCGGAAATCAATCCGGATGATATCGGTCAGATAGATGTGTTGAAGGATGCTTCGGCAGCAGCCGTTTACGGAGCCAAAGCTGCAAACGGCGTTATCATCATTACTACAAAAAAAGGGAAACAGGGTAAACCTGTTATTAATGTCAGTACGAATGCCGGATGGACGCAGGCGAGTAATTACCGGAAAAGGTTTAGTCCGGGAGCGTATTTGCAGCATCGTCAGGATTGGTATGAAAAGAATACCTATGGCGTGAATAAGGAAACCGGCGCCTATGAAGCCTATCAGACCGGAGTCTATGCCAATCAGCCCGGTTATTATACACGGCCCGAGCAATTGTCCGGCGTTTCGCTTGATGCATGGCGGGGTTATACTACTAACGAAAGCGGAGAGTCGGATCTGAGTATCTGGGCCAAACGACTCGGTTTTCAGGGAAATGCGCTTGCGAATTTGCTTGCCGGCAGAACGGTCGACTGGGGTGATATTACATACCGGACAGGTTTCAATCAGGATTATAATGCCAGCATCAGTGGCGCCGGTGAAAAAGTGAATTATTATTTTTCAATGGGTTATCTGAAAAATCAAGGCGCTCTGGTCAGCGATGAATATACGTCGATGCGCGCCAATATGAAAATAGACGCGAATGTGACCAAGTGGCTTCAGGTTGGCGCCAATGTGAATTTTCAGGATCGTTCGGACGGTTCGCTTGATGTAGATCTGGATTACCAGTTACGTAACAGCCCTTATGCCGATTACAAAGATGAGGAGGGTAATTTTGTCCAGTATCCGTTGAGTTCCGAATACAGCCAGCGGGGGTATAACTACGAATTTCAGCGGCAATACCTGGAATTGGAAAAAGGCTATACAACATTGAATAGTATCCTGACAGCCAAGGTAACCTTGCCTTTTGGCATTACTTATTCGTTTAATGCTTCGCCGCGCTATCAGTTCTTCTACGACCGCTATTTTACGTCTGCAGACCTGCCGGGGTCGGATCCTGCTACGCGTGGGGTAAATCGTGAACAGGCCAAGCGTTTTGACTGGTCGCTTAACAATACGATCAATTGGGATTATACTTTTGCTCAAAAACATCATGTTGTTCTTACGCTTGTACAGGAAGCCGAAGAACGTCAGTATTGGAAAGATCGTATTGAAGCCCGTAATATCCTGCCGTCCGATGCGTTGGGTTTCCATAATACCCAGAACGGTACGAAAGAAAACAGCTCTTATTCGACTGAAGATACACGTGAAACGGCGGACGCCTTGCTGGCTCGTTTGTTTTATTCATACGATAACCGTTATATGCTTACCGGATCTGTCCGCAGAGACGGATATTCGGCTTTCGGTTCATCCAATCCGCATGCCACTTTTCCGTCGATAGGGGTCGCATGGGCATTTACGAATGAGGATTTTTTCAAATGGGATCATATTATGAGTAGCGGTAAATTACGTGCATCTTATGGTAAAAATGGAAACCGTTCGCTGGACAACCCTTATCTGGCATTAGCTAATCTGTATGCAGGAGTAGGTAGAACGCAGGGATATATTAATCCATCCGGCGAGATGGAACAATACCGTTATTTAATGGTTCAACGGATGGCCAATCCGAATCTGCAATGGGAGAAAACGTCGTCATGGAATTTTGCGCTTGATTTTGGTTTCCTCGACGACCGTATTACGGGAAGCATCGAATATTACAACATGAATACCCATGATATGATTATGAACCAACGTTTGCCTGAATTTACCGGATTTTCCAATATTACAACCAATCTGGGAGAGGTGAATAACCGCGGGATTGAGTTGTCATTAAGTACGGTTAATATTAATAACAAAACGTTGCAATGGAATACGACATTCGGATTTTCATATAACAAAAACGAGATAAAGCATCTTTATTACGAATATGAAGACGTGCTGGACGCAGAAGGCAATGTGATCGGAAGAAAAGAAAGTGATGACATTACGAATGGTTGGTTCATCGGGCAACCGATCAGCACAATCTGGAATTACCGCGTTACCGGAATCTGGCAGAAGGGTGAAGCGGAAGAAGCGGCACGGCATGGACAGGTACCGGGCGATCCGAAGGTGGCAAACAGCTATACCGCCGATGATGTCATAAATGCCAACGGGACAAGAACGCCCGTGTATAATGATAACGACAAAGAATTTCTCGGACCG
>DOZP01000088.1:822-3943 GCA_003517945.1 Porphyromonadaceae bacterium | reverse complement strand
TAAGTACGGGCGTATTGAAGCTCAGGGCCCTACAGGCGCTTCCAATCCGGGAAAAGTGTACGATCGTTCGTTTATTCGTCTTGAAAATATTTCGGTAGGCTATACATTGCCCCAAAAATGGACTTCGAAATGGGATCTGGAACGCGTTAAGGTGTATGGAACCATCCGTAACGTTGCCGTATGGGCTAAGGACTGGGAATATGGCGACCCGGAAACGAAGCCTGCTTTTGGTGATGGCGGCGGATTGGCCACACGTGTTTATACTTTAGGACTGAATTTAACTTTTTAATTTCCAATAATTACAAATATGAAACAGATAATTCAAAAATTGAATCATACATGCTTAGCTTTGGTTGCCGGTGGCGCTTTCCTGTTCGGCGGATGTTCGGATGATTTTTTAAATCCCGATCCGCTGTCATTTTACGAACCCGGTGCTACCTTCAATACGGAATCCGGCCTGATGGCGGCTATGGCGATATCGGATCGTCATCTCAAACTATATTATGCGCATGATCATAATGAAATGTTGCCTATCGGAACGGAATATATCTTTTCCGACCTGATGGTGGCCAGCGCAACCGACAAGATTGCCATGCTTAGTGATGTCGCTTCGGCGCTTACGCCGACAAGTGAAAATACCAACAACGTGAACAATCTTGACAGAAATAACAGTATCTGGTATTTCTGGAAAGAAACTTATATCGGTATTTCGTATGCCAATACCATTATTCAGTATGTGGATGGTGTGGAAGGATTGAGTGAAGCTACTAAAAATGCCTATAAGGGCCGGGCTTATTTTCATCGCGCTTTCCGTTATATGGCGTTGGTGTTCCAGTTTGGCGATGTTCCGCTTGTTACTAAAATTCTGGAAGTACCCAAGCAAAATTACCGGAGTACGAAGCGCGACGCTATCCTGCAGATGTTAGTCAAAGATCTGGAGTTTGCGATACAATGGGTGCCCGATCAAAAAGATATGGACCTGATCGGTATGGTAAACAAGGGCGCCTGCCGCATGTTGCTTACCAAATGTTATCTGGCATTGGGAGAGTATGCTAAAGCCAAGGAGCAAACCGATATATTGATTGATCAATCCGGATATTCGCTTATGACGGATAATTTCGGTGCATTCAACGAAGGAGCGGAGCCTCAGACATGGCAAATCACCCGCAACGTAATCTGGGATTTGCATCGCGCCGAGAACAAACTGATCGCTGCAAATAAAGAAGTTATCATGGGTATGCCCAACCGGGGCGCAGAAGCGGAGTCGTTCGTTAAAATGCTCACTATGCGTATTTTATCTCCTTTTGTTTTCAATAGTGCGATACAGACAAAAGACGGGAAGCAAGCCTTGTTGAATTTGAAACGTAATCAGGCCGATTATGATCCGAAATATGACTATATGCGCGCTTTTGGCCGTGGTATTGCTACCTATCGTCCTACTTATTTCCAGAATCATACCTTGTGGGTAGTGAATGGCGTGGAAGACGAAACCGACCTGCGCCATAATTCGGAAGTGGGTAACTGGATTCACATGGAAGATTATCGTGTCAATAACAAGGCTTCTTCGGAATTCGGAAACCCTGTCACGCTTTTTGATGATGACGGAAAATTGTTGTGTAGCGATACGATTCGTCGCTGGTTCGATATGCCTCATTACTTATTTTATCTGGATGATCCTGTGAATGAGGCGAATGTAAGCGGTTCGGATGGTAACAGGGGGGCTACGAACGGCGGGAATGCCGACTGGTATCTCTATCGCCTGGCGGAAGCATATCTTCTCCGCGCCGAAGCTAAATATTACGTGAACCCGAACGATGCAACGATCAAAGATGACCTGAATGTGATCAGAAGAAGAGCGAACTGTAGCCAACTATATGAAGGAGCTGTTACGATTGGGGATATTATGAATGAGCGCGGCCGCGAGTTGTATTGGGAAGAATGGCGTAACGTGGAACTGACGCGTGTGTCGTTGTGCCTTGCCCGTAGCGGTCAGCCCGATGAATGGGGGAATAGATATGACCTGGAAACGTTCGACAAACAGAGCGGTACGGATCCGGAAGGCGGAAGTTACTGGTATCAGCGCGTTACGAAGTGTGGCGGTATGTACAATGCGGGTACCACCATCCAAATTGTTGCGTCGAAAGGCAATATTAACTATACGATAGACAAAAAAAATATTTACTGGCCGATTTTTAATGCATCGATTACGGCTAATAATAAAGGACGGTTGAGCCAGAATTATGGTTATGACGGTTATGATCCCAACACGCCTAAATGGGATAACTGGGAAGAGGCCGTAGCCGACGAAGACCAAATTGACTGATTTCTGTTACTGTCAACCGGCTATGTACGGTATATGCCGGTTGACATTTTTAATAACCAATTATGCTTTAGCAACTTAAAAACAACTTATTATGCATAAAAGATTATTTTTATTGATTTTATTGTTTCCGTTTCACTATGTATTCGCTCAGAATAACGTACTGACAGACTTCCCGAAAGGGTTTACGCCCGAAGAAATCGGCAAACGACTGGCATATCATTTTGTAGACGACCGGCATGATCTTTATGCGGCAAGGTATATTCATTATGCCGAAGTCTGTACCTGGACCGGAGCGCTTGATTTTGCTGTCCGGACAAAGGATCAGAAGCTGATTAAAGATTTACAGAATAAATTCGAACCGTTTTTTACACGTGAAAAAGCGTTGCTGCCACCGATGAACCATGTTGATTATAATATGTTCGGAGGTTTGGCTCTGCAGTTATATCAGATTACCAAAGATGAGCGATATAAGAAAATGGGATTGGAATATGCCGACACACAGTGGGAATTGCCGAAAGACGCGAAAATAGAGGAAAAATACTGGGCGGAAAAAGGCCATTCCTGGCAAACCCGTTTGTGGATTGACGATATGTATATGATTACCGTTGTACAGGCGCAGGCTTACCGGGTTACCGGCGACAAGAAGTATCTGGACCGGGCGGCAAGTGAAATGGTTTTGTATCTGGATGAATTGCAACGTCCGAACGGTTTGTTCTATCACGCGCCCGATGTACCTTATTATTGGGGACGCGGAGACGGCTGGATGGCGGTAGGTATGGCCGATTTACTCGGTTATTT
>DOZP01000088.1:0-613 GCA_003517945.1 Porphyromonadaceae bacterium | reverse complement strand
GAACGAAACAATGTAGCCGAAGTGTGTATCGGAACAGGTAAAAAGAATGATAAACAGTATTATTACGACCGTCCGCGCCTGGCAGGCGATTTTCATGGACAGGCTCCCTATCTGTGGTGTGCGGCCGCTCTGTTGGAGAAATAGCCGGTTTGTCCGGAAAATGAAATTAACCATGTAGCACAGTATGTGTTACATGGTTAATTTTATTTTTTCATGATAATTCTACTGAATAAAATGTCAAAAAGAATTTTATAAAACAACGAAGTAAATAGTTGCAATTTTAATAAAAATATTTATTTTTGCTGAAAAATAATTGAACTTGTCATGAATTTGGTAAATTTATGACAAGTTTTTTAAATTGCTTATTATGAAGTATTTATTTGGATTTTTGTTATTATTGATTGTCTGTTGTGTGGGTCCTGCAACGCAGAAAAATACGGAAATTATACAAGGAGGGTATGGCAACGTTCATTGTTTAGGGATTATGATGGAATTTGTTATCATTCATTTTATAGTGATACATTATTATCAATTGATACCGGAACCTTGGAGCAGACTCCTGTGGTGATTGAACAAAAATTGCCAAAAGTACCACTGGAAAGAAGACTTGAAT
>DOZP01000135.1:10607-11628 GCA_003517945.1 Porphyromonadaceae bacterium | reverse complement strand
GGAACTGTCCGGCAACAGGATATGTTTTGTTTCCCCATAGGCCGCAATGACCCGAACCATCTTATCCTGCCGGGAGAAATAATAAATACCGCCCAAGAGTATGAACGCCGGGATTAAAACGGCTGCAATGCGCATCAGACGGCGGCGCAGAGGGATAGTTTTGAGAATACCTATCCTTGCATTAACCCGCTTTAATACTTGACGTGTTTTCGCATTGGGCTTCGTTTTCAATGTGTCCCAATATTCCAAAGACGCCTGCGCTTTTTCCGCGGAATATTCATCCTCTATAAGCCATTGCTGGATGTCCTCTTCCGTATTTTTGGAATACCTGTTTTGCAGGTAATCCTTAGTAATCTTCGATACCTGACTTTTTTTATCTGTTTCCATTTTCTCTGTTTTGCTTCGTTTTACCGTAATACAACTCAGCAATAAAAACCTCAATGAGAAAATAGATTTTTTTCAAAAAAAAAATCAGGGCAAGAATAAGAAGATACTGGTAACGACTTTTCTAAGGTCTTTCAATGCAAGGCTTAACTGGCTCTCCACGTTTCTTTTAGTAGTATTTAAGCGGATCGCTATTTCTTCATTCTTTAGTCCCTCTGTCCGGCTCAGGCGATAGATCATCTTCCGTTGTTCCGGCATTTTTTCAACAGCCATTTCAATCAGTAAACGGGTTTCTTTGGCAATCAATTCGTCTTCGGGACTGAAACCGAAATCCTGTTGCCGGACAGTGTCTCGATAAGATTCCCTGACGAATTTATGTTTGAGGAAATTAAGCGCTGCATTCCGGGCGATGGTGTGCAAGTATGAGTTGAAAGATTTGGTCACATCTATGGATTCACGATTAATCCATAAATTCACAAAAAGATCCGCAGCCAACTCCTCCGCATCAACTTCCGACTTTATGTAACCGAAAATGAAAAGTCTGATTTTATCGAAATAGGCTGTAAAAATGTCCTCAAATGCCTTGTGGCCACCATCCCTTAAAGCGACAATAGTACTTTCGCTAATTGATTTCATG
>DOZP01000135.1:8658-10567 GCA_003517945.1 Porphyromonadaceae bacterium | reverse complement strand
TAATCGTAACGGAAAGGGTATTGCCTTCGTTATCGACAACCGTTACGCTGTGACGGCCGCGTGACGGGCGGAAAGTATATTTGTGGAAATCGCGGGTGGAACCCAGATAATCGGAATCCATGTGCCAGAAAACAGTCGCATTGCCGTTACTATGCGCCAGTTCAAAAGTAATCTCGCCGTCGCTGCCGTCCAACTGCTTAGGCAGATATACACGTGCATTACCTTGCGGATATATAAAAGCCATGGGAGCATGCGTGTCTTCGCCGCAACCCGGCATAAACGGCGGAAGGGGCTTATATTCGGGATGATGCTGTTTGTAATACCATTCCCAGACCGGAGGCAGAACAAACCAGTTTCGCTGAATAATTCGTTGTCCGGCCTCTATGCAATTTTCATACACGCGATGTTGGTTGTCGGGGCTCAGATTAACAGGGGTATGATACGGACAAGCGGTTGTTCGTAAACCATTCGGAACCACCAACAGCGTATCCGCCTCATCACAGAAACGGCTCTTAAGATGTCCTGACTGACGGCACACAAGCGTTTCCACGTATGCTCCTTCCGGATGGCTGAACCAGGGTGAAGAAGGCAGCATATTAAAAATATCAAACATCACCGGCCCGGCCGTACTCCCTCCGACAAGTTCAGGTTTTCCTTCTCCGTTCGCATTGCCGACCCAAACACCTACAACATACCGGCTGGTGACGCCAACCGCCCATGCATCGCGGAAACCGTAACTCGTACCTGTTTTCCAGGCAATCCGTTGCATGGAAGGAATATAACGCCAGTCTATCTCCTCCGGCCGGTTTACTTCTTTCAGCGCATCAAAAACCTGCCATACCGCACCGGCGGAAAAAACCTGCGGTACCATTTCCGGCTTGGTTCCGGATCTTTTTGTATCACCAGGCGTAAAACTTCCTTTTATTCGCGGCATGTTCTGCAGTGAACGCGCCATATCCGAATACATAAACGACACATCCCACAGAGTCGCTTCAGCACCTCCCAGAATAAGGGATAACCCGTAATGTGAGGGAGATTGAGTCAATGTCGTAATGCCTGCACGTTTCAGAAAATCATAGAATTTAGGCACACTATATTCTCTCAGAAGATAAACAGACGGAATATTCAGCGAACGCGCTATCACTCCGGATGCAGGTACCGCACCATCATACTGCATATTAAAGTTTTGCGGCACAAAGCCATTGATGTTAAGCGGTATATCAGGCAACAAGGTATTGGGAAGAATCTGTCCGTCCTGCAAGGTGATATAATAAAGAAAAGGTTTCAGTATACTCCCTGTGCTGCGCGGAGCACGGACCACATCAACCTGATTAGACGATTTATGATCCTCAAACTGCACATTCCCGCAATAGGCAAGTACTTCATTTGTATGCACATCAATAACAAGCGCGGCCATATTGCGGATATCACTGCGTACGAATGTCGCATGCCACCGCTCAAGGATAGATTCCACCTGTATTTGTATATTTTTATCGACTGACGACGTGACATGTTTTCCGTCGTCATGCTTATAAAACCAGGTGACAAGGTGAGGAGCCGTCTGGGGTAAAGCCAACGGTTCCGAAGGTAACGGTTCACTGACGGCCAGGTCGTAATCTATTTCATCCATATCTCCGTTATCATAAAGATATTTCAGAAGGCGGTTCCGCTTTTCCAGTAACGCCGGACGGTTTTTAGCCAGATGGATCATTGAAGGCGCATTCGGCAAAACGGCCAATGTAGCCGCTTCAGCCCAGGATAATTGACTTGATGCATGTCCGAAATAACGCCATGCGGCAGCATCCAGACCTACTACATTACCGCCAAAAGGAGCATGCGAGGCATACAAAGCCAGTATTTCCGATTTGGAGAGACGGCATTCCAGACGTGTCGCCCAAATAGTTTCGAC
>DOZP01000135.1:3306-8504 GCA_003517945.1 Porphyromonadaceae bacterium | reverse complement strand
TTTTCCGGTACCGTATCACACGGAGGAAACCGCCACTGGCCGTCGTTCGCAATACGGGCGCCAAGCAACTCCCCGTACCGGTCCGTCACAACGGTCGCGTAAGGCACGTCAAACAATTTACGCGGCAAACAAAACAGATAGAGTATCAGCAGAAGGGCTATCACCCACCGGATAGCCCTTCTGCGTTGTCGCTTATTTTTAAAAAACGGTTTCATCCGTTATTTTGTCACAGACACCCGGCCCGATGTTGTACGGGCGCGGGCAGAGGTGTCATACATGGCTTCACAAAGTATGGCAGGGAACACAAACTCTCCCACATAAGAGGCCTGCAGGCGTATTTTTATTTCTTTATACCGGTTCACCGGCAGATCAAAATAGGTCATTACACAATCATCGCGGATATCCTGATAGTTAAATACTTTCGAACCGGATTCTCCACTATCATTTTCCGACGTACTTGCCGCTATCATGCGTTCATTAAATATTTCCCACCCCGAAGGAATGATATGAGTCAGCGCCACATCAGAATAATAATTACGACCGCTTATATTCGAAACTTTCACTACGGCATAGAAATCCGTTCCCTGCATCAGATGATTTACATCTATCGGACTCCCTTTCAGGTCGGTATATGAAACTTCTATCTTCAGGTTTTCGGCAACTGCAGGTAAATCATCTACGATAGGACGCGTCTTGGTTGAAAGGCTGAAATACATCAGGCCGGAACCCGTATGCTGAACACGCACCTTCCCTGTCGACGGATTGGTAGGCAATGTCGTCTGGAATATCGCTTTCTTTATATCCACTTTCTTTTGCGATTTTCCGTTGACGGACCACTCAAAACTAAATTCTCCGGACATTTTCGATGCAAATTGTCCCATCGCAATCATTGCATACGAAGTGCTTTGCGTCGAAAAATACCTTTCACGGGATAAATTCTCGGAAACTTTCTGCGCCTGCTTAAAGGCTTCCTGATTTTTACCCATCAGGACAAGCGCTTCCAATATCATCGCCTCGTCACGTTCGGAAGAACCATACGTCTGATTATTGGAAGAATAAGGTTCAACATCCGTCACCGCATTAAATATAAGCTCGTTAGCCGCATCCGCTTTTCCACAAAGGGCATAAGCGGCAGCAAGTCTCCAGCGTGCCTGTTGCGATAAATCTTTAAGCTCTTTCAGGCGATTCATCGCTCCCATCTCCGGCGCACCCGCCAGCGCGAGGGAATAAAGACGGTAAGCCTGCAACAGATCCGACTGCCGGTATGAATAACGCTTATCCGCATACACTTCACTACGCCAGTTCCGGGCTATTCCCTGTTGATAAGCAATCCATTTATTGACGACACTGCTATTTACATTATAACCCCGTTCTTTGGCAAGTATCAGGAAACTTCCGGCGTAAGATGATATCCAGTCGTTTGCATACCCCTGGCCCGCCCAGTACATAAATCCGCCACCAGAAAGCTGCCGCTTATACAAATGGCTGATCGCTTCCGTAACATTCTTTTTCGTGCGCTCGGTTTCCTTTTCGTCAAGTTCTTTAAAATCGGAAATAAATAGTTGAGGGAAGGCGCGCGACGTCAACTGTTCGGTACAATAATGGTTATAGTCATACAAATAATCAAAACGACGGCTTATGTCTACAGTCGGGATACAGGACATTTCAGCTTTCACCCAGTTTCCTTCATAAACCGCATCCAGTTCATAATCAAATTCAACGGATTCTCCCTTTTCGAGCATCTTGCTCCTGAACGTCAGATTAGACGGATTCGGATTACGTACATCAATCTCAATTGTTTCCCTGGAAGTATGCCCGCCTCCTGTCGCCGTGATCACAACGGTCTCTATACCGGTCTCCGAACCGGTTTTCATCGGGAAATAGACAATTTCGTCTCCGGGAGCCGAGAATGTAACGGATTTACTGTTCCCTTCGGATGCCTGCAATTTACCCGTTGTTTCAACTTTTACGGTCACATTCTTCACCTTATCTTCCATCGCAAACACATTGACCGGCAACATGATCGTCTCACCCGTACTCAGCACGCGCGGCAATGAAGAAAGCAACATCAACGGCGTACGTACGGGAACCGTCTTATCCGCCTTTCCATAGGCTCCGTTTTGCCCGGCAACGACCATGACACGAACAGAACCGACATACGGAGGCAAGCGTAACGTATGTTTTTTCTCCTCTCCCGCACTCAGCGTTACGGGGCCTACATACAATACGACCGGTTTGAACCGGTTTGCCTTTGTAGATGAATTCGTAAGGTCGGCATCGCCTCCGATTGTAAACAACGAACCATATTTCCCGGCATAAGCGCCCATCACATCATCAAACATATCCCATGTCCTGATACCCAAAGCTTCGCGCGCATAAAATTCACTCCACGGATCAGGAGTTCTGAAATTAGTAAGGTCAAGAAGCCCGTCATCGACTATGGCAAGCGTATAGGTCATAGGCTTTCCGCTCTTTTCCTTGATCTTAACCTCAAAATCCGCCTCAGGTTTCAATACATCGGTCATCGTTATGACCGGATTCAGTACAGACTCTTTATTCGTTGCAAATACAGGCATTACCCCATACATACGGATCGGAAGATCTCCCGAAGAGGCATGAGGCTGCAATAAGGAGATATGAACATATATGTTCGGAGCCATTTTTTCCGTCACCCTGAATGTATATTTTGTATCCTCTCCGGCCGTCAGATTGACCCATTCCCGCTGAAGTACTTCCGTACCATTTTCAAGGGCAACCAAAGCACGCCCTTCGGCAGCCGTTGCCGGAATCGTAACGACCGCCTCCTCGCCCATCTCATAAGATTCTTTATCAAGAGAGAACGCAAGCATTTTAATACCGTTCGGATCCTGTTTATTTGAACGCCCGCGCCAGGATGGCCAATCTACCAGCACAGCTCCCCCGGTAGCGTGTCCGCTCGACATATCTTTCACAAAGACCAGATAACGACCCCATCCCGGATAATTAATGCGGAATTTTATCTGTCCTTTGCCGTTTACCGTATTTATTTTTCCCGAATAAACCGGCTTGTAGTTCGAATTATTTATGTAGGAATCAAACGATTCATTATTATGTTCCCACCACCAGCTCCAACCGATACGATACACTTTGTATTCAACGTCATTACGGCTGACAGGTTTTCCTTCCGGACTCAGGGTGACTACATCAAAAACATGGTCTTCGTCTGTAAACAGGTAATACTGATCTTTTTTCCGGTTGAAGTTTATCCCCACATACGAAGCATAAGGAGAGAAAGACACGGCCTGCGAGAATATACTTGCATCGCCTCCCGGTTCGAATACACGACAGGTAATATTGGCCCGGAGCATACCCGGCGCATTTTCTGCCGAAGGAACCTTCATCTCAAACCTCACATCACCCGTCTCATTTAACTTTCCGTCGAATACATCCGTCTGACTGGAAGAGAACCGGGTAGCCGGATTATTGAACGTATAATTTTCGTAACCTTTAAACTGCGTGGATACCCTGCTAAGCACCAGTTCCATCTTTGCGTCCAGATTGCGCGCCGTTGCACCCGTCAGCCACTGCGAATGGATACCTGCCGGAACCGTTCCTTTGGACGCATCGATAACATCCGGTAAATCCAAATTGATTTTCAACCGGTTCGGCTTGATCGTTTCGATACGTAATCCTTTATGAAATGTAGCGCCTCCGATTTTCACATAGCCGTTCCATAACCCCGTCGGATCATCCGCTTTAGTAGGTATATTGAATGTATAGAGTCCATTGGCTCCGGAAGAAGATATCATTTTTTTGTAGAATTGTCCCTGCGGATTGTATATCTCAATCGAAACCGGATGATTTTCAGGAATTTTCTTTTCACGGTCTTCTATCATAAATGCCACGTGCAACGTATCGCCGGGACGCCATACGCCACGTTCCCCGTATATATATCCTTTCAGGCCTTTCTTCAACTCCACGCCTCCGACATCAAAACGGCTCAACATATTTTCTTCACCATCCACCATTCGCAGATACGCTTTTTGTTCTCCTGATTCCGCAACCAGTATAAAGGGCTTATTCCTGAGTGATAAAACGGCAAAACCATTCTCGTCGGTAATACCCGAACCGACCGGTTGCAATTGATAGTTATAGGCGGTTACTTTTGCTCCCGATACCGATTTTGTATCAAGCAGATTCGTTACCGCCGCCCATACCGTATGATTGTCATTACTCTTTGCCAGCAATCCGAGATCGGAAGCCAGCACATTTGTGACCGCCTTGCGTTTGGTCTGCATATAATAAGTATATTCGCACGGGTTTTCCGTTTCCGACCAGTCATAGTAATCCCAGTCTATGTACATATCATAGCTGTCATAATAATAAGCGTCGGGAGTATCCCAGTACTTTTCATCCTCTTCGCTTATGTTATTTTCTTCTGTCAGCATTTTGGTAAGATCCGTAGCGCCACGAAGCGCATCTTCGCGTTCTTCTTCGCTTTCGCATTCATACGAAGCGTATTCCCTTTTAAAAGATAACTCCACACGGTAAATGGCTCCGGGCTGCTGCTTAATAAGGCCGGTCAGATCTATGGAATAATTTTCCCACAGGGATACATCTTTTGTCGGATCGGCATCAAGGCGTAGTGTCTGCTTATGCACAAGGCGTCCTGCACGACGCATCTGATTCGACGAATACTGTGTAAGCCTGTTATTCTGGAGAAACATCAGTACATTACTCTCAAATATGCGGATAATCTTCAGATCTACGGCATGAAGCGCTACCGCACGGAAAGGGAGTATCAGATTGCCTGAATTCGGCAGGATCGCTCCCGTCGTCAATAGTTCCACCTGCGGTTTGAGCATTTCCAACGAAACGGTTAGCTCTTTCGTTTCGCCAAACGCATCCCCCATCTGGTTTTTCAACCCCTGATCAATTGTAAATTGAAGTTCGGTCATGTTTGCCACACGCGTGAAGTAGACCATCACCTGATTAGCCTGCACCTGCATTGTATAGCCGGATACATTTTTCAAAGTGATCAGCCCTTTGAGATCCTGCGATTCCGATACCAGATCCGAGAAAGTAAGACGCAGTCCGTATTCCGGCGAACTGACAATCTCATATTCAAATAGTTGAAATTTATCTTTGGCCGGTATGTTTACGGATAATGTTTCACTTCGGTCTATTTTCACGGACGTCCCGTCTATAGACACGATTAA
>DOZP01000135.1:461-3259 GCA_003517945.1 Porphyromonadaceae bacterium | reverse complement strand
ACTTTACTGCTTCCGAGTTTGGCAGAAAGCATCTTCTTCACGTCATCAAGCGTCATCACATCGCTGAAGGTCAATTCGCCACGAACCGTAACCGTATTATCCAACTGTATTTCGATCGGTTTGGTAGTTNNCCTTAAACGTATGGTCTTCCACACGGAATGAAAAGTCAAATCTGGAAAATTTCTTTTCTACTTCTATTACTTTCCCCAGGGAAAACGAAGCATTATACAAAATACCCGACTTCATTTCGCCTTCTTCCGGAACAAATTCAATCGTTTTGTTATTCAACCAGTGCGCCGTTCCTTTAACAGCAGGAGAAAAGGAAAATAACTTTTCGTCAATATCTTTTTTCCAGACATCTTCCGGTTGCTCTTGTGTCAATTCAATAACAACATTTGAGCCTGAATACACCATCCCTCCCGTATATGCAGATATATAGGGGGCAAAATCCGTCGAAGGCACAACCTCCTTCGCCTGCTTGCAGGAATAAAACAAGCAACACGTCACCAACATCGTAACTATTGCAAATATAGAATACACACGTTTCATTATGATCAATTTAAATGATTAATTACTCTTGAATATTTTACAAATATAATGCATATCGAATGCAATGACAATAGAATACGTGTTTTCTTTTAGCTTTGTCGAGATGCTATCCGCATTCTTATATTTTATGTGATTTTATTTTGATACCTTAACCATCTAACCGGCAAATCCATTTACCGGTTAATAATAAACGCTTTTATATACAACAGATATATTCCTGTAACATAAATCCACAATAAAGTGAGAGAAAAAATATTTATTTCTCAGTTTATTTCGCTACTTTTGCATCTGAAAATTTAGAGACGACTATGAAGACATTAGAACAAATTATTGCAGAAAAACTACTGCAGATCAAAGCTATCAAATTACAACCGGCCAACCCGTTCATCTGGGCCTCGGGCTGGAAATCGCCGATTTACTGTGATAACAGAAAGACCCTATCATATCCTTCTATCAGAAGTACGATTAAAATCGAACTGGCCCGCGTAATATGCGAAAATTATCCGGATGCGACGGCTATTGCAGGCGTCGCAACAGGAGCCATTGCGCAGGGTGCACTGGTGGCCGACTTATTGGGATTGCCATTCGTCTACATACGTTCGGCGCCCAAAGATCACGGACTGGAAAACCTGATCGAAGGAGAACTGAAACCGGACTCCAAAGTAGTTATTATTGAGGACTTGGTTTCTACCGGAGGCAGTAGCCTCAAGGCAGTTAACGCAGTACGCAATTTCGGATGCGACGTAGTCGGTATGGTTGCCATATTCACGCATGGATTTTCCGTATCCGAAAAGCGGTTTAAAGACGCGAAAGTACCCCTCATAACGCTCTCCAATTACAACGCGGTCATTGAAGAGGCCGTACGTACGGACTACATTACGGAAGAAGACGTAGCGATCCTGCAGGAATGGCGTAAAGATCCTGAAAACTGGGATCCGGACAAATAAAATCTTATATATGGCAGATTTCACAAGCGAAGTAAAAACAATACCGCATAACGATGACATTATTTTCGCCATGTTGTCCGATATGTCTAACCTGGAACGTATAAAAGATCGTATTCCCCAGGATAAAATCAAAGACTTCACATTCGACCGTGATACCTGTAGTTTTACGGTTGATCCGGTAGGCTCCGTAATGTTTCAGATTGTAGAAAGGGAACCGAACAAAACCATCAAGTTTTCAACCACCAATTCCCCGATCCCGTTGCTGATGTGGATACAACTGAAACAGGTCGCGGAAAAAGATACCAAGTTGAAAATGACGGTTCGTGCGGATCTGAACCCGTTCCTCAAACCGATGGTATCCAAACCGCTACAGGAAGCCATTGATAAAATATCGGAAATCGTGGCTTGTCTTCCTTACGAATAAATATAAAAGGAGTAATAACTGCTTTACCGGAATAAAAATTAAAATATGGCACAGAAACTTTGGGAAAAGGATACACAGATTGATAAGGATATAGAACGCTTCACGGTCGGGAAAGACCGTGAGATGGATTTATACCTGGCAAAGTATGACGTGCTTGGTTCTATGGCCCATATTACAATGCTTGAGTCGGTAGGATTACTTGAAAAAAAGGAACTGCGGCCGCTGCTGGAAGAATTAAATAAAATATACCGGCAAGCGGATAAGGGTCAATTCGTCATTGAAGAAGGGGTGGAAGATGTACATTCGCAGGTAGAGTTGTTACTTACACGTACATTGGGCGATACGGGAAAAAAAATCCATAGCGGACGTTCACGCAACGACCAGGTACTACTTGACCTGAAACTCTTCACACGCGCCCGGATTCAGGAATTGGTTTCCCTTCTGTCGGATTTATTCGAAGTATTAATAGAGCAGAGTAATCGTTATAAGGATATCCTGCTCCCCGGATATACACACCTGCAAATTGCAATGCCGTCGTCTTTCGGATTATGGTTCGGCGCCTATGCGGAAAGCCTGACCGACGATTTGCAGTTATTGCAGGCCGCCTACAAAATATGCAATCGTAATCCGCTGGGTTCGGCAGCCGGTTATGGCTCCTCATTCCCGTTAAACCGCAAAATGACGACAGATCTTCTCGGCTTTGACTCCATGAACTACAATGTTGTGTATGCACAGATGGGCCGGGGGAAAATGGAACGCACCGTTGCGTTCGCCATGGCAGGTGTCGCAGCTACAATTTCAAAACTTGCATTTGACGCCTGTATGTTCAACAGCCAGAATTTCGGATTCATCAAACTACCGGACGCATACACTACAGG
>DOZP01000135.1:0-438 GCA_003517945.1 Porphyromonadaceae bacterium | reverse complement strand
TCCAGGGCGTACCTCAGCAGATCACGCTGATATGCAACAACCTGCCGTCAGGGTATTTCCGCGACCTCCAGATCATAAAAGAAATATTCCTTCCGTCGTTCGACGAATTGAAAGACTGCCTGATCATGACAACACGCATGATGAACGAAATCAAAGTGAACGAACATATTCTGGACGACGAAAAATATGCGCCGATATTCAGTGTGGAAGAAGTCAACCGTCTTGTATCCGAAGGTACGCCGTTCCGTGATGCCTATAAACAGGTAGGTTTAGACATTGAAGCCGGCAGATTCACACCGGATAAAAACATCCGCCACACACACGAAGGCAGTATCGGAAACTTGTGTAACGATGCAATAACAGCGTTGAAACAACAAATAGTCAGCGAATTCAACTTCCACAAAGTGAACGATGCCGAACAAAAGCTCTTAAATTCAT
>DOZP01000345.1:21116-28037 GCA_003517945.1 Porphyromonadaceae bacterium | reverse complement strand
GTTTCGGAAATCAATAAAAAACTCCGCATCTACGATATCTATCCATGCGGATACAGCACTTTTACGGAATACGACGACGATGGTACCACCGAAGCATACAGGCAGGGAGAAGGAGTTACTACTTTCATTGAATCCGACGTAGACGGTAAAAATAAAATAACCGTAACCATCCATCCGTCCGAAGGTGACTTTGATGGATTCATCAAAGAGAAAACGACGGAATTCAGAATCAATGTGACTGAAAAACCGAAGAAAATAGCGGCGGAAAACGGCCGAAACAGAGTGAAACTGACGGAAGTAAGTTCACCGGACGAGTTTTCGAAAAAAGAGAATGTATTCTTTTTCGACAAAGCCCCGAATCTGAACAAATTCGCTACCACGGGAAGCGAGTTTGAGAAAAAGGTGATCACCAAAAATCCGCAGTTACTCGTAAAATTGGCACCATCAGATATCACCGTCAATAAAATCACGTTGCACGTTGAAGGATTCAAATTTGAACCGGCAGATACGCACAAAGTAAAAACCGGCCCTTTAACTCCTCCGGCCAACGCACAAATAACGGAAGAAAATACGGAGGCATATACATTAAACCCCTCATGGGAAGCTGTCAACAATGCGGATTATTATGAAATCGAATTCAATGACATGCTTTATACGACTATCAAGGACACAGAACTTCTTTTTGAGGGCCTGGAAGCCGAAACGGAATATACATTCAATCTGCGTGCCGTAAACAAAGACGGATATTCCGACTGGACAGCGTTTTCCGCGACCACAAAATCCAATCCGCTTGAATTCGCCATTAAAGGCATTGAAGGTGAAACCTCCGCCGAAAATCAGGGACGTTCATTACGCCGCTTATTTGATTTCGAGGAAGGCGAATTATGGCATACCAAATATAATGTAGACGCTCTTCCTTTTGATTTGATAATGGATTTGAAGACCATCAACCAGCTCGACAAATTCCATTATATTCCACGCGATAACGCAGGTAACGGAACGATACTGAAAGGTTCTGTTTTTTACAGCCATGATAAAGAAAACTGGAAAGAAGCCGGCACATTCGAATGGGCCAAAAACAAGGAAGTAAAAATCTTCGAATTCCCAGACAGGCCAACAGCCCGTTATATCAAACTAAACATCACCGATGCAGTCGGCGGATACGGTTCGGGAAGGGAAATCTATGTATTCAAAGTTCCCGGAACCGAAAGTTATCTGCCCGGCGATATTAACAACGACGGTAAAATCGACTACAACGACCTGACCTCCTACCGGAATTATACCGGACTCAGGAGCGGAGATGCCGATTTCGAAGGATATATCAGCAATGGAGATATCAATAAAAACGGATTGATTGATGCCTACGATATTTCCGTCATGACCACTCAGTTAGACGGCGGCGTAAAAACCGGAACTGCCGAAAAAGTACAGGGATCCATACAGATAAGCACCCCCAAACAAAGCTACAACGCCGGCGAAATCATAGAAATCAGGATAACGGGAACAGACCTTCATGCGGTCAATGCCTTTAGTTTTGCACTACCTTACAATCCGCAGGAATACGAATATGCAGGTATAGAAACACTTCATACGAAAGAAATGGAGAACCTGACCAACGACAGGCTTCACACCAACGGAGACAAAGCACTATACCCAACATTTGTAAACCCGGGCGAAAAAGAAACGATCGAAGGAGAAGGCACACAGGATGTATGCATCCTCAAATTCAAAGCCAAACGCAAACTCCGGTTTAACCTGAAAGCTACTGATGGTTTCCTGGTCGACAAAAAGTTAAACGTCCTGAAGTTTTGAAATAAATGCAATGGATAAGTTTAATCAACTGTAATCTTCAGGGAATTATGCATATCTTTACAAGTGAAATAGAAATAGTATGTTGACACCGGAAGAAATAAAATCCATAGCAAGCAGTGGCGAAGGTTATAACGCCGATTTCAAACTTAGTGTTCCTTCAAAGGTTAGGGAACTGTCGCAGGACGTTTGTGCTTTTGCCAATAGCGAAGGTGGTTATATATTAATTGGTATCAACAACAAAAATCAAATTGTCGGTGCGACAATAGATAATACGAAACGTTCGGCCATTCAGGATGCCATTAGGGATATATCTCCCGCAATTAGCGTGAATACATATACAGTAGACGTTGACGGAAAAACTGTTTGGGTCATGGATGTCCTTTCGGGAAAAGACAAGCCTTATGTAACTTCCGGTACTATCTATGTGCGGGAAGGTACAAACTCGCAAAAATTGATAACCGCCGAAGAAATAAGAAGTTTCTTTCAGAACAGTAACCGTATCTATTTCGATGCCGTTCCATGTCCACGTTTTAACATGGACGAAGAACTCGATAAGAAAAATTTCAAACAATTTATACTTGCATCATCCATTTCCGGTAATGTGTCCACCCATCAAATATTAAATAATTTGCAAGCCTTTGATGAATCAGGAATAATAAAGAATGGTGGGGTATTGTTCTTCGGACAGCAACCGGAAGCCTTTTTCCCTCAAGCTATTGTTCGCTGTGTCCGGTTCAAAGGGACAACGAAAGTCTATATTATTGATGATAAAACATATGGTGGCCCATTGTACCAACAATATATTCAGGCAGAAGCATGGGTAAAAGATAAATTGGAAGTAGCATATATCATTGAGGGAACGGGACCCCGAAAAGAAATTTGGGAGATTCCGCTGACGGTTTTTAAAGAAGCCATTATTAATGCGCTTTCACATCGTGATTATTATGAACAGGGAGCTGTAACAATGATTGAAATCTATGATGACCGTGTTGAAATATCTAATCCCGGTGGTTTGTTGATGGGTGTACAGAGAGATTTCGGGCGTAAGAGTATGACTCGCAATCCTTTAGTATTCGGATTGTTTACCCGTATGGACTTGGTAGAACAGGTCGCATCGGGTATTCCTCGTATGCGGAAAGAAATGCAGGAAGCCGGACTTCCCGAACCGATTTTTACTACGGATGGTGGATTTTTTACGGTTGAATTTAAGCGAGCAAAGAAAAATAACCCCATAAACGTCAATGATGGCATAGTAAATGACATAGTAAAAAGCAAGAATGACATAAAAGACACTGTATTTAATCTTATTACCAACAACGAAGGCCAATCTGCTTCTGACATAGCAAAACAAATCGGAAAAAGTTGGCGCACAACCATGCGATACCTGGATTTATTGAAAAAAGAAGAGAGAATTGAGTTCAGAGGTGCACCTAAAACCGGAGGATACTATTTGAAATAGATATGCAATCGCCGGGAGTGTAATTCAAACTCTGTCGGCTGTATGATTTTTATTGAAAATTTCATACTACTTCAACTTAAATTTTACTAATATAGGATTAGATTCCATATTTAGACCGGATACAACTTGTTCTATTTTCTTTTTATCTTCTTCGTTTTCAATCAAGTTAAAGTCCGGAATAAAACTTAATTGTTTATCATTAAAGACCTCAGTCAGTTCATAGGTTGATAGGATGTAATCATCATTGATATATGTAGCATATTGAAATATTTTCATGTTACCCAAACCGGAATGAGATAAATGAGAATAAGATTGCGACTGATTTTTATCAATATTATATACGGCTGATATAAATATACCGTTATCAATATATCCTAACAAAATATTGTTATTAATTTGCTTTATATCTTCAATGCCTTTTATTATTTCTCCTTTATCTGGATTTATATAGTCTTCTATTGAATACGGAATATCCTTATATCTCTCTTTGAAGGCAATCCTGTATTGAGGAATAACACTATCATGCTTAATCTGAAATATAGAATCACAGTATGAGTAAATAAATAAACAACTATCTCCCGACATTGATAGCTGAGAGGTTTTAGTAAAGCGAGCAGCATATTCAGGTATTTCAGGAACATATATAAGGCCTTTCATTTCTTCATTATGAATACCATACAAACCTAACTGTATGTTGTTATCATACAAACCACTCCAGTTTGATGCCATACATATATAATTATCCATAACAGCTAAATCATTAACTGTCATCTTATCCCATAAATTTATCTTTTTAATTAAATCGAAATTACTATTATACCCTATGAGTACCCTTATATTTGTATCAGATATCCAAATATCATTCCCTATCACAACAAAAGCGTCCAAGCTGGTATACTCATCCGGCCCCTCCCCTTTTTTGAATAATTTCGAAATATATTTCCCTTGAGAGTCAAAAACGAAAATCGAACTTGTCTGTTTGTCCAAAATATAGTATTTTTCATTTATATATATAACATCGTTTATGCCTGCTATTAAACATTCCTCATTAGTTTCCAATGCAATAATATCAAAGTCATCGGAAATATAATTAGCAATATCAAAAGAAGGCTCAATATCTGAAGGAGTAATAATAATATCCGTAAGGTGAGATAGATTTGAATTAGATTTATTTGTACAAGAATAGAATGCTATCATGACACAAATAAGTAAATAGGTATATGTTCTCATAATTATATTTTTTTCAGGAAGGGAACTCCAAAGATACATAAAAATAATATACTGAAATATATTTTAGAACAAAAAAGTGCAAAATTTATTCTTTTTAACTATTTTACACTCGTGGTATTGCGGAAAGCCTTCGGCGTTTTACCCATTGCGCGCTTAAAATATTGTGTAAAAAACGAAGGGTTGGGAAAATTTAGTTGATCCGAAATTTGTTGTATGGTCAGCGTCGTTGTTGTCAGGAGGATTTTCGCATTACGCAATACATAGTCATCTATCCATTCGGCAGCGGTTTTATTGGAAACTTCCTTCACGACAGCAGACAAATATTTGGGTGTAATACATAGTATTTCTGCATAGTATGCAACACGCCGTTCTTCCTGGTATTTGGAAGAAAGTAAACGTACAAAATCACGGAATACAGTGTCCTTATAGGAATATATCTGCTTTTTAGAAGGCCGGTTCTGCTGATAAATAGCCGCCACTTCATAACATAAGACCAACAGAAGTTGTTTGGTGATTTCCATGTAGTAAGCATGTTCTTTCCGTTGATAAACAGATTGTATATATTTGAAATAAGCCGGCAAAGCGACTTTGTCCTCATCGGAAAGCGAGGTGCAGGGATTACTGCGTATGGAGATAAATAAATCCGAAACAGAGGGTATGTTTATGTTTCTGAGAAAGTCAATATTCGCGGCAAGCAGTACGCATACAAAATCCCGGCTTTTCCACAAGGTCTGCACAACCGTCGCCGTAAAACCGACACAGATCTGACCGGCTTTAAAGTTGTAAACCGCATGATCAAGCATCAGTTCACATGCCCCTTCGATGCAAATTGCCACAAAGCCGGCTTCTACAATTTTCGGAAAATGTTCAATTCCGATAACGCTGTCTTCCTTCCCCGAAATTTCAAAGTATTTTAATATTACGTCTTGCCGCAATTCTTCAGGATTCTCCGTAAAACGCTCAACATTTAAACGATCTATTTCCATTCGAACATAACTTATTTTGAATTTAACACTTTTTTCTATTATCTTTGATGTATTATCCAAGTAAAAACAGGCTTAAAAGACCTCCTTACTTCATGGCAAAAATAAACATTATTGCAACAATAACATTCATTATTTCTCATTTAAAGACAATTCAGACATTTCGCAAGACAATTTAAACATTCCGGCATGAACAATATCGCCTATCTTTGCGACCTGAAATGATTAAATAATAAACATATAAAAAATGAAACTTAAAATCTTACTAAGTATTTTATTATTTTGTACGGCTCATATAAGCGGACAAGAAACGTTGTCTCTTGAAAAATGCCGCCAATTAGCGATTGATAACAACAAAGAACTTAAAATCTCCGCCGCCGGAATACATAAGGCGGAGCAGGAGCGGAAAGCGGCGCGCACAAACTATTTTCCCCAGGTATCGGCTATGGGAACATACTTGCGAAATCAAAAAGATCTCGAACTGATTGACTATAGTGAATTAAAACTATTGCCTGCCCTCATGCGGGAACTGGAACCGATCCTGCAGAATTTTCCGGATTTGGCGCACGCATTGCAAACGGCAGGAAACGAAATAAAAGGAGCCACACACCTTGATTTTAAAAACGTCTGGATCGGAAATATTTCACTTGTACAACCCGTATTCATGGGCGGTAAAATCATATCGTACAACCAGATAACAAGTTATGCGAAAGAACTGGCTAAATCGATGAACAATGTACAACTCGAAGAAGTCATCTATCAGACGGATGAAGCATACTGGCAAGTCATCTCGCTTGTGAACAAAAAAAAGTTGGCGGATCAATATGTTGAAATGCTGAAAAAAACGGATAGTGATATGGCCGCCATGATCCGTGAAGGGGTGGCAACGAAAGCGGACGGATTATCCGTAAAGGTAAAACTAAACGAGGCTGAAATGGCGCAGACAAAAGTAAATAACGGGCTAACCTTGTCACGTATGTTGCTGGCTCAGATCTGTGGTCTTGAACTGACTTCCCCGGTAAAACTCGCAGATGAGGAAACAGATCGCTTGCCGGTACGTAAAACAACAGCCTTTCCGGACGTACACACAGCATTCGCAAACCGGCAGGAACTGAAAAGCCTGGAACTGGTTACAAACATTTATAAGAAAAAAGAACGGATCGTTTCGGCTGATATGTTGCCGAATGTAGCGCTGACCGCCAATTATATCGTAATGAATCCGAATACGTATAACGGCTATAAAAATGAATTTTCAGGTATGTATAATGTTGGCGTTGCCGTTCAGGTGCCGATTTCCGGATGGTGGGAAGGATCTCATAAGAGAAACGCAGCGCGCGCGGAAACGCTGATCAAACGCCTGGAATATGAAAGCGCACGCGAAATGATTGAATTACAAGTCAATCAGTCTGCATATAAAGTGAACGAAGCCGGCAAGCA
>DOZP01000345.1:20047-21033 GCA_003517945.1 Porphyromonadaceae bacterium | reverse complement strand
CCCAACTCATCGACGCACAAATAGAGCTAAAACTGACCAAGGTATATATGGATAAGGCGCTGGGAAAACTGACGACCTCAATGAATAACAATTAAATAAACAGAAGAGATGAACACAGAAAAAAAGTATTCGATTAATAACATGTTACTTGCGTTTATCGCGGTATTGGTGGTGATAGGATTAGTAGCATTGGCAGGCTTTTTCCTGCTTTCACCGCCTGACGAGATCATCATGGGGCAAGCGGAGGCCACGCAGGTGCGCATTTCGGGGAAAGTGCCGGGACGCGTATCGTCCTATCTTTTCGGCGAAGGGGACAACGTAAAAGCCGGCGATACGCTTGTATATCTCGACACTCCGGAAGTGATAGCCAAACTTCAACAAGTCCGGGCCGTGCGCGCCGCAGCCGAAGCGCAAAGCGCAAAAGCGATGAAAGGAGCGCGCGCGCAGGAGGTAACCGGAGCTTATGAAATGTGGCAAAAGGCAAAAGCCGGACTTGAAATCGCTCAAAAATCGTACGACCGCGTCCAAAACCTATACGACCAGGGAGTTATGTCGGCACAAAAACGGGATGAGGCAGCCGCCAACTACCAGGCCATGGCAGCAACGGAAAAGGCGGCGCAATCTCAATACGAGATGGCAAAGGAAGGAGCGCGCCGCGAAGATAAGTTAGCGGCCGAAGCGCTTGTGCAACAAGCCGATGGCGCTGTCGCCGAAGTAGAATCGTACATCAGGGAGCGCGCGCTGGTTTCGCCCATCGACGGCGAAGTGGCGGAACGCTTTCCGGAAGTCGGCGAATTGGTCGGCACAGGCGCTCCCATCATGAATATTATCGACCTGCGTGATTTATGGATTACTTTCAGCGTGCGCGAAGACCTGCTGAAAGACATCAAAATAGGGGCTGAGGTTACAGGTTTGATCCCTGCACTGGAAAATAAAGAAGTCACGCTGAAAGTGTATTATATGAAAGACATGGGAACATACGCCGC
>DOZP01000345.1:13643-20013 GCA_003517945.1 Porphyromonadaceae bacterium | reverse complement strand
ACAGACCTTCGCCCCGGCATGTCTGTGATCATCAAAAGATAAAAGGCTTCGGATACACATCATCACAACTTATATAAATAACGATTAAATGACAAGTATTAAGGTCGGTCTACAAAGGATATGGCTCATTGCAAAAAGAGAAGTCGGAAGGATGTGCGTGCATCCCATTTACTTTTTTTGTATGATAGTAGCGCCAATAGGATGTCTCTTTTTCATGATCACATTAATGGAAAAGGGGCTACCGGCAAATCTTCCTGCCGCGGTGGTGGATATGGACAATACCCCGGCTTCACGCAACCTGATACGTCAGCTTGATGCGTTCGGACAAACCTCCGTAAAAATACAGACCCGTTCGTTTGAAGAAGCGCGCAAAGAAATGCAAAAAGGAAACATATACGGAATTTACTATATCCCAAAAGATTTCCAGCAAGAAGCAAGTACGGGGAAACAGCCCCGGATCTCATTCTATACAAACGGAGCCTACCTGATCGCCGGCTCACTTCTTTTCCGCGATATGAAGGCCATGTCGGTACTTGCCGGAGGGGCTGTCGGATTGCAAACGGGACAGGCTAAAGGCTATACCGGGGAACAAATCATGGGACAACTGCAACCGATCGTCATCGATACGCATGCCATCGGCAATCCCTGGTTGAACTATTCGGTTTATTTAAACAACTCCATATTACCGGGAATCCTGCAAATACTGATATTTCTGATTACGGTATATTCCATCGGAACGGAAATAAAATATAAAACATCGCGCGACTGGCTGCACGTGGGAAACAATTCCATCACAGTCGCCGTCATCGGAAAATTACTACCCCATACCATCATTTTTACAATCATCGGACTATTAACCTGTGCGATTCTCTACGGATACAATGCATTCCCTCTGTATTCGGGTTGGATGCCGATGATCTCCGCCATGTTTTTGTTAGTTATCGCCTCACAGGCCGTCGGCGTGTTTATGATAGGCGTATTACCTACCGTACGCCTGGGATTAAGCTTTGCCAGCCTGTTTGGTATGCTTGGATTTTCAATCTGCGGACTTTCATTTCCCGTTTCGGATATGTATCCCCCACTCCATGCCTTATCTTATCTTTATCCGTTAAGGCATTATCTGCTGATATACATTGACCAGGCGCTTAACGGACGAGACCTGATTTATACATGGGGAGAATACATCTGGCTGTTGGGGTTTATTATATTACCATTCCTCATCAGGAAAAATCTTAAAAAAGCGATGCTTTATTTTCACTATATACCCTGACAAGGATTTATCACCACGATTCATAACGCAAATTTAACATTTTTTTAATTAAAAATCAGACAATCAGGCTATGGAGCAAGAAAAAAAAATAATAAAAATAATTACCGAAGGCATACATGACCTGTTCTATGTATGGAAAGAAGAGATTAGAAATGTCTTTAGGGACAGTGGCGTCATGATTTTCTTTTTTCTTGTACCATTGGCATATCCCCTTATCTATTCGCTCATTTATAATCCGGAAACAGCCCGTGACGTAAGAATAGTAGTGGTTGATGACAGTAATTCGACATACAGCCGCGAATTCATCAGGCGTATTGATGCAACACCCGATGCAAAAGTAACGGCAGTCTGCGCATCAATGGACGAAGCCAGGACGATGTTAGATAAAAAAGAGGCATACGGCATACTGATGTTCCCTTCCGAATTCAGTAAAAACCTGCATTCGGGCAAACAGGCGACCGTTTCACTCTATTGCGATATGAGTTTGCTGTTATACTACAAGGCAATACTGTTATCAGCGACCGAAGTCTCGCTGGATATGGGAAAGGACATCCATGCACATAACCTGCCCCAGTCCACGGATAAACTGAATGATATACAAATAGACCCTGTCCCTTATGAATCGGTAGCGCTGTTTAATCCTTCGAACGGATTCGCAAGCTTCCTGATCCCGGCCGTATTAATGCTTGTCATACAACAAACACTTGTGCTCGGCATAGGTATGCTAAGCGGTACGGCGCGCGAACGTAACCGTTTTCACCATCTGATACCGGAAGAAAATGCGCGTTTTCACGGAACGTTACGCGTAGTGCTTGGAAAGTCGCTGGCTTACCTTGTTATTTACATTGTTGTCTGTATATGGACCCTGGTAGTTGTACCGCATTTATTCTCCTTCCCGAGTGTAAGCGAACGCGGGACACTGCTATTATTCCTGCTACCTTACCTGTTCGCATGCATATTTTTCTCCATGACATTATCCGGTTTTATGCGCACACGCGAATCCCCCATGATGATATTCGTCTTTATGTCGGTCATACTACTCTTTATTTCGGGTATATCATGGCCCAAAGACGCCTTCCCCTGGTATTGGCGGGTAATAAGCGATCTATTCCCCTCCACTCCGGGAATAAAAGGATTTGCGCTGATTAAGTCGTGTGGTGCAACATTAAACGAAGTCGCGCGCGAATATCACCTGTTATGGCTGCAAACAGGCGTTTATTTTACTACGGCATGCCTCGTATACCGCCGGCAGATCATCCGCGTTGAAAGAAAACTGGCTGCCTGAACATGTATACCGGAAGAAAAACGGTTAATCCCCTTACGTTTTTTTTTTGAACAATTGAAACAATTTATTCAATGAAATTGTATAAGTTGTTCCAATTAACTATATTTGCAAAATAACCCAGTCTAATTGTTTAGAATATGATTAAAATTCTGCTGCTAACGGATTTCTCCAGCGGATATAGCAGGAATATCTTAAAAGGAGTCGTGAAGTATGCCAAAGAGCAGGGAGGGTGGTCTTTTCAACGTATGCCCTTATATTATCGCATGGTTTACGGTGAAAAAGGAGTGCTGGACTGGGCTAAACGATGGAATGCGAGCGCTATTATTGCACTACTGAACGACGTGAACATTGAGTTATTAAATGATCTTCACATTCCCATTATCGTACAGAATTATCGTGACAGACACCAGCATGTTTCCAATCTGACCGGCAATTATTTCGGCACAGGCGTCATGGCGGCGCGATTTTTTATCAATAAAGGATACCGGCATTTTGCCTATTACGGATTTAAAGGTTCTGTCTGGTCAAGAGAAAGAGCCGATGGTTATAAAGACGAAATAAAAAAACACCGCTATCCGCTTTACACCTTTGACGACATACCCCGCGAGGAAGAAGAATGGAGTTATAACTTAGTCGAGCTGGCTCAATGGTTGGAGCAACTACCAAAACCGATCGCACTTTTTGCATGCGACGATCAGTTCGCACTGCGTATTTCCGAAACGTGTAGCATCTATAACATAAAAGTACCGGACGATATTGCGATCCTGGGAGTAGATAACGACGAACTTCTATGTAATATCTCCAACCCTCCCTTGTCTTCTATTACCGTAGATGCCACAAACGGAGGATATCAGGCCGGAAAACTTCTACATCAATTGATAAAGAAAGAAATCCCGCATCCGGTAAATATTATTGTTGAACCTCTGATGATCGAAAACAGAGGGTCTACGGAGAAATACGCCGTTTCCGACAAACACATCCGTCACATTCTTAACTACATAGCAAACAACTATGTGAATCCCATTTCCGTTACGGATTTAGTGAAGCAGGTTCCCCTGTCCCGGAGAGTATTAGAAAAAAAATTCAAGATCGAAACGGGCGATACGCTGTATCAATACATACAAAACTATCGGATTAACGAATTCAAGCGCTTATTGTTGACATCCGACGATTCCCTGTTTGATATCGCATTCCGGTCCGGATTCGACAACTATAAAAATATATCCCGCATTTTTAAAAAATACAATACCCTCTCTCCTTCCGAATACCGCAAACGTTATAATCCGGACGCAAACGTTAAATCCGATAATTGACGATTCATTCCGCTTCACGATAAAAAGCATCCGGCTTTGCGGGTTTACGCTTTACCTGCGCAGAAACTCACAAAGCCGGATGTCATGTGTACTTATATCTATTATCTATTCTTCAATCACTTCAAGAGGCGGTTCATTTCTTTCCGAACCCGTATACCCCTTGTTCTGATTTATCCTTCCCAGCGTATTGGCAGTAATCATGTTATCATCTATCGGCCATTGAAAATTATACGGCGCGATATACGGACTCCATCCTAACGAAATCACCTCTCCTCTGCTATAAAAATCATTGTGCGCTATGATCCTGTCATACAACCAGTTTTTTTGATGAATGTTTTCCAACGTATATCCATCCCTGTTTAACTTCGCCAATATGTACGAGACCCTGTTCAATTCGTTTTGTCGGGGTTCTTCGATAAAAAGCTCCCGCGCTCTTTCATCGAAAATATAATCAATCGTCACTTGTGCGGTGGTGATGGGTATGGCGCCTGCCCTTTCCCTCACTTTGTTGATATCAACGGCCGCCTTTGCCAGGTCTCCTTTCCAATAATAAGCCTCCGCCCTCAGCAAATAAGTTTCCGCCAATCGATAAACGTACATATCTCCGTTGCTACCCAGCGGAGTACCCTGCTGACCCGGGTAGTTGGGGATATAGGTTTTATAGAACGGCATCGGGTAGAACCTGGCCCAGAATTGATCGGGATAATTGGTATTTGCAGGATCAACCACTTTTCCGTAATCAACGGAAGCCGGATTATTATATCTCATTTCTTCAGGTTCATACCAATTGATCGGAGCCCTTCTTAAATCGGATGTGCTTTTATAGTCAAGGCCGGATTCTTTCCAGATTTCGTAACTATGATAAGGCGTCAACGAACAGTCCGGATTTCCGCGTCCCAACGAATCGTACAATGGCCCTTGAGCTACAAACCCGAGATTCCCTTCGGAATCTTTCGCATTCTGGTTATTATACCACGCCACATTATAAACCCTCATGGTAAAAGTCCCTACACTGCGGGAAGTACTCGGCGCATCGTAACGGTCTACAATCGCTAAAATCGTTTCCGTATTGACGGGTAGATTTTTATTCAACGGCCGGTGCAAATCCCAGATAACATTTTTTTTCGGATCTGCGGCATTTTCTCCGAAGCGGGAAGTCATAAGTGCGTAATTCGAATTATCAATAACTTCCGAAGCGCTGCTTATGGCTTTATCAAATTCCAGATTGGCCAGATAGATCTTTGTCAACAGATGAGTGCCTGCGGCTTTGGACGGAACACCCATCTCCGCTTTTTCAGGCATCCATTTGACCGCCCACTCCATATCTTTTTGCAGCTTATTCAATATCGCCCATCTGGAGTGTGTTTTAAAATCAAACTTCGCACTCGTTACCTCTTCATTTACAAAAGGCAAATCCCCATAGCAACCCACCAACCGGTAATACCAGTACGACCGGTGCCAAAGCGCTTCGGCCAGGACAATATTTTTTTCTTCTTCGCTTGCCCACGTCACATTCTCGTTATCAATTCTGGATATAATCATATTCGCATTTTTGATAACTTCAAAAATCGTATTAATCTGATTCACAAATTGCTGGTATTGATCCGTAGTCGGAGTAAGCTGCCTGAAATCCAATTGCAGCCACGGAACGCCTATTTCGGAAACCATAAACTGATGAGCCATCAGATTCTTCTGAGTAATAAATTCTTTTGACAAATCTTTTCTCAATGAAATTAATATCGATTCAAAACCGCCCTTATCTACCAATGTGCCTTCCGGAGAAAAGAACGACAAGGGCTCCGGCTTCAAAAAATCATCGGAACATGACATCAAGCCACAAATTATCAATAATGATATAACTATTTTTTTCATTTTCAACTTTATTTTAAGTAACTATTAAAACGTTGCGTTTAATCCAAAAGAGAGATTTCTATACATGGGCGAATGTCCGGACTCCGGATCATATCCTTTCCATTTCGAAAATGTAAGCAAGTTACGTCCGGAAACAAACAGGCTGATCCGGTCAATCGTCGGAATATATTTGCCGACATCTTCAAAATTATAGGATACGGATATGTCCTGCAATCGTAAATACGAAGCTGATTTATAAGGCATGATACCTCCTCCGAACGGAGACAGGTTATTGTTCAGCCTCGGCCATTCGTTCGACTTATTTTCAAACGTCCAGTACGGATAATTTTGCGTATTCTGCCTGTCGAACATACTCCATCCCTGAATAGACTGGTGAAACGCCGTTTTATGGCCTAAGTCCGCCCGGAGAAAAAGGAATACATTCACGTTTTTAAATACCGTAAACTCATTGATCAGACCCAACCGGTGCCTCGGAATGGTATGTCCGATAAACGTTTTATCCTGTAACGCTTCATATTTTCCGTTGCCATCCAGGTCTCTCACCTTATAATCTCCCGGCTTAAGTCCGTATTTGGCGGCCTCTTCTTCTTCTCCTACCTGCCAGACCCCGATGACGTCATAGTCCCAGAT
>DOZP01000345.1:971-13621 GCA_003517945.1 Porphyromonadaceae bacterium | reverse complement strand
GTCTTTCCTTCAAGAACATATTCATTGACATCCCCAAACAGTCTGTCAACTTCATTTCTATTCATGGAATAGGTGAAAGTAGATTTCCAATTAAAGTTTTTCGTGTCAATATTCCTGGTTATCAGCGTCAATTCAAATCCTTTATTTTTTACCCGCCCGATATTGGAGGTAATGGACGAATAGCCTGTAATCCTGGGCAAAACCCTATTGACCAATAAATTACTTGTTTGCGTAGCATACACATCGGCCGTCAGCTCAATCCTGTTATTGATAAAACCCAGATCAAAACCGATATTGAATGATTCCGTTTCTTCCCATTTCAACTCATCATTGGCAAGCCTCGCACCGGTTAATCCCATCCGGACGGCGCTGCCATTGAAATAGCTATTCAGATTCAGGGATGAAAGCGCCGAATAGATACCGATGTCGCGGTTTCCGCTTCGTCCCCATGATAATCTCATTTTAGCCTTATTCATCAGCCACGAATCATTATAAAAATTTTCCCTGGATATCTGCCATGCCGCAGATAGCGCCGGAAATACAGCCCGCGGATGCTTGATCCCAAAAGCGGAGTATCCATCGCGCCTTAACGTTCCGGTAAGCAGATATTTATCCATAAGCGTATAATTCAACCTCCCCATAAGCGCATCGCCCGTCGCTTTCGTATCATTACTGGTGACATTCGGAAAAGTGCCGTATTGCATGCCGTGATAGCCCAGTATCGGGATCGGTTGTATATTATAATTAGAGCCGTAACTCCCCCATGTCTCTATCTTCTCCACATTGTATAAAAATGTAAAATCAAACGAATGAACATTTATTACCTTATTCCATTTCACCAGGTTATCAATCATCCATTCATAAGTGGAATTGTCTGTTCTGTCAATACGCCCATTCGCATAGGTGATCGCACCGGTAATCGTTTCGGGAGACCAGTAATTGTAATCTTTCAGGTTTTCAATGCGCGGCTGAAAAGAAAAACGATATGAAATCCCGAAAGGCAATGTCAATTCGGTATATAATGCGCCGAACAGACTATGTATTTTCCTTAACCGGTCTTGTCCGTATGTATCGATTAAAGGATTACGGCTCACCTCATAACCATACGGATACCAGTTTACGGATCCGTCATCCTTATACACTTTGCCGAACGGGCTTTGGCAACTGGCATATGCCATATTGGCAGTCACCGAACTTTCATCCCGGATCGCATATTGCATATTGATCCCTGTCTTAATCCAGTTATTGATTTTGTACTCACTGTTTAAACGGATTCTGAAAGCTGAAAAATCATCACCTACAATGATCCCCCCATTTTTTATATAGCCTAATGAGAGGTAATAGGTCGCCTGCTCGGACCCTCCTCCTATACTCACGTCGTATTCCTGCCTGTATCCGTTTTGGAATACCTCATCCTGCCAATTAACAATTTCATCTGCTAAATAATAGTCCCTTTCTTCCGGAAAAAAATTCATCCTGGACAACCACTCCAGTCGATTGTCCGCATTCGGATTATTCGCCGCATTTCTCCACTGTTCGATTGTTACGCCATCCGGCAGATTATCCGGAGAAAACCAGTAGTAATCAGGCATATCATTTCCCAATGTCCTATAAAAATTCTTTCTGAATTCCATATATCCTTCCGGGGAACGACTCATGAAATCTTTATTCAGCGCCGTACTGATACCGTTCTTGACAGAGAGATTAATCGTCGGCTTGCCCTTATTTCCTTTTGTTGTCGTGATCAGCACAACGCCGGAAGCGGCCTTCGCGCCGTAAACGGCTGCGGAACTTGCGTCTTTCAGCACATCAATCGTCTGAATATCGTTCGGATTAATATCGCTCACGCTTCCGTTATAAATAACTCCATCGACCACAATAAGCGGCGAAGTGCCCGCCGTCAACGAATTAGGCCCGCGCACCTGCATAGATCCGCCGCCTGCCGCGCCTGTACCCTGTTTGGAATAAAAACCGGCGACTGTTCCGGAAAGTATTTCCGTGAACTGTGTGATAGGTTGTGTCTTAAAACTTTCCGCACTTATCTGAGATACGGATCCCGTCAGGTCACTCTTTTTCATTGTTCCGTATCCGATGGCAACGACCTCTCCCAGTCCGATAACATCTTCTTTCATTACAACATTAATTTGCGTCTTGTCTCCTACTTTTATTTCTTCCGTTTGCATACCGACATACGAAAATTCGAGTATTCCATTTGTGGGAACATTCTGTAGTTCAAAACGGCCGTCAACATTGCTGATCGTACCTTGCGTTGTACCTTTTATTTTTATTGACACACCCGGCAAAACGTCCCCGCTCTCGTCCGTTACAACTCCCGTTACCGACCGCGCCTGCTGATTACCTTCAAAGGTACGATCGGATAGCTCAACGACCCCCGCTTGCGTAACAAAAGTAAACAGCAACATCATTACTAAAATTGAAACACCTTTTACACAAAAAAAGAGTGATTGCAATTCTTTTTTACTAACTCCATGCTTTTTCATAATTTTAAATTCTTAAATATTAAAAGTTACTCAATATATAAATTTTTAGGTTTTCCATTCTCGATTTTTATCGGATACGCTACTTCATTGTTACTTATCTATTTCGGAATCTTTCAACAATACGCTCCTCAGAGGAATTATATATATTCTACTTAAAACTATATCAATACATTGATTATCAGGCTAACTATCGCAATAGTTATTCTTCCGGCTCACATATTTACCACCTCAGAAGCGTGCGACATTTTATATCATACTACTCTTCCTGCAAATACCCATTGTATTATTCGTACACTAATGTTTTTTAATAAATCAACTATAATCAGACGGGTAAAGAAAAAAACATTCAGCCCGATATTAAATCCGGGGGGTACTATTCCATTGATTCAACCGCGTTCATCAATTTATCAACTTCGGTGTAAATCATTGATTCTATTTTTTCAGACCATTTGGCGGGCAAGCCATAAGCCATTTGGGACGTCTCACCTTCATATCCGCCTTCTTTTATGATGATCTCGGAAGGGATATACCCCATAACATCATTACAATATCCCATAACAAAAGCATTTTGCCCGTACTCACGCTTCATATTTATCGCATATTCAATCACTACTTCACCACCTAACGCTATAATCGGGAGGTCTCCCATCTTCCAGACCTGAACGGGATACGGATAAGAAGATATAAAAGAACCTTCTTTTTCAAATACGGTTAACATCCTCTTTGCCCATTGTTTATAATAATCAACGTTCGACTCCTTCATGGTTTTTTCCAATGATTCCCGGGTAGGAAGTTCACCAAAAGGTAAATCAACGCAACTGTACGCCATCTTCAGATCAGGCTTCAATTCAATCATATTCTCTTCTACGGCGCGTTCAACCGAGGCCGCCAAAGTCAATCCATATTGCCGGGCTAACGGAACGCTTCTCCTGGGAAGCGGATTCTGGTCGCCGCTGGCGCCCTGGAAAAACATAGCCTGCACGCCCGGATATATTCTCTCCAGTTCTATTTGAGCAAAACCGACATAATCTCCACTCCAGGAAGAACCGCTTAACACGGTCGGATGGCATGCATATCCAAACAATACGGCACACATATTACCACTGAGATCCGTTACTTTAATGACCGGTACGGCATAATCGTTAGGACCCTGCAAGTGCGTCAGAAAATCAATGTTTCTTTCTACATTATTCCTTCTGTTTACCTGAAAGCGGGAAACACCATTGCCAAAATAAACTTTCGAAGGTTGCATCGACTCCAACGCCTCTCCCACCAACACAATGATCCGGTTCTCTAAATTCCGCGTATATGATGCGATCCGATCATCCTCATAAATACTTTCCGGATAAATATCGGTCAGCAAACCTTCCAGTACAGGCCCGGAATGCGTGTGCGAACTATTCAGAATCACCTGTTCCTCAGAAAAACCATATTTTTCTTTTAGTTGTTTTTTTATCCGGCAGGTAATTTCTTTTTTAAATCCGATAAGATCGGTAGCTACCAATACTCCTTTTTTCCCGTTCGCATCTTCAATCACAAAAACTTTAGCCCATAAATCGTGCAGCGTGTCTTTGCCCGGTTCTGTTCTTGCGGCATAACCGGCCATCCAGATCGAATCGGCAGGCGTAATGATCGCTTTTGCCATCCCTGTTTTCCAGCCATTAAAAGCCGGAGAAGCGTTATCCTTTCCAAGCGGTTTCTGCCCACAACTAAAAAACGATAAGCAAAAACACAGTATTACGCTAAATACTATTCCCTGTTTTCCGTGTAAACAATTCATTTTTTCTATACTTACAAGTGGTTTAACTTTTTTCATAACCGATTAAATTTCTTCTCCGCCAATTGGATCCGATTTTTATCAGCAGGCTATTTCGCTTTTATTTCAGCCGCATATTTCTGTATTTTCCGGATTGCAGCCGCAATCTGNNTCCATGTCTTTTTTTGATCCCAACAATGTTGTTTGAGTAAACCACACGGCCTGCCGGGTCATTTTTTCATTTTGGGGACATTCATTTCTTTCCAGCCACTCCCTCATCTTCAATTTTCCATACATTTTAATGTAATGTTCATTTTCGGCCAGGTCGCGTATATACTTATCTTTATCCATTGGAGTATATCCCGACGAACAGGAAATACCCTCCGCACTCAGCGCTTTTATGAACTGATCGCGACTGAGACCTGAAAAATGGTTTTCATCATAACGGAACATATACAAATGATAAGCGCTCTTAGTGGTTCCCGGATATTGTTTTGCCGGCATAATACCCTGAATCTCATTGAGCAGTTTTGTCAGATAATCCGCGTTTGCGGATCTCTTTTCGGTTTGTTCGGCAAGACGCGCCATCTGCGCCAATAATATCGCGCCCTGAAATTCGGTCAATCGCATATTTGTGCCTCTGATGCCCGTGCCCGGATTATACAAACCGCTTTTGCTGCCGCGTCCCTGATTATGAAACCGGTAACACGCTTCTATAAGATCATCGCTATTCGTGGTAATAGCGCCGCCGTCACCGCAGTTTAAGTTTTTCGACGCCTGAAAACTAAAAGCGCCTGCCATACCCAGGGTACCGACCTTTTTCCCTCTCCACTCCGCCATGTGAGCCTGACAGGCATCCTCCAAAACCGGAAGATTATGCTTATTGGCCACTTCCAACACTTTGTCCAGATCACAGGGCGTCCCGCCAATATGTACCGGCATAATCAACTTTGTCTGGGGAGTAATCGCAGCTTCAATTTTATTCGCGTCTATTTGAAAAGATTCTATATCCGTATCCACAAACACCGGAAGCGCATAATTTAAAACAATCACATTATAGGTTGCGATAAAAGTGTATACCGGAAGTATCACTTCCTGACCCGGCCCTAACCCGTTCGCTCCCAATATGACATACAAAGCGCTTGTTCCGCTGGATACACCAAGACTATGCTTTGCGCCCAACAGCGCCGCATATTGTTCTTCAAATGATTTGACTTCTTTTCCCGCAACACGATTCCAAACCTTACTATGCAATACTTTCAACAATGCCTTTTCTTCTGTTGTGTCGATAAGCGGCCATCCGGACACTTTTCCGGTAAAAGCTTTCGGCCCTCCTAAAACAGCCGGTTTTATCTGATCCGCATTCCGTGCAGACACAATGGTTGGAATATTCACAAATGCCAGTCCGGCACCTATTGTTGCCGCTCTTTCAATAAAACCTCTTCGACTTAATTTTGTTCGCATAACAGTATGATTTTTTTATTCCATGATTAACTTGTACTTAAATTTAACTACGTATCATCAAGCAAATATGCCTCTCTCAAGTTCCCTCTCTACAAATATGTTACAAAAATAGCATAGCAAGACGGGCAAATAATACTTATTTGCGTCACTCAATCCTCAAAAAGCGTCAATTTTCGTTTCTGTTTATATTTACATCTATCCTTTAAATATTAATGTATTTGAGTATCTAAACAACTATTTATCAAAATGTGTAATCAAAATACACAAAGATTCGTTTTGAACAGAGATGAAACAAATTATATTTTTAATGTATCTCTCATTATGTTTATCAAAAAAAATCCTTACAATTATCTTTTATATAATTTTACCAAATTCATTCACTAACAATTCATAACACCTATTTCGCTTATTTTTACAACAAGAAAAGAAATGACGTTTTTTGAGGACAATACTTCGTATTCTGAGTATCTTTTTTTTTCATTATCACTTATTTTTGGAATCTAAATTAACTAAAAATCCACAATGACTACAAGACGTAATTTTATCAAACAGACAGCTATTGGAACTGCCGCCATTTCATGGGGAAGTATGATTTCCAAAATGAGCGCTGAAAGCTATGCGAATATAACAGGCGCTAATGACAAAATAAGAGTAGGAGTGATTGGCGTCAATTCAAGAGGAACCGCCTTAGCCACTAATTTTTCCAAGCAGGACAGATGCAAAGTCACATATATCTGTGATGTTGATTCCAGGGCAATATCGAAATGTATTACATCAATAGAAAAAGCAATGGGCTATCGACCTAAAGGTGAAAAAGATTTCCGGAAAGTCCTTGAATCGGCGGATATTGACGCTTTCGTTATTGCAACCCCCGACCATTGGCACGCTCCCGCCGCATTGATGGCGATGCAGGCCGGAAAACACGTCTATTTGGAAAAACCCTGTAGTTACACTCCCGCCGAAGGAGAAATACTGGTACAGGCGGCGGCAAAATACAAACGGGTCTTACAAATGGGTAACCAACGCCGTGCCTGGCCAAATGTCCGGGAAGGCATCATGGCATTGAAAGAAGGAGCTATCGGCCGTGCATATTACGGCAAATCGTGGTACGCAACAAACCGGAAACCGATTGGCATCGGAAAAGAAACGGCTGTTCCCGAATGGTTAGATTGGGATTTATGGCAAGGACCCGCCCCGCGTGTACCTTATAAAGATAATATCGTACATTATAATTGGCATTGGTTCTGGCATTGGGGAACGGGCGAAGCTCTGAACAACGGCACCCACATGATTGACCTTCTACGCTGGGGACTGGATGTCGATTATCCGACAATGGTCAGCTCAATCGGAGGACGTTATTTTGCCGAAGACGACTGGGAAACACCCGATACACAAACAATAAGCATCGAATTCGGAAACAAATGCTCTATGATATGGGAAGGCCTGAGCTGTAACGGTAAAAGATCAGAAGAACAATCCGTCGGTTGTATGTTCTATGGTGAAAAAGGGAGCCTGATGATCACCGGAGGCAACGGATATAAAATTTTCGATCTGGATAACAACCTGATAAAAGAAGGAACCGGCAAACTGGCCGTAGATCCACAAAACCGGATGAATCCCACAGAAAGTTTAGACGCTTTACATATCAACAATTTTTTTGACGCCATAAGAAAAGGTGAAAAACTATATTCAGACATCGACTCCGGCCATAAAAGCACGTTATTGATGCAACTGGGTAATATTTCACAAAGAATGGGACGCTCATTGCATATTGACCAAACGAACGGACATATCCTGCATGATCAGGAAGCAATGAAATTATGGAACCGTGACTATGAATCCGGATGGGAAATGAAACTATAATTACTTTCATAAGACACAAACCGATTCATACCCGGTTCAAATTTAAATATATACAAAAGACGCTTTTTGAGGATTTTACTTCGCAAAATATACACTTTTACTATATAAACATTTCGTTTATTTGCATATGAAAAATAGTATGGCGTATGGTATATCTGCGTTATAAAAAATCATAAATATTTACATTTACAATTACATAAAATTTTACACTATGATAAAAAGACGAACCTTTATTAAATCCGGAATTCTGACCGGAATAGGATTATTGGCTTCCGACTTTGTCTCTTCAAAGGAATCCGGAATGTTCGAAACTGCTGAAAAAAAAGTGGGAATTATCGGATTAGACACTTCGCACAGCATTGCCTTCACAAAGCTACTTAACACAGCAGAATCCAATAAGTACAAAGGGTATAAAGTAACGGCCGCATATCCATATGGTAGCCGCACAATCGAATCCAGTTTTAAGCGAATTCCCGGATACATTAACGATGTAAAAAATTATAATGTGGAAATCGTCGACTCCATTGAAGAGCTGCTGAAAAAAGTGGATTATGTTTTGCTGGAAACAAATGACGGCCGCTTACATCTGGAACAAGCGATAGCGGTTTTTAAAGCCGGAAAACGCGTATTTATAGACAAACCTGTTGCGGCCTCCTTGACAGACGCCATTCTCATCTATCAGGCGGCAGCCGATATGAATGTGCCGGTCTTCTCTGCCTCCTCACTACGTTACATGACAAATATTGATAAAATCATAAAGGAAAATGCCATCGGAAAAGTGTTGGGCGCTACCTCTTTCAGTCCATGCACCCTGGAATCGACTCATGCGGATATGTTCTGGTATGGAATTCATGGCATTGAAGCGCTTTTTACCGTCATGGGCCCCGGCTGCAAAACCGTGACACGTATCCATACGGCGGATACCGACCTGATTACCGGTGTCTGGTCTGATTCACGGATCGGATCTTTCCGCGGATTACGTAAAGGAAAAACAGGGTACGGAGGGTACGTTTTTGGGGAAAAAGAAATCATGACATTAGGCGACTACAACGGATATAACCCTTTGTTAGATGACATCATTGCTTTCTTCGAAACAGGAATTGCTCCGGTAAAACCAGAAGAGACACTGGAGATTTTTAAATTTATGGAAGCTGCCGATGAAAGTAAGCGGAGAAACGGCGCTCCCGTAAGTACGGATGAGGTTTGGGAAATCGCCAATAAGAAAATAAAAAAATAGGATCATTGCCGGCAATAATAAAAAATCGTATGAAAACCAACAATAAATATACATACACCATATCCATTGTCATTCTGGCATTCATGTTCTTTGTGTTCGGATTTGTATCCTGGGTGAATGCCATCCTAATCCCTTATTTTAAAATCGCATGCGAACTGACTAATTTCCAAGCCTATTTTGTTACATTCGCATTTTACATAGCCTATTTTGTCATGTCCATACCCGGAGGAATACTCTTGAAAAAGGTAGGGTTTAAACATGGAATCATGTATGGCTTTTTCGCGCTGGCATTAGGCGCTTTGCTATTCGTCCCGGCTGCATTAATCAGAACCTACTGGGTATTCCTCCTCGGATTATATATTATGGGGACGGGTCTGGCGATTCTTCAAACAGCAGCAAACCCTTATGTTACGATTGTCGGCCCTATTGAAAAAGCCGTACAAAGGATGAGTATTATGGGGGTCTGTAATAAATTTGCAGGAATCGTTTCGCCCCTTATTTTTGCAGCATTCACATTAAAAGTGACGGATAGCGAATTATTCGCAGCCCTCCCGACGATGGATGAAGTGTCCAGAAACGTTGCGCTGGATGAACTAATCCGGAGAGTTATACTACCTTACAGCATACTCAGCGGCCTGATGATTATTGTCGGTTTATTCATCCGTTTTTCCGTCTTACCTGAAATTGATACCGAAAACGAAACGGAAGAACTCGCCGCTTCTCACGCCGGAAAGAAAAACGTATTTCAATTTCCGTATCTGGTGCTGGGAGCTATTGCGTTATTCCTGCATGTAGGCACCCAGGTAATTGCAATAGACACCATTATCGGATATGCCAGTTCGATGGGACTTGATCTGGTAGAAGCCAAAGCTTTTCCCTCGTATACATTAACGGCTACCATCATCGGTTATATGATCGGAATAGGCTGTATTCCACGTTTTATCAACCAGACAAATGCATTAAAGATATGTACGCTGACCGGCCTGATACTATCGTTATGCGTATTATTGGTACCGGGCGAAACCGGATTTGGTAACCATACGATTCAAATCTCTATCTGCTTCCTGTTTCTGCTGGGACTACCCAATGCACTGATATATGCAGGGATCTGGCCATTGGCCATACGGGATCTGGGCCGGTTTACAAAAACAGGATCGTCGATTCTGATCATGGGGCTGGCCGGAAATGCCATACTACCCCTGATCTACGGAAAATTTGCCGACCATATCGGATTAAAACAAGCTTACTGGGTATTAATCCCATGCTTTATTTACCTGGTATTTTACGCATTCTACGGTCATAAAATCACATCATGGAATAATATAAAGAAAACGGCATGAACAAATTCAAAATCATAAACGGGAAAATACTGACGCCAAACAGAATGATTTCCGGTATGATATATGTTGAGTCCGGAAAAATCCGGGAAGTCAGCGAAGGAAATCCGGAAATTCCGGGCGCTCATATAATTGACGCCAGGGGTTGCTATGTCTCACCCGGTTTTATTGACATACATACACACGGAGCCGGCAATCACGACTTTATGGACGGAACACCTGAGGCTTATCTGCAAATTGCAGAAACACATGCCGCCTACGGAACAACATCCCTGTATCCGACAACCCTTGCGTCTACAACGGAAGAACTGGAACAGACATTCGCCGTTTACAAAGAAGCAAAAACAAAAAACAAAAAAGGAGCTTCTTTCATGGGATTGCATTTGGAAGGCCCTTATCTTTCCATGAATCAGAAAGGTGCGCAGGATCCCCAATATATCCGTAATCCGAATAAAGAAGAATACCTGAAGATTCTCGAAAACGCCGAACACATTGCGAGATGGAGCTCCGCCCCCGAATTGGAAGGCAGCGAAGAATTTGCCGAAACACTCAGGCGTTTTAATATCTTACCGGCTATCGGACATTCGGATGCGATTTACGAAGAAGTTGAGAAAGCCTATGATTGGGGATATACACATGTTACACACCTGTATTCATGCACCTCAGGCGTAACGCGCAGAAATGCGCTCAGGTACGCGGGAATTATCGAAGCCTCCTATCTGATACCGGGTATGACGGTCGAGATCATAGCAGACGGCGTTCACCTGCCGGCAAGTCTTCTAAAATTAGTTTATCAGATCAAAGGAGCTGACAAAATCGCGCTGATCACAGATTCCATGAGAGCGGCAGGAATGCCGGACGGTTCAAGCATGCTGGGAAGCCTGAAAAACGGACAGCCGGTCATCATCGAAGACGGTGTGGCTAAATTACCGGACAGATCGGCATTTGCGGGAAGTGTCGCTACGGCGAACCGTTTGGTCCGCGTCATGAATACGTTGGGAGAAGTGCCGCTATCAGACGCTATCCGGATGATTACATCAACACCGGCTAAAATTATGGGAATTGATAAAACAAAAGGTTCCTTAACCAAGGGTAAAGATGCTGACATTGTAATTTTCAATGAGAATATTGACATAAAAGCCGTTATAATAAACGGAGAATTAATCCTAAATAATTTTTAATTATGAACCATCCGATCGAAACCTTAAAAAAAGATTTTCTGGAGATTAAAATATTCGAAACAAGACAAGAGCTCGGCATTGTCGCAGCCCGCGATCTGGTAAACATCATAAAACCCCTGTTTGAAAAACAGGACTATATAAATATCGTTTTCGCCTCAGCGCCTTCACAACAGGAATTTCTGGAAGAACTATATAAATACGATGATATCGAATGGCACAGAGTAAACGCATTCCACATGGACGAATATATCGGATTGCCCACAGATGCTCCCCAACGATTCGGAAATTTTCTCAAAACACGCCTCTTTGACAAACGACCCTTTCATTCCGTCAATTATCTGGACGGAGATCATGGAGTCGAAGAAGAATGCAGGCGCTATACGGAACTTCTCCGCAAATACCCTATCGATATTGTTTGTCTCGGTATCGGCGAAAACGGACATATTGCATTTAACGATCCGCATGTGGCTGATTTTGAAGATCCTCATTGGGTAAAAATAGTTAACCTCGATAATATATGCCGTCAGCAACAAGTAAATGACGGATGCTTTAACAATTTTGATGATGTGCCTACCCACGCGCTGACATTAACCATCTCAGCGCTCAGGCAGGCACGATATTTTCTTTGTATGGTTCCGGGCTACACAAAATCAAACGCATTATTCCATACCTATATGGACGAAATATCGGAAACCGTACCGTCTACCTGCTTACGATTGTTAAGCTATTCTACTATTTATGCAGATACGGATAGCGCCTCTCTTCTGCTTAACCATGAAAAACTATACGCTACAAAATAAAAATTATTCATTAATCGATTACTTCACTATCGGAGAGCCGGTTTGGCTTATGCCTGTGCTTTTGGCCTTTATCCTCTCTGAGCTGATGATCTGACATAGCCTGATTAAATTCTTTTAAAAACTGATTAATTAAATCAAATATTTTCATACTTTTGCATGTGCTTAGCATAATGGCAAATCTTGATTAATACTTTGTGATTCAATACCATAAAGATAGTCATTGTTTGTTTATTATGCTATTTTTTATTTCGAACTCACGTTAAAATATAACTATAAGCATATGAAAATTTTGAATATAATATTATGTATGAGTATTTTCGGTGTTGTACTGACAGCTCAAGAAAAGGAAAATTATTCGGGTAAAATAATTGACTCTGAAACAAAGCAACCTATTGAACTGGTTGCTGTTTATACAAATTCTGCAAATACAATCTCGAATACAGATGGGGAATATGAATTAAAAAGCGAGAGAGATGTAAATGTTACATTCTCTCACATAAGTTATTATGCT
>DOZP01000345.1:480-938 GCA_003517945.1 Porphyromonadaceae bacterium | reverse complement strand
TTGTCCGAAATTATAATTATACCTCAGGAAGCTATTATCAAGGAACTTAAAGAGGTATGGAATAACTACAATAAACATTTGAAAGGAAAAAAAGATAAAGATTTTCCGGAATCAACCTATTATTACAGACAATTGACATTCAATAACGATACATGTGTAGAATATATTGAAAGTTTCTTTACTGCGCCGGCCTCAGTCAGGCTAAATACGCTTTCTTTACAGGAAGGACGATATGCCCGTATAAAAAGAGATTTTTTTTGGTTTGCAAATTATCATAATTATTCACGATTAAGCCCGGTAAGTTTGAAAAACGCAGAAACCAAAACGATAAATTCACTTTTATGTAAAGATTTTGAGAAATATTACAATGTATCGATAAATAAGATCATATCATCGGATCAAAGCGATGAAATCAGAGTATATGAATTTCAACCGAAAGGAGAGAATATGATTAAAAA
>DOZP01000345.1:0-405 GCA_003517945.1 Porphyromonadaceae bacterium | reverse complement strand
AATGAGAATCACAAGATTGTAATTTCTTACCGAACTGCTTCTTCTGCTTTTCCGGTTGTTGAATCCGTTAAAGTTAAGAGTTCTATTGATGCAAAAATTAATGGACAAAAATATAATATGAATATCCAATCGACTCTTTTATCTGTAGAGTATGCATTCAATAAAAAAGGAAATCGTTTAAAACACCGGGATGTTTTATCTCATCAGGTGATGGCATCTGAATATCATCAGGAATTCTGGGATCAAAACCCTATTGTGAAAAGAACCAAAATAGAACAGCAAATATTGAACGACTTTAATCGTGAAGGATATTTTGGAACAATGAATCTGGAAAGTCATTAATCTATTCTGATAATAGACCAGCTTAATTGTGAATAACCAACAGTATGGCGGATTCAAGTTGAG
>DOZP01000140.1:5661-6403 GCA_003517945.1 Porphyromonadaceae bacterium | reverse complement strand
CCGATTTTTGCGGAAGGTATTCTGGCAAACGCCTATACGCGAAATCCTTATAACTCGATGGCTTTCAATGATGTGGCAACAGACGACGCAGTTATAAACCAAACTGATAATGACTTCCTGAAAATGGCTACCGGTTCGTGGACTTCCAATAATAATCCTATGGATCAATGGTCGTCCTGCAAGGCGGCAATTCAATATATCAACCTGTTTTTAGGGGAAGTAGATCAGGTTTCCTGGGTAGACAATCCGTTGGTTAATACCATGTTTTGCGATCGCTTAAAGGGAGAGGCTTATGGCTTGCGTGCTATGTTTATGTTTTACCTGTTACAGGCGCATGGAGGCTGGACGCCCGGCGGAGAGTTACTGGGTGTACCCATTGTTAATGAAGCGGAAGACATAAGTGCCAACTTCAACTATCCCCGCGACACTTACGATGCGTGCATCAAACAGATATACAGTGATGTACAAATGACGGCAAATTTATTGCCGCTTGATTATGAGAATATAGCTTCGGATAATCAAATACCGGAAAAATACCGTTCAACAGGCATCAATGTAAGTCAGTACAACATGGTATTTGGTGAAAATTTCCGTACGCGCATGAGCAGTCGCATCGCCATGGCTTTCCGTGCCAAGGCTGCATTGCTGGGCGCCAGTCCGGCTTTTGCACAAGGGACTACCGTAACATGGGCAGATGCAGCTAATTATAATGGCGAATTGCTCGATTTGATCGGGGGGTTAA
>DOZP01000140.1:2727-5462 GCA_003517945.1 Porphyromonadaceae bacterium | reverse complement strand
GACGCCACAAATCCATACGCCGGCCGCGATCCGCGCATGAACCTGTATATTGTCGTAAACGGAAGTGCAGTAGGTATAGACAAGAAAGTGATAGACACAAGCGTAGACAATACTGCGAATGATGATGGGCTGAACAAGGAAGATAACTACTCTACCCGTACCGGCTATTACCTGAGAAAACATCTTCGGGAAGATGTATCTATAACTTCGACCAACAAGAACGGACAACCCCATTATAGCCCTCGTATCCGTTATACTGAAATCTTTCTGAATTATGCGGAAGCTGCTAATGAAGCGTGGGGGCCACAAGGAACCGGAACTCATGGCTACTCGGCTTACGATGTGGTGAAGGCCATTCGTCAACGGGCAGGAGTGGGAGTTGACAACGGAGATGCTTACCTGGAAAGTATCAAGACGGACAAAGACAAGATGCGTGAATTGATCCGTAACGAACGTCGCCTGGAATTATGCTTCGAAGGGTTTCGTTTCTGGGATTTACGCCGGTGGAATGCCGATTTAAGCGAACCGGCTAAAGGGATACGCATCAGTCAAGGCACATATACGGAATTTACGGTTGAAAACCGTAATTATGCCAATTACATGAATTACGGTCCGATACCTTATACCGAGATAGTGAAGTATAATGAATTGAAGCAGAACCAAGGTTGGTAATTTGATTATTTAAAATTTAAAGATTAAAGAAAATGAAAAAAATATTGTATATATTCTCATTGATTTCATTGATGTTCTTTCAGGCATGTGAGAACCAAGATTGGTCTTTCCCCGATTATGGAAGAACTACGGTGTATTTTGCTTACCAGTATCCCATAAGGACGATTGTGCTGGGCAATGACGAGACTTTCGACAATACAATTGATAATCAGCACAAGTGTATTATCAAGGCTACGTTGGGCGGTGTCTATGATAACGGCACCAATCCTACGGTAGATATTACCGTAGTTAACTCGTTGTGCGACAACCTGGTGTTTGCCGGTGGCGGAAACGTAGTACCTATGCCGTCAGACTATTACGAATTGTCGTCCAATAAAATAGTTATTCCCAAAGGGGAAATCAGCGGCGGCGTGGAAGTACAGCTTACGGATGCTTTCTTCGCTGATCCGAAGTCGATTGAAACAACTTATGTCATTCCTTTAGTGATGTCGAACGTGCAAAACGCCGACTCCATCCTATCCGGTGTTCCACTTGTCGATAATCCGGATCGTCGCGTTGCAAGCGACTGGAACGTTGTCCCAAAAGATTACATTTTGTATGCAGTGAAATATGTGAATGCGTGGGATGGTGTTTATTTGCGTCGCGGAACAGACCAGGTGACGGCAGGTGGCGGGACATCGACAATCGTGCGTCATGAGCAGTACGTGGAGAATGACGAACTCTGCGAGTTTACTACCCTTTCGTTGAATAAAGCCGGGTGGTCCTGGAAAGGTAACGGCCAAACCTGTGAGCTGATGTTGACATTCAATGAAAACAACGAATGTACTTTTTCTACCGATACGCCGGGATGCAGTGTGTCGGGTAGCGGTAAGTATGTGGAGAAAGGCGAAAAAAATTCGTTCAATAATAAGGATCGTGATGTGCTGTATTTAGATTATACGCTCGATTTCGGTTCGCAGACTTATGCCACCAAAGATACATTAGTGATGCGCGACCGCCAGGTGAAACCCGAATGGTTTACTGTAGTAAAAGAATAACTTTAAAACAAAAAACATGAAACGATATAAGAACTTGTTTTCACTCATCGCCTTAGGTGCGGTTTTAGGATCGTGTGCAGATGATAGTGCATTGCCGTTTGAAGTGAAAAAACCGGAAAGTATCGCCCAATATGAGTATTTGAATACGTATGATGTATTGAAATCATATGTAGATCGCGCCAAATATCCGAATTTCAAATTAGGAACAGGCATTACGGTTAGTAATTTTAACAGCAAAGATGTCAATTACGAATTGGCAACTACCAATTATGATGAGTTGACGGCAGGAAACGCTATGAAATATGCGTCTTGTGTGTCGGACGACGGCGCGATGAATTTCACTACAGTACAGAAGTTTGTTGTAACGGCGCAAGCGGCCGGTATTACCGTCTATGGTCATACGCTGGCCTGGCATGCGCAACAAAACAATAAGTACCTCAATAGCCTGATTGCAAACAGAAAAAATGAAACGGATGATAAGACTTCTATTTCTGTAGCCGAATATGATTTTGAGAATGGGGTTCCATTAGGAGGATGGGGTGCAGAGATGACGAGGACAGTTGAAGATGGCGTGTTTGTAATGAATAACCCCACAGCCGCAGCAAATTGGGAAAAACAATTATGTCATGAAACAACTACTCCTTTCGAGGTGGGTACTACCTATTTCCTGAAGCTACGGGTAAAAGGTACTACGGCAGGAGCTATCAGTAGTCTTTTCCAGAATCCGAACGGATATGCAGGATGTGGAGATTTCCCTGCTTTTAAGGTAACTACGGAATGGACAGATATATTGGTAAGCACTACATGTAACGGCGAAAATGCACTGCGATTACTTTTCAACGTGGGCGATTATGCCGGCACTTTATATATGGACGACATCAACTTGTATTATGAAAGTTCGATGTCGAGCTGGTGGGAAAATTTAGTGCAGAACAGCGACTGTGAGGGCAACGATGTGTCGTCGTTCTTCGCAACTGATGCGTCCGGAGGTCCGAAAGCGGCTACTTTTGGCGCTGAAGGCACCGG
>DOZP01000140.1:1580-2548 GCA_003517945.1 Porphyromonadaceae bacterium | reverse complement strand
GTTACAACCGAATGGAAAGAATATACGTTCAATGGGTCTGTACCGACTGAGGGAGCAGGTGCAAATACGATTGCATTCAATCTGAATGTGTCTCCGGTAGCAACCACTTATTATTTCGATGACATCAAATGGGAAATTGAACAAGAAAGCGACGGCATTCCTCTCACTCCCGAAGAGAAAAAAGACACGCTGACGTGGGCTATGGAAAATTGGGTGAAAGGTATGATGGAGGCTTGCGGCGGTTATGTGACGGCGTGGGATGCAGTGAATGAGGCTCTTTCCGGTGCAGATCTGGATGGAGACGGTATGTTCGATTTACAGTCGGCTACGCGTGGAACCGTTTCTGCCGGAGACGCTGCCAATAACTTCTATTGGCAAGACTATCTGGGCGATGAAGGCTACGTACGAACAGTGATCAGGCTGGCCCGTCAATATTTTGCCGAAAACGGCGGAAATTCTTCAGACCTGAAGCTTTTCGTCAATGATTATAACCTGGAGTCGGATTGGGACGATAATGGTAAGATGAAGAGTATGCTGAAATGGGTTGAGCGCTGGGAAGCGGATGGTGTGACCAGGATTGACGGAATAGGTACGCAGATGCATGTATCCTATTATATGAATCCTCAAACACAGCAGAGCAAAGAAGAGCATATCGTGCAGATGTTTGAATTGCTGGCATCGAGCGGCAAGTTGATCAAAATATCAGAACTTGATATGGGAATCGTAGACGCTTCCGGCGCTGACGTGAAAACGGAAAATATAACGTTTGAACAAGAACAGGCGATGTCTGATTTCTATAAGTTCATTGTGCAAAAATACCTGGAGATTATTCCGGTGGCACAGCAATATGGAATTACGCATTGGAGCCCGACCGATAGTCCTGCCAACTCCGGTTGGCGTGCAGGTTCTCCTATTGGCCTTTGGAGTCTGAACTATAATCGAAAACCCACTTATGCCGGTTTTGCGGA
>DOZP01000140.1:312-1543 GCA_003517945.1 Porphyromonadaceae bacterium | reverse complement strand
GCATTATACTTATTAAATAACAATTAATTAAAAAATATCATGATGAAGAAATATCTTCTATTATTAACAATGCTGTTAGCCGGAGGTCATCTTTTCGCTCAATCGGCAAAAGAGATGACATTGAAAGACGCTTTTAAAGGTAAATTTCACATGGGGACGGCCATGAGTCTCCAACAAATATCAGGAGAGGATGCGGCTAATATAGATATTATTAAATCGAACTTCGACGCAATAGTCGCCGAAAACTGCATGAAGAGTATGTATCTGCAACCCAAAGAAGGCGAATTTAATTTTGCCGATGCGGATAAATTTGTAGCATTCGGAGAGAAGAACGAAATGTGGATTACCGGTCATTGCCTGATCTGGCACAGCCAATTGCCGCGATGGTTCTTTACGGACGAGAAAGGCGATACCGTTTCGGCGGAAACGCTCAAAGCAAGAATGAAGAGTCATATTTCGACGGTAGTGGGCCGTTACAAAGGACGTATAAAAGGTTGGGATGTTGTCAATGAAGCCATTATGGAAGACGGTTCTTACCGGAAAAGCAAATTCTACCAAATCTTGGGTGAGGAATTTATTCCGTTAGCGTTTCAATATGCCCAGGAGGCAGACCCGCAAGCCGAATTATATTACAATGATTATAACGAATGGTATCCGGGTAAACGCGCCACGATCATTCAATTGATTAAAAAATTGAAAGAAAGAGGGATACGTATTGACGCTATCGGAATGCAAGGACATGTCGGCATGGATGGTCCCTCAATTGAAGAATATGAACAGGCCATCCTTGATTACACACAAGCGGGTGTAAAAGTGATGGTTACGGAATTTGATCTATCCATACTACCTGCTCCCCGCCGCGGAATAGGAGCCGATATATCCAATACTTTTGAGTACAGAAAAGAGATAAATCCGTATACCGAAAGCGTTCCGGATTCAGCCTCTGTGGCATGGACAAGCAGAATGACGGATTTTTTCCGGCTGTTTCTTACATATCCCGGCAAAGTATCCCGCGTTACGATGTGGGGGGTATCGGACGGTGTCTCGTGGAAAAACGATTTTCCGGTACGCGGGCGCACCGATTATCCATTGCTTTTTGACCGGCAATACAAGGCAAAACCCGTTGTGAATGATATTATCAGACTGTCTCAAACAGACAATGAATAAGTTTATACCTCATCTGTTCAAAAAATAAACGATTAGTCAATAATTGCCGTTCTGCACACAGGAG
>DOZP01000140.1:0-226 GCA_003517945.1 Porphyromonadaceae bacterium | reverse complement strand
CATTATCCGGAAAGAGGTAGCAGGTATGAGGAGCTTTTGTTTCGGGAAAAAGCCTTACAAAAGCTTCTTTTTCCGGTTTTTTTGTCAAATCCGGGTATTTTTTGTTTATATCATTAGTAAATAAAATTTCGTATACAAACATTTCCAAGTGCGAATCCGTATCTTCCGTATTTTTTATACCGGTTAATAAAAATGTTTGGTGGTGTTTTAAAAAGTATGCTGCCCT
>DOZP01000312.1:3202-5754 GCA_003517945.1 Porphyromonadaceae bacterium | reverse complement strand
CAGTCCTGATATTAAACAGAGAATTATGGATATTACGTTGGATTTAATTGTCTTTCTGGTACTGGCCGTCTTTCTGGTTGTCAGTTCCATACTTGCCGTTACCACGATGCGAATAGTACGTTCGGCAACCTATTTGTTGTTTGTGCTGTTTGGAACGGCAGGGATCTATTTCCAGTTGAATTACTCTTTTCTGGGAGCCGTTCAGTTACTTATTTATGCCGGCGGGATTACCGTGCTTTATGTGTTCTCCATATTACTGACATCCGCCCAGAGTGATAAAGCGGAAAAGCTGAAAAGATCAAAGATGTTTGCAGGACTTTTGACGGCCGGGGCCGGATTGGTGATTTGTCTTTTTGTTACATTGAAAAATAAATTTGTACCGTCTCATTTTGAACATGGCGAACTGCCGGTGCGTACGATTGGGCATGCACTAATGGGTTCGGAAAAATACCAGTATATACTTCCTTTTGAAGTGATCAGTATTTTATTGCTGGCTTGTATTGTCGGTGGGATATTGATTGCGAGAAAAAGATAAAACAGCACCGTTATGATACACATGGAATATTACCTGATAGTTTCTACTATCATGATGTTTGTCGGGATTTACGGTTTTTTTACACGCCGTAACCTGTTGGCAATGTTGATTTCTGTCGAGTTAATACTAAACTCGGTGGACATAAACTTTGCCGTATTCAACCGCTTTCTTTTTCCGGAGCAGCTCGAAGGTTTCTTTTTCGCTTTGTTTGCGATCGGGATATCTGCGGCCGAAACGGCGGTTGCGATTGCTATCATTATAAATATCTACCGGAATATACGGAATATTCAGGTGAAGAATATGGACAAGATGAAGCATTAGTCTTACCGGAAGAAGTAGATGAAGTCTTGAAGAATGAATTATATAGTTGTTTTTGAAAAAAATTGGATATGGAATATACGATATTGATAGTAGCTCTTCCGTTTATTTCCTTTCTTTTGCTTGCACTGGGAGGGAAATACTTTCATCCGAAGGCGGCCGGTATGATCGGTACTGTTTTTTTAGCTGTTGTAACGGTTTTGTCGTATGCGACTGCTATCGGTTATTTTGGTGGCGGACGCGGCATTGACGGTAAATTTGCAACATGGATGCCGTATGATATGACCTGGTTGCCGCTGAACGATACGTTGCGCATCGGAATGGGCATATTGTTAGATCCTGTTTCCGTCATGATGCTGGTCGTTATTTCTACGGTTTCGTTGATGGTGCATATCTATTCGTTCGGATATATGAAAGGAGAAACCGGATTTCAGCGTTATTACGCTTTTCTATCTTTGTTTACCATGTCGATGATGGGTTTGGTCGTGGCTGTCAATATCTTCCAGATGTATGTATTCTGGGAGCTTGTAGGCGTTTCGAGTTACCTGCTTATCGGGTTTTATTATCAAAAGCCGGCTGCTGTCGCCGCCTCTAAAAAGGCGTTTATCGTTACGCGTTTTGCCGATCTGGGTTTTCTGATCGGTATCCTGCTATACGGATATTATGCCGGAACATTTTCGTTTACCCCTCAGGTACAGGTGTTGGCGGCGGCAGGCGCTATGATTCCGCTGGCGCTGGGGCTGATGTTTGTCGGCGGCGCGGGTAAGAGCGCGATGTTTCCGTTGCATATCTGGCTTCCGGATGCCATGGAGGGGCCTACGCCCGTCAGCGCGCTGATTCATGCGGCAACCATGGTGGTGGCCGGGGTCTATCTGGTGGCGCGTATGTTTCCGTTGTTTATCGGGTATGCTCCCGATGTCCTTCATATTGTGGGGTATGTAGGCGCATTTACTTCGTTGTTTGCCGCCGTGATCGCTTGTGTGCAGACAGATATAAAACGCGTGCTGGCCTTTTCTACGATTTCACAAATCGGCTTTATGATGGTTGCGTTAGGCGTCTGTACTTCCGATGATCCTCATGCCGGCGGACTGGGTTACCTGGCTTCCATGTTTCATCTTTTTACGCACGCGATGTTCAAAGCCTTATTGTTTCTTGGGGCAGGCGCTATCATACATGCCGTACATTCGAATGAGATGAAAGATATGGGTGGCCTGAGGAAATACATGCCGGTTACGCATATCACATTCCTGATCGCCTGTCTGGCGATAGCGGGAATACCTCCGTTCAGCGGATTTTTTTCAAAAGATGAAATACTTGCGGCTTGTTTCGGTTACAGTCCTGTTATGGGAGGCGTGATGACTTTTATTGCCGCCCTGACGGCTTTCTACATGTTTCGTCTCTATTACAAAATATTTTGGGGTGGCGGCTCCTATGGGAACTTTTCTAAAGGGGCGTCTGATGAGGCGTCCGTTGCCGGTCGCGATACAGGCTATCATCCGGTTCCCCATGAGGCGCCTGCCAGCATGACGATTCCGTTGATATTCCTGGCTGCCGTGACGTGTGTGGCCGGATTTATTCCTTTCGGGGAATTTGTGAGCAGTAACGCAGCGGCATACCGCATACACCTGGATATGAAAGTAGCTGTGGCGAGTGTCGGTATGGCTGTCGTGGCCATTGCGATAGCGACACGTATGTATAA
>DOZP01000312.1:1654-3115 GCA_003517945.1 Porphyromonadaceae bacterium | reverse complement strand
ATTTCCAAACCGATTGCATGGTTTGACCGTCATGTAGTTGACGGTTTTATGAATTCACTCGCGTGGGCTGCAAACGTAACGAGTAATAAGATAAAAGGGCTGCAAAGCGGCGCCGTACAGCAGTATGCCATTGTATTTCTGGGAGGCGCTCTGGCGCTGATTATTCTATTGTTGTTGATTTAAAAACATAAATAAACGAGATATGAATTTCTTATCTTTATTTGTTCTGATTCCGGTATTGATGATGTTGGGCCTCTGGTTCTCCCGCAACATCGAACAGATACGTACGGTTATGGTTGCCGGCGCTTCGGCATTACTGGCGCTGGCCGTTTCGTTGGTATTTTTATACCTGGGAAAACGCGCCGCAGGCGATACGTCCGAAATGTTATTTACCGGCAGTCGCGTATGGTACGAACCTTTGAATATTCATTATGCCGTCGGGGTAGACGGCATATCGGTCGTCATGTTATTGCTTTCGGCCATCATTGTTTTTACCGGGGTTTTTGCTTCGTGGCGGATGCAGGTGCAGCCGAAGGAATTCTTTCTTTGGTATTGCCTTTTGAGTGTGGGCGTATTCGGCTTTTTTATTTCACTCGATTTATTCACCATGTTTATGTTTTATGAGGTCGCGCTGATTCCGATGTATCTTTTGATCGGTGTATGGGGAAGCGGACGAAAAGAATATTCGGCCATGAAGTTGACCTTGATGCTGATGGGTGGTTCCGCCCTCATATTAATGGGTATACTGGGTATTTATTTTGGCTCGGGGGCCGCCACCATGCATTTGACGGAGCTGGCCCGGCTGCATATACCTTTGGAAGCGCAACGTATTTTCTTTCCCCTGACATTTATCGGCTTTGGCGTCCTGGGCGCTTTATTCCCGTTTCATACATGGAGTCCTGACGGGCATGCTTCCGCACCTACATCCGTCTCTATGTTACATGCCGGCGTATTGATGAAGCTCGGAGGATACGGGTGCTTCCGTATCGCTGTTTACCTGATGCCGGAAGCTGCCGCCGAACAGGCTTGGCTCTTTCTTCTGTTAACGGCAACCGGCGTTGTTTACGGCGCTTTTTCAGCCTGTGTGCAGAAAGATCTGAAATACATCAATGCCTATTCATCCGTTTCGCATTGCAGCCTGGTGCTGTTTGCTATTCTGATGATGACGCGGACGGCTGCCACGGGAGCCGTGTTGCAGATGCTTTCGCACGGACTGATGACCGCACTTTTCTTTGCATTGATCGGCATGATATACGGACGTACGCGTACGCGTGATATTCGTGAGATGAGCGGGCTGATGAAAGTGATGCCTTTCCTTTCCGTTTGCTATGTGATTGCCGGGTTAGCCAATCTCGGTCTTCCGGGATTGAGCGGATTTATTGCCGAAATGACCATCTTTGTCGGCGCTTTTGAAGTGAACGACACCTTTCACCGTGTGTTGACGATCCTTGCCGCAACTTC
>DOZP01000312.1:0-1500 GCA_003517945.1 Porphyromonadaceae bacterium | reverse complement strand
GTCATAGCGAAGTTGATGGGGTAAGCATAAAAGATTGCAATGGAATAAGATACGAATGAAATAAGATAATAGAAGATATGAATCATGGATTATAGTCAATTTTTATATATGCGTCCGGAACTGTCACTGATCACGGTGATTGTCGTATTGTTTTTGTATGATTTATTTGCAGGGAAAAAGTTACAGCGATATATTCAGCCTTTGTCGTGCATATTATTACTTATTCATATTGTAGTGAATGTGCTTCCGCCGGATAAGCCGGCCGGAGCATTCGGGGGAATGTATCTTTATTTGCCCATGATGAGCATTGTTAAGAGCATACTTTCAGCCGGGACACTGATCGTCGTCATGCAGGCTGACGCCTGGTTGAGGCGGGAAGATACGGTGTATAAGCGTGGTGAATTTTATATGCTGATATTGTCTACCCTGTTGGGTATGTTTTTTATGATCAGTGCGGGTAATTTTCTGATGTTTGTTATCGGGATAGAACTGGCGTCCATACCCATGGCCTGTCTGGTTGCTTTTGATAAATATAAGCACCATTCCGCGGAAGCCGGCGTCAAGTATATATTGACTTCCATGTTTTCCTCCGGTCTGATGATGTTTGGGCTTTCTTTTATCTACGGAACGACGGGCACGTTGTATTTTGACGGTGTGACGGCCGGGTTAACCGGAACCCCTTTGCAAATCATGGCATTGGTTTTGTTTTTCTCCGGGCTCGCATTCAAGATATCATTAGTCCCCTTCCATCTGTGGACAGCCGATGTCTATGAAGGCGCTCCGACCCATGTAACGGCTTATTTGTCCGTTATATCCAAAAGCGCTGCGGCATTTGCGTTACTGATTATTTTTGTAAAAGTATTTGCCCCGATGATTGAGATCTGGCAAGAACTGTTATACATCGTTACGATTGCCACAATAACGATAGCCAACCTGTTTGCTATCCGTCAGAAAAATATCAAGCGTTTCTTTGCCTTCAGCAGCATCTCGCAGGCCGGCTATATTATGCTGGGTGTGATCGGCGGAGATGCGATGAGTATGGCTTCCCTGGTTTTTTATATCCTTGTATACCTTGTCGCCAATCTGGCTGTTTTTGGTGTGATAGCAGTTATTGAACAAAAAACAGACGGCAAAGTATCCATACCCGATTATAACGGATTGTATAAGACGAATCCCAGGTTGGCATTGCTTATGACGTTGGCTTTGTTCTCTTTGGCCGGTATACCGCCTTTTGCCGGTTTTTTCAGTAAATTCTTTATTTTCATGGCCGCTTTCAGCGCCGGGTTTAAAGTCCTTGTCTTCATCGCCTTGATAAATACAGTAGTATCTTTGTATTATTACCTGTTGGTTGTAAAAGCCATGTATATTATTCCCAATGAAAACCCTGTCGCATTTTTCAAAAGCGATGTATATACCCGTGCGAGCCTCGTGATATGCCTGCTCGGAATCCTGCTGATAGGGCTAATCAGCGGCATCTATGACGCAATACATTTGTTTGGG
>DOZP01000201.1 GCA_003517945.1 Porphyromonadaceae bacterium | reverse complement strand
AAAAATAAAAGGCTGTTAAAAGTCTAAGTAGGATAAATCAGTGGCAATTACGACACTGTTCCACAACAGGCCTGAACGGTTCAATGTATTGTTAATTATCAATATACGTTTCTAAAAATTCGGTGTCCTGTTCCGTTTCTATGGTTATGTTTTGGGTGTCTGCCGGAATAAGAACGGTTTGTCCCTGGCGAACAGGCAGTTCGTTTTTTTTGTTGTCCTTGATTACGGCTTTACCTTTCATACATATATATACAACAAAAGAATCCAGTGTAGCATAATCCCGTTGTTTCGTTTTGTTTATTTTCAGAAGGTTCGTCGTGAAATAGTTGCATTTTACAAGTTCAACCGCTTCATTTTCAAGCGGAGTATATGGCGTTTTATAGTCCGGATACAGCGTATAGTCGATTGCGTCTTTTGCCAGTTCGGTATGGAGTTCCCGTTCGTTACCCTTAGCATCCTTACGGTTATAATCGTATATGCGGTAGGTAATATTGCTTGTTTGTTGTATTTCTGCGATAAAGCATCCGGAACCGATTGCATGTACGCGCCCCGCAGGTAAAAAGAATACATCTCCCTGCCTGACATGATAACTTTTTAGTACATCCGTGATACTGTTATTTTCAACGCGGCGAACATATTCATCCGCATCTATCTGTTGTGAAAAACCACTGTATAAGACGGCGTCCGGAGCTGCTTTTACGACATACCACATTTCCGTTTTGCCAAGGGAATTGTGGCGTTTGCCGGCTAAATTATCGTCAGGGTGTACCTGTATGGATAAGTTATCGCGTGCATCAATGAATTTTATGAGTAAAGGGAATGTACTTCCCGACTGTTGAAACACTTTTGTGCCAAGCAATTGCGCTCCGTATTCTTTGATTAGTCCGTCAATAGTTTCTCCTTTCAGCCGGCCATTGTCAACGATAGAAAAATTCTGTTCTACGTGTGAGAGTTCCCAGCTTTCGCCAATCTTTCTCAAGTCGGAAGAGAGGCCTTTGTATGGCAGGATATCTGTCCCTCCCCATATTATTTCTTTAAAAATCGGTTTAAATGTAAGCGGATAAAGCATGTTTTGTTACAGATAAAAATTTCAGGAATCATGTGACTGATACATCATTCCCGAAGGTTGTTGTTATTTAATTATTTTTTTCAATACAATGGCCGAACGTGCCGGAATGTAGAGTCTTAGCCATCCTTTCTTTTCACTTTCGTATAGTTTGTCCTGTTGAGTGAGATGTTCGATTGTATCATCATTTAATCCGTTTCCCCCAAACCGTTTATCATCGGTATTAAGCATCACTTTGTATTTTCCTTCAGGCGCCAGGAATCCATAGTCGGTATATGACCGGGCCGGATTAAAATTAAAAACGAAAAGAAGGTCTTCTCTTTTATATGCAAGTATCTGGTCGCTGTCACTATCCCATATTTTTTGGATGGTAGTTGTCTGAAAATCTTTTACGCTGCTTATCAGCCGGAGCATTTCACGGTCAAAATCGCCTAAAAAATGGTATTTCAGATTCGGATCATCCACAAGATTCCATTGACGGCGTGCATATTTATAAGACCAGCCGTTTCCCTCACGCGGAAAGTCAATCCATTCCGGATGGCCGAATTCGTTACCCATAAAATTCAGGTATCCTCCGTTGATCGTGGTAGCGGTAACCAAACGTATCATTTTATGCAGGGCCATGCCCCGTTCGATCTTGAAATTAGGGTCGCCAACCTGCATATGCCAATACATCTCCGCATCCATCAACCAGAATACGATGGTTTTGTCTCCAACCAACGCCTGATCATGGCTTTCGGCATAGCTGATCGTTTTTTCATCTTTCCGGCGATTCGTTGTTTCCCACCAGATAGCTGAAGGAAGCCAGTCTTCATCTTTTTTCTCTTTCAATGTTTTGATCCAGAAATCAGGAATGTTCATGGCCATTCTGTAATCAAAACCGTAGCCTCCGTCTTCAATTTTTGAAGCGAGTCCCGGCATTCCGCTTACTTCTTCCGCAATTGTGATCGCGTCCGGATTTATTTCGTGTATCAGTTTGTTCGCCAATGTAAGGTATGCGATGGCATCTCCGTCCTGATAGCCATTATAGTAATCCCCGTAGTTTGTAAAATCTTCTCCCAGACCATGGCTGTAATATAGCATGGAAGTTACGCCATCAAACCGGAATCCGTCAAACCGGAATTCTTCCAGCCAGAATTTGCAATTGGATAGTAAGAAATGTAATACTTCGTTTTTACCGTAATCAAAACAAAGCGAATCCCAGGTCGGATGTTCACGGCGTCTTCCCACATGAAAATACTGGAAACCCGATCCATCAAAATACCCCAACCCTTCCGCTTCGTTTTTTACGGCGTGGCTATGTACGATATCCATGATCACCGCAATTCCCATACCATGCGCATCATCAATCAGGTGTTTCAGTTCATCGGGTGTTCCGAAACGTGAAGAAGCTGCAAAAAAGTTACTTACATGGTATCCGAAAGACCCGTAGTAAGGATGCTCCTGTATGGCCATGATCTGAATAGCGTTGTATCCGTCTCCGGCTATTCTCGGAAGAATATTTTTGCGAAATTCATCATACGTTCCGGTTTTTTCATCCTGCGATGCCATTCCGATATGACATTCGTATATCAGGAGGGGAGACGTCCGGGGTTTGAATTTTTTATTTTTATACGTATATGGTTTTTGAGGATTCCATACCTGGGCGGAGAAAATCTTAGTATGTTCGTCCTGTACGACGCGTCGGCACCATGCCGGGATGCGTTCCCCATATCCGCCTTCCCACTCAATCAATAATTTGTATAAATCCTGATGACGGATGTATGCTTCGGGAAGATGAATTTCCCAGTTTCCGTTTTCTGTTTTTTTTAACCGGTAGCTTTCGTTTTTTTTCCAGTCATTAAACGTGCCGATCATATAAATGGCTGTTGCATTGGGCGCCCATTCGCGAAAAATCCATCCGTTTTTCTGACGGTGTAATCCGAAATATAAATAGCCCGAAGAAAAATCGGATAAAGATCGCAGGCCGTTTTGAGTAAATTCTTTTTCTTTCTCAACGACAAAATGATAACGCCCTTCGATTGCGCTACTATAGGGTTCTAACCACGGATCTTCCTGTATTAACTTAAGCGTATTTCCGCTCATTCTATTTTTTTTTAATCAATAGACTAATATTCAATGGACAAAAATACCTTTATATTTTAATATAACAATATCTTGTATGCATTTTCTTGATAAAAAAACAAAAAAAAGTCTTCAACATTTCTATTTTTTATTTATCTTTGTTTGCAAATCAATACATTACAAGGTAAAATCGGATTATGAAGAAAGAAATAAAAAAGTTGAGTTTTTACGTCATAATGATTATTGTTTTTGGGTCGCTAATGTATTTGATCGCGCAAAAAGGTTCTTCTCAACATTCTTCTAATCAGGAAATTATTGTACATGCGGAAACGCATTCCCTGCATGACGGATTTCATTTGTTTTCACATCTTACATTGGAGCATATTCAGTCTTCGATCGGAATTTTGTTGTTACAGATCATCATCATTCTTGCTGTTTGCCGGGTTGCCGGGTTGTTATTCAAAAAGATAGGACAACCTTCTGTTATTGGCGAGATTGTTGCGGGAATCATTTTGGGTCCGTCTGTTTTGGGTTATTTTTTTCCTCAGGTTTCGTTATTTATCTTTCCGGAAGAATCGTTTTCCAATATTCGGATATTAAGCCAGTTCGGTCTTATCCTGTTTATGTATACAATCGGGATGGAGCTGGATTTGAGTGTGGTGAAAAAACGGTTTCAGGATACGATTCTGATCAGCCATGCAAGTACGATCGTTCCTTTTTTTCTGGGTATGCTGATGGCCTATTTCATCTATGACGATTATGCTTATGCGGAAGGCCCGTTTCTTTCTTTTGCACTTTTTATCGGAATATCATTAAGTATTACGGCCTTTCCTGTTCTGGCAAGAATTATTCAGGAGCGGGGAATGACAAAAACACATCTTGGATCGATCTCTCTGGCCAGCGCGGCAAACGGGGATATAACAGCCTGGTGTCTTCTGGCTGCTGTTGTTGCGTATGCCCAGGCGGGAAGTATGAATAGTGCGATTTTCAATGTTTTATTTTCGTTGGTTTATATCGCTATCATGTTCTTTATGATACGTCCGCTGTTGCGTATTATCGGCGACTTATATCATAATAAGGAGGTGGTGCATAAATCGCTGGTTGCACTTATGTTTTTTATTTTACTGGCTTCTTCTTATGTGACGGAAATACTTGGCCTGCATGCTTTATTCGGCGCTTTTATTGCCGGAATGATTATGCCTGAAAACATGAAATTCAGGAAAATAATGAATGAAAAAGTAGAAGATATTTCCCTTGCTTTATTTCTGCCGTTGTTCTTTGTTTATACAGGATTAAGAACGGAAATAGGGTTAATCAACGGGCAGGAAATGTGGATACTATGTGGTGTTTTTATCCTTGTTGCGGTTGTTGGAAAATTTGGCGGGACATTGATTGCGGCGCGTATCTCCAACGAAAGCTGGAAGAATAGTTTGTATATGGGAGCCTTGATGAATACCCGCGGGCTCATGGAACTTGTCGTGTTGTCTATCGGTCTTGAAATGAAAATCCTGACACCTACGGTTTTTGTTATACTGGTTTTGATGACATTGGTAACGACATTTATGACTTCTCCCCTGATCTCGTTTATAAGTTTGTGTTTCCGGACTTCCGAGCGTATTAAGCGGAATCGTGAGGAGCGTCTTAAAACAAATGCATATAAAGTCCTGCTTTCGTTTGGCCGGGCAAGCAACGGACAGGTGATGCTTGATCTTGCACATCAGATGTTTTCGAAAAAATCGGAAAAACTGGACGTCACCGCTCTTCATTTAACCGTTGGTTCGGATGTGAATCCGCTGCGTACGGAAGATTTTGAAAAAGTCAGTTTTGCTCCTATTTTATATGAAGCGAACAAATTGAATATGTTGATAAAAACAAGATATGATGTATGTGATAATGCGGAACAGCATATCTGTTCTATCGTTAATACGGAAGGTTTTGATTTCCTTCTGGTAGGAGCCGGCATTTCGATGAGCGACCTTTCTACGGATGTTACCGCCCACAAAACATGGAGAAGAGTATTGCGTATATTCAGGAGAAAAAAATCGGGAAATTTCATTTTTTATCCCGGTTCTTTGATCAAAGATAAAACGAAAGGCTTTATCGAAAGAAGCAATTGCAGTGTGGGCGTATTTGCCAACAGAGGTTTTATTCGCGCTGAAAATATTCTGGTAGTGTTCAATTCTGAGAAAGATCTGGTATTGTTGGACTATGTTAATACGTTACAGCAATCAACACAGGGATTTGTGAAGTTGATGAATCGCGTCAGTCCGATTTCCGTAGATAGTGAAGCCGTTGCCGACGCCTTGTCGGGATATTTGAAAAGAGCGAATGAGACAGCGATCCCGTTTGAGAAAAATCTGACCGCGGATATCCTGAAAGAAGCGGATCTGATGTTGGTAAGTTATGCTACCTGGCTGATCCTTTCGGAAGAATGCAGGGATATATTACAGGATATGCCTTCCACATTTATAATTGAACATAAAGAATTGGTGGAAAAAGCCGGTCATGTAACTAAAAAAAGATGAGCCATAATGTTATGAGGCTCATCTTTTCGCGCTTATTTTGGCATATTTCCGTTTAATAATTGACCGCCCTTATCTGGAAATGGGCTTTCGGATGTGAGCATATGGGACAAATTTCCGGCGCTTTTTTTCCGATAACGATATGGCCGCAGTTTGCACATTGCCAGATCTGATCATTGTCACGTGAAAAGACCAATCCGTCTTTTACATTCGCTAATAATTTACGATAGCGTTCTTCGTGTTCTTTTTCAATTTTGGCAACTCCTTCAAACAGGAATGCGATTTTGGCAAAGCCTTCTTCTTTTGCCGTTGCGGCAAATCCTGCATACATGTCCGTCCATTCGTAGTTTTCGCCCGATGCCGCGTCTAACAAATTATCTGCTGTTGTAGGGATGTCATTATCGTGCAAAAGTTTAAACCAAATTTTGGCATGTTCTTTTTCATTGTGAGCTGTTTCTTCAAAGATTGCCGCAATTTGTTCATATCCGTCCTTTTTAGCTTTGGAAGCATAATACTGATACTTTGTATGAGCCTGTGATTCACCGGCGAATGCAATTTTTAAATTTTCTTCTGTTTTTGATCCTTTTAATAATTCCATCTCTTTATTTTTTTAATGAATAAATAAATATGTTTTCGACTTCAAAGATACTATAAATTGTAATGAATACAAAATAATTTTGTATGATAATCCGAATTAATTTTGTTTTAATGATCCTATGATGAAACGGGCATGATAAAAATGTTATTGCCGGAGGTAGTGTATAAAAAAACAAGGATGCATCCCGATGACACATCCTCATTTTTCAAAACACAACGATTGTGTAAGTTCATATCCCGCCATAGCGGGAGTTGGTTATTTGGCCCAGTTTTGCGCTAACATGCGTTGATAGCTGTTATAGCGCCATTTGGCATTTGCTTCGGCCGCGTTGAATAATTCGGCTGCTTCTTCGGGGAATTGTTTGGCGACGGAAGAGAAGCGTACTTCGCCTTTCAGGAAATCCTGGAATTTATCCCATTGCGGCTCTTTACTGTCAAGTGTAAACGGATTTTTTCCTTCCACTTCCAGCGCCGGATTGTAACGCCACAACTGCCAGTATCCGCAATCAACGGCATTTTTCTCTTCTTTCTGGCTCTTACCCATACCGCTACGCAGGCCGTGGCTGATACAAGGAGCGTATGCGATGATCAACGAAGGACCGTTGTACGCTTCCGCTTCACGGATTGCCTTCAGCGTCTGCGCCTGATCAGCCCCCATTGCAACTTGTGCAACATATACATATCCGTAGGTGGTAGCTATCATACCCAGGTCTTTTTTACGGATACGTTTGCCTGCGGCGGCAAATTTTGCAATAGCTCCGACCGGTGTCGCTTTGGAGGACTGGCCTCCGGTATTTGAATATACTTCCGTATCCAATACCAATATGTTGACGTTTTCGCCGGATGCGATCACATGATCCAGACCTCCGTATCCGATATCATACGAAGCGCCGTCGCCGCCGATGATCCATTGTGAACGTTTTACAAAGTATGATTTCAACTCTAACAGTTCTTTACATAGCGTGCAAGCCGGACAAGGACAAGAAGTTGCGCCGGCAGCTTTTGCTGCTTGCATCTGGCTCACCATGTCGGCATTACCTTCACTCTCAAAATACGCAATCACTTCGTCGATGGTCATAATTCCCCATTCTAAAGCGGCAGCGTAATCTTCGGCCGCTTTCCTACCTGCATGACCTCCGTCGTTCATGTTATCAAGCCAGGCTTGTGCGGCATCTTTCACGTTCTGATGAGTCCATTCGATGGCCATCAGCGCCTTGGTCTTCTCTACAACCCGTTCGCGCATCTTCTTGTTGGCAAGCTCCATACCCATACCGAACTCGCAGAAATCTTCAAACAACGAATTGGCCCAGGCAGGACCTTGTCCTTTTTCGTTGACGGTATATGGCGTAGATGGGATGGAACCTGAATAGATAGAGCTGCAACCTGTTGCATTGGCAATCATTTCGCGATCGCCGAACAATTGTGTAATTAACTTCACATAAGGGGTCTCGCCGCAACCGGAGCATGCGCCTGAAAATTCAAATAAAGGAGTGGCGAACTGAGAATTTTTGACATTCGATTTAACGTCTACCAGGTGTTGTTTTGATTTAACGTTTTCTACACAATAATTCCAGTTCTTTTGTTCTTCCAGTTGTGTATCCAGCGGAACCATTTTCAATGCCTGGTTACCTTTGAACCCGGGACAAATATCCGCACAGTTACCGCAACCCAAACAATCGAGTACGTCTACCTGGATACGAAAAGCCATCCCTTTCATTGCGGTCGGGGCTTTTACTTCCAATGTGTCGAATGAAGCGCCTTCTTTTTCCGTTTCGTCCAGTACAAACGGGCGGATAGAAGCATGAGGACAGACATAAGCGCATTGGTTACACTGTATACAGTTGTCTTTATCCCATACGGGAACGTTTGCCGCCACGCCACGTTTTTCATATTGCGACGTTCCTTGCATCCATGTTCCGTCTTCGCTCTTGGTGAATGCCGAAACGGGTAGCAAATCTCCGTCCTGTGCATTAATAGGACGAACCACTTCGTTGATAAATGCCGGATCGTTGTTCGAAGCTGCTTCATCATCCGGCAAATTCGCCCATGCCGGATCAATGGTCAGTTGTTTGTATTCACTGCCACGGTCAACAGCCGCATAGTTTTTGTTTACAATGTCTTCTCCCTTATTACCATACGATTTTACAATGAATTTTTTCATTTGCTCAATCGCCAGATCCGCCGGTATTACTTTTGTAATACGAAAGAAAGCAGACTGCAGGATGGTATTCGTACGGTTACCCAGGCCGATTTCCTGTGCAATATCCGTCGCATTGATGTAATAAACCGAGATATTCTTTTTAGCAAAATAACGTTTTACTTTGTTGGGTAAATGTTTTGCCAACTCATCATCTTTCCATATCGTATTCAGCAGGAATGTACCGTTTTCACGCAACCCTTTTGTCACATCGTACATACGCAGATAGGCCTGTACATGGCATGCTACGAAATTCGGCGTATTGACAAGGTAGGTAGAACGGATCGGCTCGTCTCCGAAACGGAGGTGGGAACAGGTAAATCCTCCTGATTTTTTGGAATCATAGGAGAAATATGCCTG
>DOZP01000195.1:4183-6328 GCA_003517945.1 Porphyromonadaceae bacterium | reverse complement strand
CCGTCAAACCAAAGCCCTTTGATGGCAGGATAATTGTCTAACAATTCAAGAAGCTGATTTCGCGTGAACGCTTTAAATTCTTCATATTTTTCTTCCTTTTCTTTTGTTTCGAACGGATTGACGCCTCCGCCGGATTGAAAAGCTCGTTTCACCTGCGGCGAATTGATATTACCGCCCGACAGATAGCCCGGATGGCTCCAGTCGATGATTGAGAAATACAAATAAACATCGATGCCTTCGGCTGTATAAGCGTCTACCATTTCTTTGACGATATCCTTTTTATAAGGAGAATGGGCAACCGTGTAGTCGGTATATTTGCTTGGCCACATACAGAAGCCGTCGTGATGTTTGGTCGTGAAAATCATATACCGGGCTCCCATTTCCTTGGCTTGTTTTGCCCATCTTTTAGCATCGAAACGGGTCGGATTAAATTGCTTATACAAGTTGTCGTATACGTCTTTCGGCATCTCTTTCCACGAACGTATCCATTCGGATGCTCCGGTATACGTTTTCCCATTCCAGACGCCTCCCGGAATGGCATAAACTCCCCAATGAATAAACTGCCCCAGTCCGTATTCGCGCCAACGTTGCATATCCGCGTCCGTACGCCTCCCGGTTCTGTGCGCCCCGTGTTTCAAGGGAATACGTTCATTCTTTTCGACCTGAGCCATTCCTTGTGTCAGAAACGCCATACATAAAAGTACAGATAATAAAGTCTTTTTCGTCATTGAGTCAAATTGTTATAAGGTAATTGATAAATTTTATCACGATTGACCGGCTAAAATCAAACTTAGCCGGTCAATCGTTTTTCTATTTATTTTCCCATCCGGCGTTTTGTGCCAGATTTGAGTTAAGCTGCAATTGATCCTTCGGAATAGGGAAGTAATAACGATAATCATCCCAGGGCAATGTTCCGTTTGTGATGTGCGGGCTTAGTGGGTGAACAATGATGAATCCGTCGTCATCCACATAAACATCTTTATTTAGAACCATTTGCGGCGCGACTTCCGGTGCGGTGGTATGTGTGCCGTCATACAGATCCTGAACAGCCAGGAAGTTCATGCCTCTGCGCGGAACCGTAAATAGCGGGCCGGCTTTCCAGCGCATCAGGTCCTCGTATCTGCGGTCTTCGATGGCAAACTCGACTCTTCTTTCGCGTCTGATTTCGCGAAGCAGAGGAGATACCGTATAGGCTAATTTGTCTTTGTAGATGGCATCCAGATAGGGGTCGTCCGGTTCTTGTCCGATTGTCAGTTTAGCCGTCGGATGGGTCGCGAAATCGAAGCCGGCTCTTTCTCTTAACGCGTTAATCGTTAAATCGATATCGCCTTGGCTGATGTTGCCGAGTTCGTATTTAGCTTCCGCATAATTCAGTAATACTTCCGCATAGCGGAATTCAACTGCCGCCTGCGAACCGTTTGTTACGGCGGAATATTCCTCCCAATCTCCCATCCAGTGTTTGATAATGCGGTATCCGGTGATTGTTGAGCCGGAATTGCCGTAGCTTACTTCCGGATAATTGATACGATCGGTCAGCCATACGCCGCCGTCGAATATTGTGTAATATTCACCCGGTTTGCAGATGGTCTGCGTCAACCGGGGATCTCTGTTTTCCAGTTCGGTCCATTTTCCATACCCTAAGAAATTCGGATTTTTTTCGTAGTTGCCTTCGCTGCCGCCGATATACATCGGGCGGCCGTCGATACAAAGATATTCGTCCACTAAAGCCCGGTTTGCTCCCTGACGCACATAATTGCCGGAACTATTCTGATGGAAGTAGCGCTGCGAGGTATGCCCGTATGATACGCCCAGATAAATACGCGCGAGTATGACTTCCGGATTGCTGTTCGGCGCGTCTCCTTTCATTGCAAATAATTTCCAATAAGGATTATCGCTTCCGTCGTCAAACAAACTGTAATTTCCTCCTTTGATTAATGCGTCGCAAGCCGTAACGCATTCTTCAAGGAATTTATTTGCCGAATTCTGAAGCCCCAATTCCGTATGGTATTTGCGATAAGTGCCTTCATACAGGCAGATGCGCGCTTTCAGAAAGTTTGCATGATCCTTGTTTAGTCTTCCGGTTTCGTATTCATCGCCTTTTTCGGGAAGCCATTCTACCGCTTTGTTGATGCACCAAAGGACAGA
>DOZP01000195.1:0-4164 GCA_003517945.1 Porphyromonadaceae bacterium | reverse complement strand
TTCAGGTCTTTTGTAAGCCACGGCACGTCTCCTAAAACGGATACTTTGTTATAGTAATCCCATGCTTTAAAGAAGTATGCTTCTCCATTGTATATATTGACCGTTTCCTGCGATTCGTTTATCAAAGCGCGATGACTTCTTTGGAGAAAATAATTGATTTTTCTTAGTTTTTCCCACTCCCAACAAGTTGTTACGCCGCTGGATGGTACAATCATTGTGCCGTTCAGGCGGTCGCTTTCCGTGCCGAGCGCTACCGCGTTATCGGAAAAGGCGTCTCCATACATCAGGTGGCTGCCTCTCATATAGGAAGGATATCTGTAATCGTATGCCCACGAAGTCTGGTGTCCGGTAATATAGTCCGGATAGATTGTGTTCAGGTACAGGCGCAAATGTCCGGCGTTTTCCCAATACGTTTCGTCAACTAACGTATCTTTCGGATCTTTTTGCATAAAGTCATCGTTACAGGATGATAATGTAAGGAATCCGACAATAAGTGATGATATATATATTTTGAGTTTCATATTTCGTATAGATTAAAAATTAAAAACCAACTTGAACGCCGATAGCGACGGAGCGCATGACGGGATAAACCGATGATAAGTTGTCCGGATCCAATACTTTCGGTATGTCTGTTATTTCAAACAGATTATATCCGGAAACATTGAAACGAATTTTGTCAATTCCGATCGTGGAAGTGATATGCTGAGGCAGCGTATAGCCTACTACGACTTGTTTCAGTCTGAAGTAAGAAGCGTCGAACAGGTATCCGGTCTGAGCTTGCGTGTTTTGCGAACCTGCTCCGTACATCGGATATTTGGCTTTTGTATTTTCGGTTGTCCATGAATTTTTGTAGGTGTCCATGTTTCCGGCCGAATCGCCCGAACCCCAGAACGCGTTGTCGCCGATCCAGTAATCACGCTTGCCTATTCCCTGGAAAAACAGATTCAGATCAAAGCCTTTGTAGGCGACGTTTCCCGTGATACCATACCTCATGCGGGGCGTGTTGTTTCCGATGATTCTTCTGTCGCCCGGATCATTAACTGTGCTGGAACCGGGAGACACTTCGCCGTCTTCGTTCGTATCTTTATAGCGGATGTCGCCGGGATACCAGGTAGAGGCGATTTTGCTTTGAGAGGGTCCGCGTAACGTGTATTTTCCATCTGCAATGTCGAAATCTTCCGCTTGCAGGATGCCAACCGTTTCATATCCCCATATTTCTCCGCCCTTTTGTCCTTCGTACAGGTAGGTATCGCTTAATAATTTTTCATCATTGCCGTTAAACTTGGTTACTTCGGTTTGATAATCGGACAATACAAAGCCTATATCATACCTTAGCCCGTTGCTTAACCGGTCTCTCCAGGTAACGCTTAAATCCCAGCCTTTCGTCGTCAATTCGCCGGAATTTTCAAGTGGGGCCGTCGCTCCCAGCATACTTGGATAAGTCATACCCATAGTTAAAATATCGGTCGTTTTCCTCTGATAGATATCAAAAGAGAAGTCCAGTTTGTTTCTCAATGCAGAGACGTCGAGGCCTAAGTTGATCGTTGTTGCGGTTTCCCATGTGAGTGTCGGGCTGATTAATCCGGCCGGCGTGATACCTAACGGCCGTACGCCTCCCATCAGCCAGTTTACCGCGGTAGAGCTGCCTAACGTTGGAAAATAAGCGTAATTCGTTACATTCTGGTTTCCGATTGAACCCCAGTTCCCTCTGATTTTCAGATTGTCTAACCAAGTCCTTGTGCTTTCCATAAAGGCTTCTTCCGAAAGTCTCCATGCGGCTGAGAAAGAAGGGAAAAATTTAAACCGGTCGTCTTTCGGGAATCTGGAACTTCCGTCGTAACGTCCGTTCATTTCCAACAGATAGCGGTCGTTGAAATTGTAATTTAATCTGACAAAGGCCCCTCTGATAGCCCATTCCGAAATACTTTCGCCCAACGTTGTCAGGGTTGCATCGGTAATCAGATCAATCACAGGCGCGCTTTCCGACATGATGCCGTTTGCCGTTAAATTCATTTGATTGTATTTATACCATTCCTGATTGAAACCGACAACGCCTGAAATGGTGTGCATCTTGGCAAATGTTTTGTTGAAGTCCGCGTAAAGATTTATCGTGAAAAGCTCTGATTGGTTCTTGTTTTTATAGATCTGCGACGGGTTTGTGTGCGTTTGATCGATAGATGACCAGTTGCTGGTGATATAAGAGCGGGTCGGCATAATCCGGTTCTGGTCATAGCTGGTTGTTCTGTACGAGAATTCACCCTTGAGGTTTAATTCGGGAAGCAGAATGATTGTGGGCGTGATCGAATAAACGGAGTTTGATCTTTTCTCTTTATTTTTTGCTCCGTACATGATCCAGCCGACAATATTATCCGTCCATATATTGGGAACAGGGTCGTCAGGGCCTGTCATAACCGGCATATTGATATTTCTGCCTGTTTGTGTGAGTAGCGCGCTCCACAAAGTGCCTTTTTGGGAATTGAGCCACGGTTCTTTGAAGTTGGATATATTGAAGTTTATTCTGGCTCCTATATCTAACCATTTTGTCGCTACAAAGTTCATACTCATTAACGCGTTGTAACGTTTTATGTTATCGTGTTCCGGTTTGATAAATCCGTCATTGTCCTGGAAACCCAATGATAAGTTATACCTGATTTTTTCGGATCCTCCGGACATGCTGATATTGTGTTTTTGCATGGGCGTCCAGTCTCTTACCGCAAGTTTGAAAGGGTTGACGTCGGCAACCCAGGTAAAAGCGCTCTGGCTTCCCTCGTTATATATCCAGGCATTTCCGGGTGTGGGGTTTTCCCGGTATTTTTTCATGGCGTCCAAAATCGTTTCATTCCATGTCGAAACCGATCCGCCGCGCATTCTGGTACGCTCCATCGTAGCGTATTGATAGGTATAAGAATCCAACAAATCGGGTGTATTTGCCGGCGTTTCCCATTGAAAATCGGCGCTGTAATTGATTTTTATTTTCTCGTTGAACTTACCGGATTTAGTGGTAATCAACATGACGCCGTAAGAAGCGCGTGCTCCATAGATTGCGGAAGCGGAAGCGTCTTTGATAACAGATATGTTTTCGATATCGTTTGGATTCATCATGTTTAATTCTGTCTCGCCGGTTTCTACTCCGTCGACCAAAATCAGCGGACTTCCGTTCTTTACTTTCCATTTGTTGTTGTCGTTGACATCTTTTTCGTAAGAGGTTCCCCCGCGGATATTGAAAGAGGGTGTTGTGTTCAGGCCTCCGTTTGCAATGGAAACGTTCAGGTTGGGTACGACTCCCTGCAATGCCTGGCCGATATTGGCAACCGGCCTGTTTGTCAGTACGTCGGAAGACACGCTTGCCACCGCTCCCGTAAGATTTACCTTTTTCTGCGTCCCGAATCCGACTACTACGACTTCTTCGAGGCCGATCTGATCTTCATTTAATGTAATTGTCAATGAAGTTTGCCCGTTCACATCAATTGTCTGTGTCACATATCCGATATAGGATACGGTGATTTTACCGTTCGCGGGCACTTGGAGCGAAAATTCTCCGTCTGCATTGGTAACAGTTCCATTTGTGGTACCTGCCTGAACTACGCCTGCTCCGATAACCGGTTCATTTTCTGTTGCCGAAATAACGGTTCCTTTTAGAGTGATGTTTTGTGCCGTAAGGCTGGCGGCACAGAACAACATACAGATCACCCAATAAAAGGTCTTTCCTTTTTGGGTTGCCCTTAAATGCATTTTTCTTGGAATAAGTTTGTTCATGATGTTGTATATAAATATTTGTAAAAAAAATCAAGCGAATGTAATGCTCATAAGGCGCCAAAAGCGTGCATGTATATCTCAAATAAGAGTACAGGCGTCTCTTATTCATAATAAAACTATTATTTTGTTTACGGAATTAACTATTCAGGTTGTTATTTGCTTGCGTATTATCAAATTCGCAAAAGTGGAAATCCTTTTCCGTCACAGCCTGCATCTTCCCGGGCATATATTTAGCAATACCGGAGAAGGCAGTTTCAATTCGCTTTCTGCGAATACCATTTAACAGTATGGGAAAATAAATAAAATAGGTAGTATTATAATTCGACTTTTTTCAAAAAGTCACTCAACCCGCAAACTTCCACATCATTTTTAAATGGATAAGATGCTGATACGGGAGAAACAATATAT
>DOZP01000121.1 GCA_003517945.1 Porphyromonadaceae bacterium | reverse complement strand
AAACTGATTATCTTTGCAGGAGCGCTGCTGTTGCTCGCTGTCGGAACCGTGGGATTCTTTGCCAGTCGGTCGATGAGCGCCGAAGAAGCGCTGATCTTGAAGAATGTCGAGGCCATCGCACAAAACGAAAACGGAGGAGGCAATGTTTGCAAATGGGGAACAGCTTTAATTCTTAATGATGAACTTGTCGCCATCTGTCATGTCGAAGGAGCCGGATATGAATGTACCTGCGGTGAAGTAAAGCATGATTAAAATCGGGGATCCGTCCCCTTTTTTGTTGTATTAGTGTTACATATCCTATCTTTCACATATGAAACGGAATCTGTTTTTGTTGGTTATGTGGTCTCTGCTTTGTTCCTGCGGCAGTAAAATGAATAACGGGGTTTCGGTTTTGATCGATGAGACCCTTGTTTTGAGGGATAATGTCGACTCATTGAATGAAATTTTCGGCGATCGATATAAATTGACTCCCTTGGAGTATTCCGAGAAGTCGATGGTCGGTATATTGAACAAGATCATTAAACGCGAAGGGGTTTATTATGTTATGTCCGGTGATTACGCCGGAGGCAAAGAGGTGTTGGTTTTCGATCGGGAAGGCCGTTATCTCTCGAAATTGAGCCGGCTCGGAAGAGGGCCGGGCGAATATTTGAGCATTGGCGATTTCGAAGTGCATCCCAACGGCGGCAGAACGGAATTATGGATTTGTTCCCGGGACAAAATGATGATTTACGACTGTGAAAACTGGCAGTTGATTCGGGAAATGACATTCCCTTTTATGATCAATAAATTCAAACGATTCCCGGACAATACCCTTTTATTGATGACCGGCCAAAGTGACGAATCGCTTACATTGGTCGATCAACAGGGGAAGATTCTGAACACATACCTTTCCAAATCGGTGCCCTTTCTATCCATGAGGCCGGTCCAGTTCATTCCTTATGAAGACAGGGTATTGTTTCCGTTGGGTGTTTCCAATGATTTCGTTTCCTACGACTGGCGCAAAAAAGAATTCGGCAGGGGACAATTCGTTCGAAATAATAACATGTTGTCAGCCAATCAGTTATCTGATTTATATCAAGAATGGGGAGAGGACTATCCTATCGAGTTAAAAAACAAAACCTACGTTGGAAATGTGAGGTATTACAATGAAAAATTATTTCTTACTTTTTATGACGCAGGGGATCGATACTTGTTGGTCTATAATGATGATTCCAGGACGATACAGTGTTGCATGTTTTTCCCTAAATCCATGGTCCCCAATAATATAAACGGGACAAATAATTTGAATTTTATTTCCTATATGATCTACGGAGACAGTGACGACAGTTTATTGATGGTGATGGAATCGGAATCGGACGACATAACCCAGGTCCCCAATCCCGCTATTCTGGAGTATTTTTAGCGGTTTTTCCCACACAAAAAGACCGCCCTTTCGGGGCGCTGTTTTATGTTTTACAGCATAAATAANNTGCAAAGTCGTTTTTTTTTTTTTTTTCAGTTTTGCATTGTTGTTTAATAATTTCTAATTTATAACTTAAAAACAAAACACAATGAAAAAACTGATTATCTTTGCAGGAGCGCTGCTGTTGCTCGCTGCCGGAACCGCGGGATTCTTTGCCAGCCGGCCGATGAGCGCCCAAGAAGCACTGATCTTAAAAAATGTCGAGGCCATCGCGCGGGGGGAAGGTAATATCATATCCGGGCGTTTTTCGGATTGTGTCGATGGTGGTGTTGAGACCGGCACTTTTCAAAGAACGAGGACAATAACAATATTAGGTGTTTCCTTGAGCGGCGAAAAAGGTCAGGTATATACCGTCGTATGGGAAAGATGGTCTTGTGTCAATGGTAACGCGAGCGATACATGCGATACATCGGAATCGGGGGTCAGAGTTACCAGTTCTTCTGTGAATTAGGCAAATCAAAATTTGCGGAGAGAAGGGTGCCGATACCTTCTCTCTTATATGTTCATTAAAAAAGCCGATGTATGAGGATTGACCGGATCATTGTATCGATTTTTTGTTTGACCTGTTTGGGAGCATGCGGCTCCAAAGGCAATGAGCCTTCCAGTGAAGCGATCGTCATCCCGTATGCGAATGAGAAGCCTGAATCATTGATGGCCGACCGTTATTTTTCCGATATACGATTCGTGCCGCTCGAAACGAACGAGAAATGTTTACTCTCCGAAGTTCAGCAAGTGGAATGGAGAGATTCTTTACTGTTCGTGTGCGACGTCGACAATATATTCTTGTTCAACGACAGCGGAAAGTTTGTCTCGCAGATTGGCCGAAAAGGTCGGGGACCGGGCGAATATATTGATTTCAGGGGCTTTTTTGTGGATATGAATGCCCGGACGGTCGGTATCATAAGGCCTGCGGCCGGATTGATCATGGTCTATACGCTCGACGGTACCTATCTTCATTCCGAAGATATTTCCCTCGGAGCGTATGAGGGATACTATGCCATGCCTGTCGACGATAACAAGTTATTTATTTTCAACAGCCATAATCCGGGGAACAATATGGCTTATACTCTCGTGGACAGGGACAACCGGGAACATATGGAATATTTTTACACGTACGATCCGGTGAGAATAGAGGATCATACTTATCACTTTGCCAAACATCCTATGACACGTTCCGGGAAAAACATCCATTTCACAATGCCCCTTGATCACCATATTTACGAATACTACAATGGGGAGGTCTCGGCCAAATACTATATAGAAACCCCTTCGAAGATCATACCGAAAGAGGTCATGCAGCGAGATGGTATAAGCAGGGTAAAAGGGACGTATCTTTCCCGACTCGCCGATTTAACCATGAAAGATAACTATTTCGGAGGATTTACCGATATTTTCGAAACCGACAGTTTGATTTTTATCCATTACATGGCAAAGTTATCCTATCCTGGGCTCTATGTTCTGAATAAAAATAATCATACGGGTTATTACCATACGTTCCCTTCGACGAGCGAAAAGTTCGCGTCTCCCGTTTTCCCATTTTCGGCATCGGACGGAAACCGGATCGTCAGCATCGTCCCCATGCATGAAATGATACGAGTAAAGGACTATATCGCTGACAACGAGATTGAAAAGAAAGGAATTTCTGCCGACATGTACAATACGTTGAACGGGATGAGCGAAGAAAGTAATCCGTTATTGATTTTTTATACTGTTCCTTCGTCGGAATCCGGGCCGACCCTGTGAAGAATTTTTAGCTGTACACCGCCCCCTCATCCCGGCCGCCCTGCAGTTGTAAGCCGCCAAAGCACCCCAGCCGCCCTTCGGGGCGGCTTTTATGTTTTACAGCATAAATAATGATTTTATTGCAGAAACATTTTGCAAAGTCATTTTTTTTTTTTTCAGTTTTGCATTGTTGTTTAATAATTTCTGATTTTATAACTTAAAAAACCAAACACAATGAAAAAACTGATTATCTTTGCAGGAGCGCTGCTGTTGCTCGCTGCCGGAACCGCGGGATTCTTTGCCAGCCGCCCAATGACCGCTCAGGAAGCACTGATCCTAAGGAATGTCGAGGCCATCGCGCAGGGAGAGACTCTCGATCTTAATAATCATTGCGGTAATGACTGTTCTATTTGTTTTTGTTCAATTCCGATAGAACACAATGGCCGTACGGGCACAATGACAGTACCTGGCTTTTTTACTAAGCAAGAATAAAAAACAATCTTTTTGAGGCTATCTCAAAACAGGAGATGGCCTTATTTTTTGTTTTAACATTATTTCTATCAAAGACTTGCAGGAATATGATTATATTCTTACGCTGCTTTAGTTTCTATTTTCTTAAAACGATGAAGAAGTATCTGTTTTTTACATGTATGGTCGTTTTCTGCCTTTTTTTCTGTTGCGGATGTGGCGTAGGTACCAACGGCACGGAAAAATCGTGGCAATACGGTACAAAATCGCTCTCTGCAACCACGCTTTTTCCTGATTCTTTGATTTTGCGTGCCGAGAATTTCAATATTCATAAAGATATCATTGTATTGAGCGAAAGAAGTAATCCCCAATTATTTGCCGTTTTCCAAATTCAGGAGAATGATTCTCTCAAAAAAACAGGATCTTTCGTAAACAGTGGCCGAGGCCCCCATGAAGTAACGGCGGGCAGGGGATATTGGATACAGGAAAATAATCTGTATGCTATTTGCAGTTATAACCCACATGGAAAAATATTCCTGATTCCATCGGAAGAAATAAAAGACCTCTCTTCACCGAATCGTTGGACCGTATATGAAAATCAGGAACTTTTCTCAGCCATAAACATTCTTCCTCTTGATTCTGTTACATTATTAATACAGAAAGGTGACGCAAACAACGATAAAATGTTTGCTTTGTTGGATTTGCCAAGCGGACAAATGAAAGATTTGGAGATTCGATTTCCAGAAGATGACGTTCAGGCAACATGGAGAGACAAAGCAATCCATATTTATAATGGAAGGTTTGGTAAAAGACCCTATCACGATCAATTTTTATATAGCTCAACTTACGGTCAGATTGTTACGATTTATCGTATGGAAAACGAGCACATAGTAGAAGAGATCCCCATTTATAACGAGTTACCCCGATATTCTGCTGCAGGAAACGGGATCAGAAGAGAAAATACAAATAAATGGGGTTACCATCCGGTAGTGACCTCGGAGTATATCTATTTGGGGGATCTCAAAATGATGGATGGAGATGTGGAAAATGCAAAGGAAAAAAATGGATTTGCTTTGGGTGATACCAATGAGATACAAGTATTTAATTGGATCGGAGAACCGATTATAAAATTCGAATTAGAAAAAGCCGTCAGTTTTTATGCTGTGGATGAGGAAAATAAATATCTTTATGGGTTTGCATCCGATCCGGTGAGTTTTGAACATTATTTTGTCCGTTATAAATTGGATATGGATAAACTGATCGATTAACAATAAGGCACGATGGGCAGTTGTTCGTAATTATTTGTTATTTATGGCCAAGCCGCCCTCAATAAGGGGCGGCTGTCTTATGTTTTACAGCATAAATAACGATTATGTCGCAGAAAAAATTTGCAAAGTCATTTTTTTTTCAGTTTTGTATTGTT
>DOZP01000124.1:3919-4871 GCA_003517945.1 Porphyromonadaceae bacterium | reverse complement strand
AATGTAATACCGCCCGACGATTCTATTTTGTATTTTCCTGCAATCCGTTTTACGGCTTCACGCGTGTTGTCTATGTTGAAGTTATCCAGCATGATGCAATCTACTTTTCCGATATGCAGCACTTCGTCTAATTCGTCAAGATTACGGACTTCAATTTCTATTTTAAGATTTTTCCCTTTCTCTTTCAGGTAATGGTGCGCCCGCGTAATGGCTTGTTCGATTCCGCCGGCAAAGTCCACATGGTTGTCTTTCAATAAAATCATATCGAACAGGCCGATACGGTGGTTTACACCGCCTCCGATACGTACGGCTTCTTTTTCCAACATGCGCATGCCCGGCGTTGTTTTGCGGGTGTCTAAAATGTGTGTCCGGGTGCCTTCAAGTTCTTTTACGTAGCGGTTGGTGGTTGTGGCAATGCCGCTCATCCGTTGCATCATGTTGAGCACAAGTCTTTCCGTTTGCAGTATGGATTGTACTTTTCCCTCGATCGTAAAAGCGATCTCTCCTTTTTTTACTTCGGCGCCGTCGTTGATAAAAACTTCCATCCGCATGGACGGGTCGAAAAAATGAAAGATCCGCCGGGCCATTTCCACACCTGCCAGTATGCCGTCTTCTTTTATGATCAGGCGGCTTTTTCCCATCGCATCCGGGGGGATGCAACAAAGCGTGGTATGATCGCCGTCTCCGATATCTTCCGCAAACGCAAGGGTTATCAATTCATTTATTAGTTCATCCGGAGTTTTTACTTTGTTTATCATCGGCTTTATTTTTGTTTGATTTTGTCAGTTGTTTTTAATCGGATTGAACGTGTGCTACGCTCAATATGTTTTTATTCTATTCGTATGATCTGGAGCAATATTTTACCGTCTTTTGTCGTGTATGTAATATTGACACGGAAATCGCCTTTGTCTGTCGCCAATTTACCGACGAAGAAGCCGGATTCGTTTTTATC
>DOZP01000124.1:1970-3853 GCA_003517945.1 Porphyromonadaceae bacterium | reverse complement strand
GAGATGTCTACTTCCTCGCTCATTTTGTCTTTCAGCAAGTCTGCATTGCCGGCTTTTATTGCATCGGAAACAGGCGTTATGTCTGCCGCCCGGATACTCAAAACGGAGAGTATGAATGTGATAGCAAAAAAGATTTTTTTCATAGATATGTCCTCCTTATTTTGTTTCACGAAGTAAAGATAGTACAATTTGAATGTAATGACAAATTTAGGCCCATTTTATTTTGTCTTTACCGGGATGCGGTCTATCTTTGTTCATATATTTATGTCCAAAACGGTAAAAGATGAAAGTAGTTTTGCTCGTTACGGGGAAGACGGATGCCCGGTGGTGGAATGAGGCGCTGGCTGATTATACGGGACGTCTGAAGCATTACATTCCTTTTGATGTGGAGGTGATTCCGGATCTGAAAAATGTGAAAAACATGACGGAGGCACAGCAGAGGATACGCGAAGGAGAATTGATATTGAAATATTTACAGGCGGGTGATTGTTGTGTGTTGTTGGATGAGCGCGGAAAAGAATTTACTTCCGGTCAGTTTGCCTTGTACATGGAGAAAAAAATGCAGACGGTTGCCAAGCGGCTTGTTTTTGTGATCGGGGGGGCTTACGGTTTCAGCGATGATGTGTATGCGAAAGCAAGCGAGCGGATCGCCGTCAGCAAGATGACTTTTTCCCACCAGATGATCCGTCCGGTATTTGCCGAACAACTTTATCGCGCTATGACCATCATTCGGGGAGAACCTTATCATCATGAATAACCGGGAATGTGCCGGCAAGTAATAAATAGTCGAGGATCGTTATGGCGGCCATCGCTTCCACAATGGGGACGGCACGGGGAATAACACAAGGGTCGTGGCGTCCTTTTGCTTTCAGGATCGTTTCATGGCCATCTTCGTCGACAGTGTGCTGTTCGCGCAATAAGGTGGCTACCGGTTTGAAAGCTACGCGGAAATAGATATCCTGTCCGTTGGAAATGCCGCCTTGTATGCCTCCCGAATGGTTGGTGCGGGTGCTTATCTGTCCGTTATCATTGAAGAATGCATCGTTATGTTCCGATCCGCGATAGAGGGGAGCGTCAAATCCGTCTCCGTACTCGAAGCCTTTCACCGCATTGATGCTTAACATGGCGCTTCCCAGGGCGGCGTGAAGTTTGCCGAAAACAGGTTCTCCGATTCCCGGCGGAACGCCTGTTATGACGCCCGTTATGATGCCTCCGACAGAGTCGCCCTGCGCTTTTACTTCTTTGATGAGGGCTTCCATTTCGGACGCTTTTTGTTTATCCGGACAACGCACCGCATTTGTTTCCGTCCGGCTCAGATCATAATCTTGATAGGAGCCTTCCAATCGAATGTTTCCGACCTGCGAGGTGTATGCGCTTATCCGTATGTTATTTTTTTTCAGGATCAGTTTGGCGATTGCGCCGGCTACGCATCGCGCGATTGTTTCGCGCGCCGAACTGCGTCCGCCTCCGTGCGGATCGCGTATTCCGTATTTCATCTGGTAGGTATAATCGGCGTGTGAAGGGCGGTAAACCTGCTTCAGGTCATTGTAATCGCCGGAGCGCTGATTTTCGTTCCGTACAATGAAACCTATCGGGGTTCCCGTTGTTTTGCCTTCATAGATACCTGATAAGAACTCAACGTTATCCGCTTCTTTCCGGGGCGTGGTCAACGACGATTGTCCCGGCCTGCGCCGGTTCATTTCGTACCGGATAAAATCCATATCAATCCGTATCCCGGCCGGACAGCCGTCAATCACGCCTCCTATGGCTGACCCGTGCGATTCGCCGAATGAGGTCAGTCTGAATATGTTTCCGAAAGTATTCAAAACCTTTTTATTGGAAATTATGTATAACTGATGGTATAATAACCGGTCTGTTTTCCG
>DOZP01000124.1:0-1932 GCA_003517945.1 Porphyromonadaceae bacterium | reverse complement strand
CATTCCCCACAACCGCAACCGCCGGCCATCGCGCTGTTCATTGCCGCAATTTCTTCTTCCGTAGGTTCGTGCACATCCAATACTTCTCCGCTGAAATGTAGTGTTTCTCCGGCTAACGGGTGGTTGAAGTCCATCACGATCACCTCTTCTTTCACTTCAAGCACGGAGCCGTTCATGCGTTCACCCTCCGAATTCATCATCGGCAGCGTGACGCCTTCCCTGATGTATTCATCGTCGAACTTGCCGTTTACTTCAAAAATATGTTTTGGTAATTCTACGACGTGGTCTTCTGCGTATTCCCCATAGGCATCTTCCGGAATGATGGTAAAGTCGAATTTTGCACCCGGTTCGAGCTCTCTGATATTTTCTTCGAATGCCGGCAGCATGTTGCCGGTGCCATATATAAATTGTAACGGACGTTCTTTTGTAGCACGTTCCATCAGTTCCTGTTCATTTTCATTACCTACGTTCAGGTCGTAAGTGACCGAAACAAATTTGTTTTTTGAGATTCGCATAAAATTTTGTTTTAAAATCAGATACAAAGGTAGTGTTTTTTTTATTTTTTCCGGTATCGCGGATTAAAATACATAGCCTATGCCAAAATCGGCGTAGATAGGATACATCGCAAATGTGATGGTATGGAAGTCGCTTTTGAATATGTCATTCAATCCCCAGGATACATCCGCATGGACATTCAGGTGCTTGAATGCACGCCAGGAAACTCCGGCCTGAATGCCATAGGCAAAATGCCGGAGTTCGTCGGAAAAATCGTAGACGGCGATTCTTCCGTCCGTAAACTCAATTTTAGAGCCGGTCGGGTCGTTTTCTCTCAGGTAGCCGTCGTAAACATGTCCGGAGAATTCGCCTTCCGTAAGGACGGAAGCATAGGGGCCTGCCCGTAGTGTCCATCGTTTGTTCAGCCGGAAAGCTGCCAATACGGGCAGGGTGATGTAGGTATTACGGACTTTGGTTTCGACGTTGCCGGTCCAGCGTCCGCGAACGGTCTCTCCGCCATCTCCGATGATTTCGGTACTGTAATTTTTGACGCGCGCCTTGGTGGTCATGTTCTTGTTTTCCAGTTTCAGGCCGGTGGTCAGGCCCCATGTACGGCCTTCTCCGAACCATTTGGTGATGTTTGCTTCGAGCGGGACGCTCAGGGTCGGATTATATCCTTTTATTTCCCTTATTTCTTCCGGTAACGGAATGGGCGCCGTTCCGCCGATTCTGAATCCCGCCTTTATTTCGATCTCCCAGCCGAGTGTGATGGATTGCAAAAGACTTTTATTGCGTTCCGCCTGCGCTTTTGCTATCGGAAGACTCAGGATGAAAAAAAGCGCGGTGCATAGATATTTTGTTGCTTTCACTTGTTTGTATTTAATCGGTTATCGGGTTATAATTGGTTTCGGAATCGAGCGTGATTTCAACTTCGTCGATGTATAGCATACTTCCTGGCGCTCCTTTGAACGTTCCTCCGTTGATACTTGAAGTAAATACCACCGCCAGGTTATATTTCCCGTTTTTCAGTTTTTCGGGATCAATGCTTTTTCCGGGACGATATACGAAGGGTAAATCAAAACGGGTCCATTCGTCCGTTTCCGTTTGATTTTCGATGATCGCCGCCGAAATGATATTGGGGTGTGTCAGAACATTGGTACCGTCAAGCGTGCTTACCGTTTCATCCGTTTCGTACAGAACGGCATAGAAATGACAGATGTCTTTCTGGCCTTCCGCCACATTCCCGTTTTCATAATACGTATCGCCCGCCTTGTATTTGTAGTATCCGGAGAAGGAGGAGGGGACGTAATAAAAAGGAAGTCCGAATTTCGTTGATTTGAGCGGGTTGGTCAGGTCGGTACTAAAGGTGCCGATAAACAGGTTTCCTGCCGCTATCGGCATATTGAACATGGCCCCGAAATCTCCGGTACTACGGGT
>DOZP01000258.1:12749-17525 GCA_003517945.1 Porphyromonadaceae bacterium | reverse complement strand
GAAAAAAGTTCCGGTACTAACTGAATCTCATCCAAACAAATTGTCACATCCTGATTAGCTTGGAAGAATAACATAGGTTCTCTCAACTTATTCAAGTCATCCAAATTCTGAAGGTCTAAATATAGATAAGCATCCGAATTCTGATAGAGCATTTTCACCAAAGTGGACTTTCCGCATTGCCTTGGGCCTAAAATGGCAACCGCAGGAAATACGCTTAGATTCTCTGTTACAAACGTTTCTATATTTCTGCCGATCAAATCTTGCATATCATAAATGTGATTTCTATTTTGCACAAATGTAGTGGTTGTATTTAAAACTACCAAAAAAAGAACGATATTTTGTTTCTGAAATGCGCTATGAATATTGCTTAATAGAAAGCTGCGCTTTTTTGTTATTCTTCTGGTATTCGGAGGGAGAAATGCCGAATTCGGCTTTGAAGCTGCGGGCAAAATAGGTGCGGCTTGAAAAGCCGGTGAGCTGGGCGATTTCGGAAATGTTTTTGTCGGACTCGACTAATAGTTTGGCGGCGGCATCTAAGCGGATGTTTCTGATCAGGTCGGTAGGAGACAGGTGAGTGACTTCTTTTACTTTCCGGTAGAAGTTTGCGCGACTCATGCCCAGGCTCTGATACATATCGGAAACGTCTAATTCCTGATTGGATATATTGGTTTTTACGAATTCAATGTATTTTTCCAAAAACTTATTTTTATGATGCGATTTGTCGATTCCGAGATTTTCCAACAGATGCGTGTTGCCAAGCGTGGACTTTATTTTCTCCCGGTTTTCCACCAGATTTCTGATGCGCACTTTCAGCAGGGCGATGTCGAAAGGTTTGGTGATATAATCATCCGCGCCGGCGTCGAAACCTTCCTTTTTATATATTTCGTCGGATTTTCCTGTTAGTAGGATGACGGGAATATGGTAAAGGTGAGGATGATTTTTTATTTTGCGGCATAATTCGATGCCGGTCATGAAGGGCATCAAAATATCACAGACGACAATGTCGGGCGCGTTTTGGTTTATGACGGCCAACGCCTCTTTTCCGTTTTCCGCCTTTACTACTGCGTATTCGGCAGAGAGTTGTTCGTTCAAATAGAGCAGAATCTCGCGGTCGTTTTCTACCAGCAATACGTTTTTCTTTTCTTTATTATTCAGCAGCTCCACCAGGCCGTGCGCTTCCCGTATGTTTTCTGAGGGTTTCTCTGCATGTGTTTGCCGAATCTCCGCTTCCGGCTGAACCGCTGTGTCGGGCAGCAGNNGTGAATGTCGAGCCGGCGCCTGTTTTGCTTTCCGCTTCAATAAATCCATTGTGCCGGACTACAATCGACCGGGCTAAGCTCAAGCCGATACCGGTTCCGGACATCTGTTGATGTAAATCTTCTCCGAACTTATAGAACGGTTCGAAAATGACCTTTGCTTCCTCTTCGGAAAATCCTTTGCCCGTATCGGTAATTTGTACGGAAAGGTATTTGTCTCCGTTTTGCTCCGCGTTTTGTATCGTGATGATGACGCTGCCGTTGACAGGCGTGAATTTGAACGCGTTGGAAAGCAGGTTGAAAAAAACTTTTTCCATTTCAGCCTCATCAAAACATACGTTATAGACGGAGGGCAATTCTTTTCTTATCTGAAAAGCGATCCCGCGGCTTTTGGCTAAGTCTTCGAATGATTTGTAAATCTCGTCCATAAAAGCGGAGAAGTTGAACTGTTTTTTGTTCAGGACGCTTTTGCCGGCTTCGTACTTCTGAACATCCATCAGGTTATCAACCAGGGATAACATCCTGCCTGTATTTTTCTTCATTTTTTGCAAAGAATGCTTCACTTCCGGCGAGAAAGACGGCTTTTGCGTCAGTTCTTTCAGCGGGTTCATGATGAGTGTCAGGGGTGTTTTCAGTTCATGCGAAAAATTGGCATACATTCGCGTTCGTTCTTCATGGAGTTCTTTCAGCTTATCCTGTTCAATCTGTTTATACCGGATTTCCTGTTCCAGTTTCCGTTTGTTGTGCCGGTATCTTAGCACAAGAAGAATCGCGCTCAGGACGATAAGTATGTAGAATGTATAGGCCCATCCTGTTTTGTAAAAAGGAGGCTTTACGCGAATCGTCAGGGTAGTTTCTTCCGGATTCCAGACGTTGTCGTTGTTCGATGCTCTCAGATGAAAGGTGTAACTTCCCGGAAGTAAATTATAATAGGCTTCTCTTCGGTTTTCCACGTTATTCCATCCGTTGTCTACATTGTCCATCCTGAACATGTATTTATTTCCGTTGGCATGGATATAGTTCAGCGCAGTGTATTTGATCGCAATGTTGCTCTGGTTTGAATTTAATACCACCGAATAATTCTTTCGGTTATTGTCTTTATCGTAGTCGCTTTGGATCGTATGCGTGATGTCTTCGTTGTTATTCGCGATTAATGATGTGATGTAAACGGGGGGAATTGTCGGATTTGTTTTGAGGCTTTGCGGATTAAAAGATACAATTCCCTTGTTGCCGGGGAGATAAATAGAACCGTCGGATGTGGTGAAGCCGGCATAAATGGAGAATTCCTGCAAAAGAGATCCCGTTGTGTTTATGCTGTACAGCTTGTCTTCGTTTTTGTCTAACCGGAATATTTCATTCCCGGTCATTATCCAGATATTATGATGTTTGTCTATTACGACAGAGCTTATATAGCTGTCTGAAATCCCATCGTCCGGACCGTAATGCTTGACTAAATTCAGGTTATTGTCGAATTTGAACAGTCCCGTTCTTGTAGTGGAAATCCAGATATGCGAAGAATCTTTCACAATGGAGGAAACAGTTCCTATCTCTTCATATTTCTCTGTTGGTATTTTTTCATGGATATTTACGGTGGTGTGGTTGTTTGTATCGTATAAGTAGATTTGCCCGTAGTAAGAACCCAAGACAAAAATGCCGGGACGTTGTTCCATGATTGCCGTTATCATCCGGAAGTTGTGCTTTGTTTTGTTGACGTAATATACGGCGCTTTCTGTTTGGCCCTGTTCGGCAATGACTAAATGAAGGGAGCCGCTGGTCGGTATCCATAATCGTTTTCTGCTGTCAATCAACAGGGTTGGGATGTCATACCCCGTGAAACTATACGAAAGATCATATTTTTTCTGATGAATGGAAAACGTGTAGACCGTGCCGAGGTGCGTGGAGCAATAGATGATATCGTCTTCGATCAGGATGGATTTGAATATATTGATTTCGTGGTTGCCGATTGTTAAAGGTTTTAGCGGATAGAGTTTCTGTTCTTTTGTCCCGGGGTTGTAGTATAGTAATCCGCCGCCTTCGGTTGCAAACCACAGATTGCCGTATTTATCCTCCTGTCCTTTACCGATAGTTCCGGAATATTCGTCTGATGATATGAATGAAATAGTTTTATAGTAAGGGCTGAAATAACTAATCCCGGCGGCATAAGTTCCGATCCATAAAGTCTGGTCTTTATCGATTAACATGCTGTGAATGGAAAAATGGCCTAATCCCCCGTACCTTTCCGAATTGAGGTTAGCGGGAGAGATGCTGTTGTCCTTTTTGTTCAGGATATTTAGCCCTCCGAAAGTGCCGATCAGAATCAAATCATTATCATAAGGTAGAAACACCCTTATGGAATTGTTACTTAATTGGGTATTTGTCTTGTCATATAGTGTGAAAGTTTGCTTTTCTTTATTGAATAGAAAAATCCCGTTTTCAGATGTTCCTATCCAGATTTTGTCCGCATCAGGCAAGAGATCGGTGATCCGGCCTTTAGGGAAGCCCTTGTCGGCGGAGGAGTATTTTCGTTTCAATTCCCAGTTTTCGGAATAGATATACATGCTGTTTGACGTACATATATATATATCATTGTTGGTATCTTGCCTGACTAAAAGGATGGAAGATGCAATATCCGGCAGGTTTTTGAATAGTCTGACGGATTTTCCGGTATTACATACGAACACATTGTTGTTGCCGGTGAAGGCGTATAGATTGCCGTCGGGGTGTTTGATGATCGATGTGATTTCGTTGGAAATACTTGACGAATCAATCGTTTGAGGATAAAAGCGTGTAATTTTCCCGGTAGCATAATCCATGCAGTTTAGCCCGTTTCTTGTTCCTATCCAGATGTTTTTATTCTTATCTTCATGGATGGCGTTTATATAGCCGTCGCTGAGCGATTCCGGATTGTTCACTTCATTTTTGTAGGCCTTGAATTCATATCCGTCGTATTTGTTTACCCCGTTTTGCGTGCCAAACCAAAGATAGCCGTCGGAATCCTGAAATATATTGAAGACCGTACTCTGTGAAAGCCCGTGCTCAACGCCGAGATGCGAGAAGTGAAAATTGTAACCGGCAGATAGTGTACTATCATTGGATAGCAGTATGACCGGAATGAATATCAGGTTAAGAAAAATTCTCATCGTATGTACATAAAATTTATACCGTCTGCGGGCGTTCGTTTTTTGTACCTGTTTTTGGGTGAAATTTAATTGCCTTTGGCCGGGTTATATTTTATCAACATAGCTTTTATTCCGTCGGAATATATTTCTTTGTGTTGCCCCGTTATACTGTCGGAATAAATCAGATAGTATGCTATTTCCGGTATTTTTTCCGCCATTTTGCAGGCTGTCTCGATACCCATGGCCATAAATGCGGTGGCGTATGCATCGGCAGTCATGCAGTCCGGCGCAATGACCGTGGCGCTTAAGATGGATTGTTCGGAAGGATAGCCGGTTTTAGGGTTGATGGTATGTGCATATTTTTTACCGTCTTTCACATAAAAATTCCGGTAATTGCCGGA
>DOZP01000258.1:6384-12611 GCA_003517945.1 Porphyromonadaceae bacterium | reverse complement strand
ACGCCTTCCCGTTCAAGCAAGGCGGCAATCACATCCGAAGCAAATCCTTTGGCTATAGCCGAAAAGTTGAGTATTACGCGGGGATCTTCTTTGATGATTCGTTTATTTTCCAGGCGTATGTTGTGATATCCGACAAAGCGCCGGATGCTGTCTATTTTTTCCTGCGACACACTGTCGCTTTTTTCAAATCCGAATCCCCACAAATTAATGAGGGGAGCAGCCGTTGCATCGAAAAAACCGTCCGAATTTTCCGAAACTTCCATCGCTTTGTTGAACACCGTAACAAACCAGTCGTCTACTTCCACCTCCTCGTTACGGTTCACTTTCGAAATAATGGAATTGGGGTTGAAAGGGTTCAGGGATAGATTAAACGCCTGTAGTTCGGCGTCGATTTTATCGGTAAGATATCCGGACGCTTCATATTTGATCTGGTATTGGGTATGGAAAACACTACCCGTTTCTTCGTAATACACTTTTTTTTGCGTACACGACAGACACACAAAAAACAGGATTACGCTTGTGAACGCTGCATTTACAAACTTATTCATATTGTTATTCCTTTGTTTGGCGCCTTTCTTTCGTTAATAGCCGTTTTAGCGGATTTAATCTTTTACCGGTTCGTTGAACTGTTTCGGCACCGGCGTTTCAAAACGCATTTCTTCGCCTGTGGCCGGATGTATGAAAAACAAGCGCCTGGCGTGCAGCATAAGTCGTCCGGCAGGGTCGGTTTGCGCTCCGTATTTCGGATCGCCGGCAACCGGATGTCCGATATACTCCATCTGGGCGCGTATCTGATTTTTACGTCCCGTTTCGAGTTCGAGCTCTATCAGCGAACAGGTTGCATTACTTTTCAGTACGCGATAGTGTGAAACCGCTTGTTTGCCGTGTTGCGGGTCGGTACAGTATACTTTCATCCGGCTGTTTTCTGCAAGATAGGTTACGATCGTATCTTCATTTTTTTCGGGAACTCCTTCTATTACGGCAACATAAGAGCGCCGGGTTATCATCTTGTGCCAGTTTGCACGCAGGTATTCCTGTATATTTCTGTTGCGCGCAAACATCATCAGGCCGGACGTTCCTTTGTCTAAACGGTGCAGTATGAATATTTTGTTTCGCGGGTCTGTCTTTTTCACATGTTGGGACAGTAGAAAGTAGGCCGTACGTTCTTGCGAAGGGGAATCCGAGACAGACAGCAACCCTTCCTTTTTATCCACGACGATCAGTTCGTCATCTTCCCACACGATTTTCAGTTGCGGATGATTAAAGGGAACGGGCACTTTCTTATAGCTGATCGAAACTTCGTCTCCCGGACTCAACGGAGTATTGAAATGTGTAGAGGGTGTTCCGTTGACCCATACCTGTCCGCGGCTCAGCAAGCCTTTGACGGATGTTTTGCTTTGCCGGTTGAGCCATTCGAGCAGATAGGGCAGGAGCGTATTGTTTTCTTTTACAATACTTTTTCTGCTTTTCGCTTCCTCTTTTTTTTGATGAGGCGGCCGGATCGTGTTTTTTCGCATTTTTATAATTCGTTGGAGAAATAGCTTTCCGGCAGTGCGCGGCAATTGTATTGCGAAGCCATGATTTCGCTATAGGCTCCTGCCGAACGAAATGCAACCAAATCGTTGCGGCGTACGCTGTTCACGTCGATATCCTTATTGAAAACATCCGACGATTCGCATATCGGGCCTACGAGATCGTACGTTTCATACGGCTCGTTGCTTGTGATGTTTTCCGGATGATGGTAGGCATCGTACATAGCGGGACGTATCAGATCGGTAAAGCCTGCATCAAGGATCGCGAATTGCTTCACTTCTCCTTTCTTTACGTACAGCACTTTCGTGATAAGAGAACCGCATTGCCCGACAACGGAACGACCGAGTTCGAAATGTATCTGTTGTCCTTCACGCTGTTTGACTAACTTATGGAATACGGCAAAGTAGTTTTCAAATTCGGGTATAGACAGGTGATTCGGATGATAATAATCAATACCCAATCCGCCGCCGAAATTGAGATTCTCAATTTCGAGGTCGCGGGCTTCGAGTTCGTCCTGCAATTCGTTGGCGCGTATACACAAATTACGGAATGCCGAAAGATCGGTTATCTGCGAACCGATATGGAAATGAAGTCCCGAAAAACGGACATGACTCATTTTGAGCAATTCGTCCATTACCCCGTTCAGCAGGCCGAGGTTTATGCCGAATTTGTTTTCCTGCAATCCGGTTGTGATTTTTGCATGTGTATGTGCATCTACATTCGGATTTACGCGCAAGGCTACTGTCGCGATTTTATCTTTTGCCCCGGCCAATGTATTGATTACTTCCAGTTCGGCCAGCGATTCCACATTGAAACAGGCAATATCGTTATCCAGTCCGAGGTTTATTTCCCAATCGGCTTTCCCTACGCCGGCAAACACTATTTTAGAGGCCGGAAATCCGGCATCCAAAGCCGCCTGTATTTCTCCTCCGCTTACACAATCCGCTCCGAATCCGTTCTTTGCGATGAGCGCGAGTATCTTCGGATTCGCATTTGCTTTTATCGCATAATGCTGGTGATAGCCGTATTTGTCGATTTCCGCTTTAATGATATTCAGGGTGTCCTGTAGCAATGCCATGTCGTAATAGTAAAACGGCGTCTGCAGGCGTTTGAATTTTTCTGTCGGGAAAGTACCTTTGATCATAGTGAGTCAATGTTAGATTAGCTGAATCGGAATATTAATGAAAGAGATGTTTGCTCAAGGCCTGAAGCGCGCGCTTTTTATCGGAAGACTTTATCAATAAAGATACGTTATAATTGCTTCCCCCATACGAAATCATACGCACCGGGATATCTTTCAGCGCGGATATGATTTTAGCTTCGAATCCGATATTATCCCATTCGAGGTCTCCGACCACGCATACGATGACCATCTCTTTGTCTACCGTCACTGTTCCGTACTTTTTCAGGTTGTTTACAATCTCGTCTAAATGTTTCGGATTGTCAATCGTTACGGAAACGCCCACTTCGGATGTGGTGACCATGTCAATCGGCGTATGATAGGTCTCGAATATTTCAAAAACTTTGCGCAGGAAGCCTGTTGCAAGCAGCATCCGGCCGCTTTTTATCTTGATGGAAATAATATTGTCTTTTGCGGCAACCGCTTTGATTTTGCCTTTTTCCATTTCGTTGGAAATCGTCGTGCCCGGAGCGTCCGGTTGCATTGTATTCAGCAGACGGACCGGTATATTGTTCAACTTGGCCGGCAGTATACATGTCGGGTGAAGTATCTTGGCCCCGAAATAGGCCAGTTCCGCCGCTTCGTCAAAATTCAGGTGACGTACGGGAGATGTGTGATCTACCACCCTCGGATCGTTGTTGTGCATGCCGTCGATATCAGTCCATATCTGGACTTCCCCGGCCTGTATGGCTGCGCCGACGAGAGATGCCGTGTAATCACTTCCGCCACGTTGCAGGTTATCAATTTCACCGTATGCGTTACGGCAGATAAATCCTTGTGTTATATAAAGATCCGCATCCGGATTTTTTTCAAGCAGATCAGTCAGTTTTTCTTTTATATAAACAGGGTCCGGTTCCGAATTTTTGTCGGTACGCATGTAGTCCAACGCCGGAAGGAGAACGGATTTGACTCCTGTTTCGTTCATGTACAGGTTCATCATGCCGGTAGACATCAATTCGCCCTGTGCCAGTATGACGCGCTCTTCAAACAACGTAAAGAGGTCTTTTACTAAAGAGCGGATATAGTCTAAATAGCACGTAATAAGTTCGTTCGCTTTGTCCTTATATTCCTGCGTACTGTATAACTCATGGATGACGCCGGCATATTTTTCAGCTAAACGGTTAATGACTTCGTTGGCGCCGTCATGGTTTTTTTTATACAAATAATCCGAAATTTCAACTAAAGAGTTGGTTGTACCCGACATGGCCGATAATACCACGATTTTTTGATTACCGTCACAAATTAACCGGGCGACGTCTCTCATTCTTTGTGCCGAACCTACAGAGGTTCCTCCGAACTTTAAAACTTTCATAAGTATATAATTTAGTTTGTTTCCTATATTATCTATTCGTATTCCGTATCTTCGTAAGTGAGCGGAGCTCCTTCCTGAATATCATATAGTTTGTCATTTTCACATTTTACGACACGTGCCGGAAACGCCTTTACGATATTGTAATTGTGCGTCGTCATGATAACAGCCGTTTCCTTATGGCGTATATCGTGCAATAACTGTACAATCTGTCCGCTTGTTTCCGGATCTAAATTTCCGGTCGGTTCGTCTGCCAGTATAATTTCCGGCGTGTTGAGCAAAGCGCGCGCTATCGCGACGCGTTGTTGCTCGCCTCCGGATAATTCATGCGGCATCTTATATCCTTTTGTTGGCATTCCAACCTGTTCCAACACTTCTTCGATACGTTTGTTGATTTCACCCCGGTTTTTCCAACCGGTCGCTTTTAATACAAATTCAAGATTCTTAATAACGGAGCGATCAATGAGCAACTGAAAATCCTGGAAGACGATGCCCAGTTTACGTCTCAGGTAAGGGATTTCCCGTCTTTTTATTTTCCGCAAATCATATCCGGCAACATAGGCATTCCCCTGACGAATAGGGATTTCGCAGTATAATGATTTCAGCAGACTACTTTTTCCGGAGCCTACTTTGCCTATTACGTAGATAAATTCTCCTTTGTGTAAAGTAAGCGATGTATCACGTAATACGACGTTTTCCTCCTGACAAATTTCTATATTTTCCAGTTGAACCAGTAAATCGCCTTCCATTTTTTATTCCTTATGTCTTTTCTTAAGTTCTTTTGCCAAATCCTCTATGCTGAAACCTTTACTGGTCAGCAGGACAATCAGGTGATAGATCAGATCGGACGCTTCGTAAATAAAGTTGTCATCAGTCCCGTTCGTAGCCTCAATGACTGTTTCAACCGCTTCTTCTCCTACTTTTTGTGCCATCCGGTTGACGCCTTTGTTAAAAAGGGATGTCGTATAAGATCCTTCCGGCTTTTCTATGAACCTGCGGGTTATGAAATCCTGCAGATAGTGTAAGAAAAATATGCCTTCCTTGTTCGATTCGCCAAAACAGGTTTCCGCTCCGGTATGGCATGCCGGCCCGACCGGGTTTGCCTTTATGAGAAGTGTATCGTTATCACAATCGGATAGTATTTTTACGACATGCAGGAAATTTCCGCTTGTTTCGCCTTTTGTCCAGAGACGTTGTTTCGTACGGCTAAAGAACGTAACTTTTCCCGATTCGACAGTTACCCGATATGCGTCTTCGTTCATAAAACCCAGCATCAGCACCACATTTGTCTGTGCGTCCTGAACAATTACAGGGACTAAACCGTCCATTTTGCTGAAATCCAATTCCATAGTTATCTGTATTTTGTTTTTACCGTGCCATGCCGGCCGTTTTGGGGCAGAGGCTTTTACCAAACAACCGGCTTGTAAAAGTTATCTGACGTTTACGTTTTCATTCCTGAGGTAATCTTTCAGGTCGGGTATTTTTATTTCGCCAAAGTGAAAAACGCTTGCGGCCAATGCGGCGTCTGCTTTTCCTTTGATAAAAACATCCCGGAAATGTTCCATCTTCCCGGCGCCTCCCGAAGCGATGACCGGTATATGGAGCTTGTCGGCCAATACGGACAGTGCGTCATTCGGATATCCGTTTTTTACGCCGTCATGGCCCATACTCGTAAATAAGATCTCTCCGGCTCCGCGGTCTTCCGCTTCGACAGCCCATTGAAAAAGATTCTTATCAGCGGGTATACGCCCTCCGTTCAGGTAGCACATCCATTCGTCGCCTTCCGGACGGGCATCTATCGCAATCACACAGACCTGACTGCCGAAATTCCGGGCAATCTCGTCTATCAGTTCCGGACGGCGTAATGCAGCGGAATTGACGGATATTTTGTCGGCGCCGGCATTCAATAATCTTTCTATATCGGATAGTTCGTTGATACCTCCCCCTACGGTGAACGGGATATTTATGTTGGCAGCTACTTTTTGCACAAGTTCCGTAAATGTTTTCCTGCCTTCGTGAGATGCTGTAATATCCAGATAGACAAGTTCGTCCGCTCCCTGGCGGCTATATTCCGCTCCCATCTCTACGGGGTCGCCCGCTTCGCGGAGATTGACGAAGTTAATTCCTTTCACCGTCATTCCGTCTTTGACATCCAGACAAGGTATAATGCGTTTTGCTAACATAATTTCAATTTATTAATTCAGA
>DOZP01000258.1:5601-6372 GCA_003517945.1 Porphyromonadaceae bacterium | reverse complement strand
TTTCCAAATCTTTAAGGGTTATTTTTTCTTCATAAATGGCCTTGCCGAATATGACACCCGGTATGCCTGCTTCATCCAATTCTTCGATATCTTTTACCGAACCGATGCCGCCGCTTGCTATCAGGTATATGGCGGGCAGCGCTTCCCTGATTTTCCGGTACAGCGCCGTCGATGGCCCCTGAAGCATACCGTCGCGTCCGATATCCGTACAGATTACTTTCGTTATGCCTTTGTTTTGATAAGTTTCGATGAACGGAATTAATTCGTTCGTTGTTGTTTCCTGCCACCCGCCGACTGCAATCTTTTCATCTTTCGCATCGGCGCCCAGTATGATACGATCGTTTCCGAAACGTTTGATCCATTCGGAAAATACCTCCGGCGATTTAACGGCGATACTTCCTCCGGTGATCATCTGCGCTCCGCTGTTAAAAGCAATCTCAAGATCTTTGTCGGATTTCAGTCCGCCGCCGAAATCAATGATCAGGGATGTGCCGGCAGCAATCTGTTCCAACGTGCGGTAGTTGATAATCCGGCCTTCGCGCGCGCCGTCCAGATCTACAACATGCAGCCGTTTGATGCCACAGTCTTCAAACGATTTCGCCACATCCGGCGGATTTCCGTTATAAATCTTTTTAGAGGCGTAATCGCCTTGTGTCAGGCGTACGCATTTTCCGTCAATTATATCGATAGCAGGTATAAGCTCTATCATCTACGTCATAAGTTTATAAAATTACTCAAAATCAATTCGCCTGTCTGTCCGCTTTTTTCGGG
>DOZP01000258.1:5235-5579 GCA_003517945.1 Porphyromonadaceae bacterium | reverse complement strand
TTACTCGTTGCAGCGGTTTCTTCGGTCACGGATACATAATAACTGTGTACAAAATAGACATAAGGATTTTCCGGAAGCCTTTTGAATAGTTCGCCCTTCCTGTCAGCCAGTGCATTCCAACCTATATGCGGCACTTTGTCTTCGTGTCGCTGCGGAATGAAACGTTTGACCTCCGCATTGAAGATACCCAGACAATCCGTATCACCTTCGTCCGAGTGGCTACACATCAGTTGCATACCGATACAAATTCCTAAAACGGGTTGTTTCAGGTCGCATATCAACCGGTCTAAATTACGTTCACGCAGGTAGTTCATCGTAGTACTGGCTTCTCCCTGGCCGGGAAA
>DOZP01000258.1:1879-5124 GCA_003517945.1 Porphyromonadaceae bacterium | reverse complement strand
TGCAAAGGTAACATAAGCCGGGAGGAATACAAAACAAACCGGTTTGTTTTTATTTCCGCGGCATCGTCATCTTCTGCTTTTTGCAACAAAAGTAGCAAAATGTCGGCAAAAAATGAGTTATAAGAGAATCTTTATTCTTTTATCGTGATCTCTATGCTTTTGAGCGCTTTTTCATCAGATGAGTTACCATAAAGAATATTGTATTTGCCCGGGCGGACTTCCAGTATTTGCTTAGTATCATTGAATGAGTAAAAAGCCTTCGGCTCAAGTGTCATAACCGCATTGGCCGTATCGCCCGCTTTCACATGTATGCGGCAGAACCCTTTCAACTCTTTTACCGGGCCTTCGGGGTCGTTCGGATTTTTCACGTATACCTGCACAATTTCATCTCCGTCTTTATCGCCGGTGTTTTTGACCGGGATAGTCAACGTGATGCTTTGGTCTTTTCCGATTTCGGAAGATGACAAGGAGGCATCTTCAAATGCGAATGTCGTATAACTCAATCCGTATCCGAACGGATAAAGCGGTTCTTCCGTCATATAGCGGTAGGTACGCCCTTTCATCTCGTAGTTTTCGAAATCCGGGATTTGGGCGATGGATTTATAAAAAGTAACGGGTAATTTTCCGGAAGGATTATAGTCTCCGAATAAAATATCCGCAACGGCCGTACCTCCTGTCTGTCCGCCATACCATGCGTTTAATATGGCGTCTATGTTTTCCTTTTCCCATGTAAGGGCAAGGGCGCTTCCCGTACATACCACGAAAATAACCGGTTTGCCCGTTTGCTTGAGCGCTTTCATCATTTCCCGCTGTATTTTCGGAAGTTCGATATCCGTACGGTCTCCTTTTTTGAATCCGTCTATGAATACCGGCATTTCTTCTCCTTCGAGACGGGGCGATAAACCGCCCGCAAAAATAATAACATCCGCCTCTTTTACTTTTGCCGCCGTCACTGCCGGATCGACCGGTTTATAGAAACCAATGTCGAAATTCAGATCCGCACTGCCGATTTTTTGCAGGTATTCTATCTTTATCCGGTATTTTTCCCCTTTTTCCGCTTTCAGCGTATAACTTTTTTTTCCACCGTATTCATTCGTCCATAGTTCCGTCACTTTTTCTTCCCCGACAAATAAGCGGAACCCGTCGTTTCCGGACAGATTGAATACGACGTCTCCGGATATGGGCGATTCGAATATTCCGGTGAACCGGGCTGTGAAGTTCGTCAGGTTGACATTGGGCGCAAACTGTGTGTTTCCGCCTGTCGTATAATGTATCTCCGGTACAACTCCTTTGTAAACGGCTTCACCTTCAAATTCGGTGTTGTTGAAAAATTCGGCATGCAGTCCTGTCTTGCCCTCGGCGGTAATGTGATTCCCCAGGTTGTAGAACATGCTGTTATCCGTATGGTTACATCCCGGTTCGTAAATGATTTCCGCATCCGGCATTTTGTTCCGTATTCCCTCCAGAATGGTGACCGTATGTGTCGGAAAGCCGTTGTAGTTGGCCCATAACATGGTGGAGTCATTTGCATTGGGACCGACTACGGCTATTTTTTGGATGGTTTTATTCAGCGGCAGGATTTTTTGACCGCCGGGTGTTCCGTTTTTAAGCAATACCATGCTTTTGCGGGCCATTTCGAGCGACTGCGCGATGTGTCCGGGCGATTCCACGACACTGTAGGGTATGGATGCGTATGGAACGCGGTCGTCCGGATCGAACATGCCCAGTTCAAAACGTCCTTTAAACAGGCGCCGCAATGATATATTCAATTCTTCTTCTTTTATTTTTCCGTTTTTTACCGCGTCTAAAAGCGCTTTGTAGCTTGCTCCGCATTCAATATCCGTTCCGGCGCGTACGGCGTCGACCGATGCGGACTCCTGGTCCGGGTGCGTCTCATGGCGGGGGGTATTCGGGTCTTTTTTCCAGAAATCGTCAATCGCTCCGCAATCCGATACGATAATATTTTCATATCCCCAGTCGTTGCGCAAAATGTCTGCCAGCAATCTGTTACTGCCGCAACAAGGTTGCCCTTCGTAACGATTGTATGCGCACATGACTTCCTGTACATTGCCTTCTTTTACAAGCACCTCAAAAGCCGGCAGATAGGTCAGGTAAAGATCGCGGGGTGAGACGGTAACGTCGAATTCATGCCGGTTCCATTCCGGCCCGCTGTGTACGGCGTAATGTTTGGCGCATGCGTGCGATTTTAAATACTTCGGATCGTCGCCCTGTAAACCTTTAACAACAGCCAGGCCCAGGCGCGATGTCAGGTACGGATCTTCGCCATACGTTTCCATGCCGCGTCCCCAGCGCGGGTCACGGAAAATATTTATATTGGGTGTCCAGAATGTCAATCCTTTATAGCGGTCGTATTCCTTGATTTTCTGGTAATGATGGTATTTGGCGCGTGCCTCGTCGCTGACCATCGTGAACGTTTTAAAAATCGCTTCTTCGTCGAATGTAGCCGCCATAGCGATCGATTGCGGGAAAACCGTTGCCTGTCCGGCACGGGCGACTCCGTGCAGCGCTTCATTCCACCAATCGTATGCAGGTATGCCCAGGCGCTCTATGGCCGGTGTTTGATTCATCATCTGGCTCACTTTTTCTTCGATAGTGAGTCTTCCTAACAGATCTTCGACGCGTTCTTCCGTACTTAAATCCGGATTCAGGAACGGAAATTCATACGTTGCTTTTTCTTTGCATGCCGTTATAACCCATATACATATAACGGACAACAGGATTGTTCTTTTTACCATCTTATTGTATTTTATTTGTTTGCGGAATTTGTTCTTTCAGGAGGTCCGGGCGTAACCGCTCTGTCCGTTCCTGTGCTTGTTGCAGGCGCCACTCCCGGATGTTGAGCTCGTGGCCGGAAAGTAATATTTCCGGTACGTTCCAGCCTTTATATGTTGCCGGACGGGTATATACCGGCGGTGCGAGAAGGCCGTCCTGGAAAGAGTCGGATAAGGCGCTTTGTTCATCCCCGATAGCGCCCGGAATAAGCCTTACCATCGCGTCCGCAATCACAGCCGCCGCAAGTTCTCCGCCCGTGAGAACGTAATCGCCGATAGAGATTTCTTTAGTAATCAGATGTTCCCGGATACGATAGTCTATACCTTTATAATGTCCGCATAGGATGATTATATTTTCCAGCATGGACAGCCTGTTTGCCATCGGTTGGTCAAACTGTTCGCCATCAGGCGACGTGTATATGATTTCGTTGTATTCGCGTTCCGCTTTGAGTG
>DOZP01000258.1:987-1783 GCA_003517945.1 Porphyromonadaceae bacterium | reverse complement strand
GCACGCTGAAGGATGGAACAATGTATCATCCCGTCAATCATTTCCGGCAATACGGTTAAGATGTCGATTCGCATAGATTTCTTTTTAATATGTTGCAAAGCAACGTATTTGTCGGTTTGTAAAAATCCGGACAAAGATAACGCAAGCCGGGAGAAGTACAAAACAAACGAGTTTGTTTTTACGGCCGGAGCGCAACTTCTCTTCCATATCAATTAATTCAAGTTGCTGCTTATGCCTCTTGGTAATGATACGATGCAGGCGGAGATTGAACACAATTATAACCAAATCAAACTGGATGTGAAACAGATTGTTGCGGATGAGTTGAAGCGGATTGCGGAAGACCCGGCTTTGCAGCATTAGATAAAGAAGGAGTAAATTATTTGGATATTTTTCTTCAATATTCTTTTTTATCAAGAAAAAGTGTACATTTGCAAAACATTACAAATTTCGTAATAAAATGCAATTTGAAACTAATGGAAAGCGTAGCTCAAAACACATACAATTATATAGATAAATACTTGATTGAAGTCAGATCGCAAGGGCGTTATGCTTTTACGGCAGAAGAATTGAAAGACAAGTTTAATTTATCTCTCAATGCATTGAATCAACTTTTATATCGCCTGAAACAAAAAAACGAAATTGCTCTGATTCGTCAAGGTTTTTACGTGATTATCCCACCCGAATATTCAAAACAGGGTTTTCTGCCACCCTATTTGTATATTGACGATTTAATGAAGTGGCTTGACAAACCTTATTATGTGGGTTTATTGTCAGCGGCGGCTTTGTATGGTGCGGC
>DOZP01000258.1:677-827 GCA_003517945.1 Porphyromonadaceae bacterium | reverse complement strand
GGGATAAACCAAATTACAACTATTTTACAGGAATTATCGGAAGAAATGAAACCGTCGATTCTTCTGAAAATTGCTAAGCAGTTTCCTAACACAGCTGCCATACAACGATTGGGATATATATTGGAAACTGAAATTAATGAGGAAAAATTA
>DOZP01000258.1:0-643 GCA_003517945.1 Porphyromonadaceae bacterium | reverse complement strand
ATGAGAAAAAAGGCGAAACAGACAATCGTTGGAAAGTAATTAAAAATATGGAAATTGAAAGTGATTTATGATAGCACAAAGATATATAGAAGAATGGAGAGCTGCTGCCCCTTGGACATTAGACGCACAAGTGGAACAGGATTTAGTGATTGCTCGCACTCTTGTTGAAATGTATTCGGACGATTTGTAGAAAGCGTCTTTAGCGTTCAGAGGTGGAACGGCATTGCATAAATTGTATTTGCAACCTCAAATTCGTTACAGTGAAGACATTGACTTGGTACAAATCAATTCCGAGCCGATAAATCCGATATTGAAACGAATGCGCAAAAAATTGGATTTTCTCGGCATAAAACGTACTGTAAAACAGCATATTCACAACAATACGGTTATTTATCGTTTCGATTCGGAAATGCAACCTGTGGTCAATGTGCGTTCCGATGCGTTGGAATGGGCATTGAAAAATAAAATGGCGATGAATCGGAATTTATGTACTTGCACATCCATAGCCGGCAACGAATCGTTTCGTATCTGCAATGAAACGCATTATGTTCATTTGAGGGACTTTTGATAAATTGTGCAAACTATAAGTAGTTGGATAATTGGCGGTTATGTGTAAAGGCGTATCAAAAGAGGAGAAAAACTT
>DOZP01000123.1:15173-15841 GCA_003517945.1 Porphyromonadaceae bacterium | reverse complement strand
TAACCGGTTGTTTGTAGCAACCGGTTTTGTATATAAATGTATTTCCGTCGGAATAATATTCCCTTTTTCTAAAAACGCAGGATGGGCTTTATAGTCACTCCTTTGTGTGAATCTTCGAATGCTTTTTCAATCTCTTTGAAATCATAAAATTTCACAAGTCTTTCAACGGGAAGGCGGCCTTCTTTGTAGTATTGAACTAATTCGGGAATGAATGTCTGTGGATTGGAGGCACCTTCGCTGAGCCCGGTCAGGGTTACACTGGGGTTGAGGATGAGCGCTTCGAGCGGGAGGCTGATTTCTTCCGGGCCGGTCACGCTGAGCAGAACAGCCATGCCTTCGCGTCTCAGGCATCCGAGCGCCTGGAGTGTTACATTCGCTATGCCGGATGATTCCACGCTGTTGTGCGCTCCGCCTCCGGTGATTTTCTTTATCTCTGCGACGGGGTCTGTTTCGTTGCTGTTGATCACGTGTGTAGCGCCGAGTTCTTTTGCCAGTTTCAACCGGGCGGGGACGACGTCTACTCCTATAATAATGTCGCATCCGGCTATTGCTGCCGCCATAATGGCGCTCATGCCTACGCCTCCGCATCCGAATACGGCGATGGACGTTCCTTTTTTCGGTTTGATGCGGTTCAGGACAGCCCCGGCGCCGGTTTGTACGCCGCAACC
>DOZP01000123.1:14784-14974 GCA_003517945.1 Porphyromonadaceae bacterium | reverse complement strand
GACATGATGACGCGGTCTCCTTTTTGTAAGGTCGTAACTTCGCTTCCTACTTCCTCTACGATCCCTACGCCTTCGTGTCCGAGTATGATGGGTAATGTGACGGGGATAAAGGAGTGCAACGCCGCTGCGTCCGTATGGCATACGCCGCATGCAATGGTTTTCACAAGCACTTCCGATGCTTTGGGCATTG
>DOZP01000123.1:11762-14760 GCA_003517945.1 Porphyromonadaceae bacterium | reverse complement strand
TCATGATTTTTAGTTTTATTTTTACGGCAAACATACCATTTTTTTTAATAGTAAGCAGGCTTAGCAGGTATATTTCTGAGAAAAAATATTTCTGATCTGTTTTTTCGATTGAAAAAAGTTACCAAACAGGGTATAGTGTTCCGACTTTAGAACGTACTATTCTGCGGTTTATTATGATTTTTATTATATCTTCGCACAAAATAAAAAAAGAGAAAATGAAAGTATTATTGATAAACGGAAGTCCGAGGAAAAACGGAAATACTAATTTAGCGCTTTCTGAAGTGGCTGAAACATTGAGAAATAATGGAATTGATTCGGATATTGTACATATTGGGACTAAGGCGGTACAAGGTTGTATCGCATGTAATGAATGTAGGGAGTCGGGGCATTGTGTTTTCAGGGATGAGCTTTATCTTACAATCCGTGAAAAGCTGCAACATTCGGATGGTCTGATTATCGGTTCTCCTGTCTATTATTCCGGTCCGAATGGTTCGTTATGCGCTATTCTTGACAGGGTATTTTATTCCTGTTCTGATTTTTTATGCTATAAACCGGGAGCCGCAATCGTGGTTTGCCGGCGTGGAGGGGCAAGCGCTACTTTCGACCGGCTGAATAAGTATTTTACAATCACGAATATGCCTGTTGTCTCGTCGCAATATTGGAACAGTGTACACGGACTTATGGCCGGCGAAGCGGCAGGAGATGCGGAAGGTCTGCAAGTCATGCGGACGTTAGGGAAGAATATGGCATGGTTACTTAAAAATATAAAGACAGGCGCATGGCCGCTTCCCGAACCCGAAGAACGAATTGCTACGAATTTTATCCGGCAGGCGGAATAATGGGGTTTGACCGGTCGTGAAAATAATCAGAACCATTTGCGTTTGATGAGATACCACCATGTGGCTAATCCTGTAACAAAAAGGATAATCCATGCAAACAGGTATCCGTATTTCCATTCGGTTTCAGGCATAAATTTAAAATTCATACCCCATACTCCTACGATAAATGTAAGAGGTATAAATATGGTTGACACGACAGTCAGTCGTTTCATGATGTCATTTCTTTTCAGGTCATTGTTGGCTATATTCAGGTCGAATACGGCGCTGGCTTCTTCGCGCGAAGCTTCCAGCAGTTGTATCGCCAGTTGCAGATGGTCGTTTATATCAACAAGATATGCTATATTTTCTTTTCTGATTAAGTTTGTATCATCCGGGTGGATCAAGCGTGGTAGTTGTTCTTTCAGAGGTATTATCGAGCGCCTCATTCGCTGGATATTTTTTCTGGCGGTCAGTATTTGCGGGCCTACGTTATTGTCTTTCATTCCGGGGTCAATCAAACATTCTTCCATATCTTCCAATGATTGTTCGATGTCACCTATCGTTTCTACATAGTTATTTATCACAGAGTCGATCAAAATCCCGAATAAATAGTCAATGGATTTTTCTCTTATTTTATTTGTATTTGCTTCCAGGGCTTTACTTACCAAATCAAAGATGGGTCTGTTGCTTTCCTGAAATGATATCACGTAATTTTCGTATAATAAAAGGCTGATCTGTTCAATATTCAAATCGCCTTTTTCATTAGGGAAAAAATCTTTTACAATCAGCAAAAGGCTTTTGTCCGTTACGGATATTTTGGTGATGTGGTCAGCCGTAAGTATATCCTGTAAATCACTTTGATTTATCTCAAAGCGTTTTCCGATGGCGATCATCGCATCAAAAGCAGACAGGCCGCACACTTGTATCCAAAGCTGGTGTCCGTCGTCCGGAAGCGCCGGTATTGCCGGAGTCTTCGATTGAGATACATGATATTCCTTTGCATTAAATGTCCGGCTTCTGATTGTAGTCGGCGTGTTATAGCTGCCTGAATAGGCTAATTTGTCCAGGAAAAACCTGTTATAATGGCGTTTTTTTTCTTTTTTCATATGTTGTCTGAGAATTTTTTGTGCGGAATATAGTATGATAGTTTAAAACGCAAATTTAATATTTTATTGTAAATGTTCAATACCCGGTTACGTGACAAATACAAAAAGAGGCAAAAGTGAGTAGTGACAGCCATATATCAGCGGAAATATTTAAAAAAAAATCAAAAAACAGATAACCCGGAGTAAAAGGTTAACAGATTTTCGTTTGCATTTTTTATATTTGTGCCCGAAATAAATAAACAGTATATACACTATGAACCCATTAAACTCATTAGCCGCTTTTTTGCAGAAACCTTCGTGCGAATTTACCAAACAGGATATTATCTCGTTTGTGGAAGAGAAGGAGATCCGAATGGTAAATTTTATGTATCCCGCCAACGACGGCAGGCTGAAGACATTGAATTTTGTCGTAAGCGATAACGTTTATCTGGATACGATTCTGACTTGCGGCGAGCGGGTAGACGGTTCGAGCCTGTTTCCCTTTATTGAGGCCGGAAGCAGTGATTTGTACGTAGTGCCCCGTTTCCGTACGGCATTTGTGGATCCGTTTGCCGAAATACCTACCCTCTGCCTGCTTTGTTCTTATTTCAATAAGGACGGGGAGTTATTGAGCAGTTCGCCGGAATATACGTTGCATAAAGCGAATAGAGCTTTTACGGAGGTAACGGGGATGACGCTCGAAGCCATGGGCGAGTTGGAATATTATGTGATTGGTGATGAAGAGGGTACATTTATGGCAACCGACCAACGGGGATATCATGAATCGGGACCTTTTGCCAAACACAGCCGGTTTCGTGCGCATTGTATGCATTTGATTGCGCAGGCCGGCGGATTGATCAAATACGGACATTCGGAGGTTGGTAATTTTACGCTCGACGGAAAGATCTACGAACAAAACGAAATTGAGTTTCTTCCGACCGCAGTTGAAGATGCGGCCGATCAATTGGTTATTGCCAAATGGATTATCCGCAACCTGGCTTACGAGTACGGTTTACATGTAACATTTGCCCCTAAGATCACAACGGGCAAGGCGGGTTCGGGATTACATATACATATGCGTATCATGAAAGACGG
>DOZP01000123.1:10521-11657 GCA_003517945.1 Porphyromonadaceae bacterium | reverse complement strand
AATATTTGCTGGGGCGACAGAAACCGTTCGGTATTGGTGCGTGTGCCGCTCGGATGGACAGCGGGAGCGGATATGTGCCGGCAGGTAAATCCGTTGGAAGCAGGCAACCGTGTTGATACTTCACGGAAACAAACGGTAGAAATACGTTCGGCCGACGGGTCTGCCGATGTTTATCAGTTGCTGGCCGGTATAACGGTTGCGTGTCGCTACGGACTTGAGATGGAAGATGCGCTCGCGCTCGCCCGGAGAACCTATGTGGATATAAATATTCACCTGGCGGCGAACCGGGATAAAGTAGATGTCCTGGAGCATTTGCCGGACAGTTGCGCCGCTTCGGCGGAGCGATTGCAACAACAACGCGCCGTTTACGAACAATATGGTATTTTCAGTCCGGCTATGATTGACGGCATTATTAATAGACTGCAAAGTTACCGGGACGAAAATTTACGGGAAGAAGTGACTGCCGATCCGTCGAAAATGACGGAACTGATAACGGCTTATTTTCATTGCGGATGAAACTATAGATAGAAGCCTTGAGCGTCAAAAAAATGCAATTACCCCGATTTTGAAGAAAATTCTTTAAAATCGGGGTAATTTTTATCAACAAGATATTCGAAAAAACCGTTTATTCGCGAATTGTTATTGACTGATGTTTATAACGTTTTCAGTTTCAGGTTTCTCCATAAAACCCGGATGCCGCCTCCGTCGTGTATCTGAAGCGCTATCCGGCCTTTGCCTGCACCGATTTTCGCATCATTGAAATTGATCATTTCCTGGTCATTGAGCCACGTCGTCACATTGTCGCCTTGTATTTTTATGCGCATTGTATTCCATTCGCCCTCTTTCAGGATCTCTTCTTTTTCGTCGGGAATCCGAACCAGCCATCCGCGGCCGTATGATTCGTATACACCTCCGGTGTCGTGTCCTTTAGGCGCTACTTCAACTTGCCAGCCATTGATTTTGACGCCATTTTCGATAAAGGAACGGATGAATACGCCTGAGTTACCGTCAGCCTCCTGTTTAAATTCGAGCGTAAGATCAAAATCATCGTAATATTCGCGCGTGGCAAGGTAACCGTATTGTTTATCCGGGCCGCTTTCGCAAATAAGAAGTCCGTCTTCGACATACCATTTTTC
>DOZP01000123.1:10255-10500 GCA_003517945.1 Porphyromonadaceae bacterium | reverse complement strand
CGTGGCAGTTCTTTGATTTTTATATTGCGGAAAGATGCCGGAGATCCGTGATCCTGTAAACAGATCACTCCTTTGTGAGCCAGTCCGTATTCAGGAGCATGCGCCCATTTTCCGCTGTTTTTGCGTTTGAACCAATCGTCGGTCCATGCTTCAAATTCGATGATTTTCACGCCATTGAGCCAATGTTCCACATGTCCGTTGTCGAATATGATCTTCGCATTATTCCATTCTCCTGCGGGATTTAC
>DOZP01000123.1:9487-10131 GCA_003517945.1 Porphyromonadaceae bacterium | reverse complement strand
CCGCTGTTTCCTCCTTTGGATAGTTTCCAATCCCATGATAATTCGAAGTTTTCGAATTCTTTATCGGTAACGATATACCCGTTGGCGTCACTTCCTGCTCCCTTTGCCTGGATACATCCGTCTACAACGTGCCATGGTTCGGTAAGTGATGTTCCGTTGTAATCTTTCCAACCGTTCATCGTTTCTCCGTCAAAGAGTAATGTCCAGCCTTCCGCTATTTCCTGTTCCGTAAGCATATTGTGCTTTTCTTTACAGGATGTAAAAAATGATAATACAAGTGCAACGCATAAAAAGTTGCATAATCCGAAGTTTTTTCTTCTTAAATACATAGTAGTTTCTTTTAATAGATTTGAATATGTGACAAATATAGTGCAAATCGGGAGAAGTGCAAAATGAACCTGTTCATTTTTGCTTCCGGGGCGCCTTCTGTATGTTGTTTCGCGAAATCAGGCGTAAATTTGCATTACTTTTTTTTAATTTTCTTTTGCAATCGACATTGAAAATATGCTTATTTTTATTTCAGGTATTTCGGACAATGTTTCGATACAGGCCGATGTGGTAGCTCCTGTTGTTATCACATCGTCGATAAGAAGAACATGTTTTCCGGATAGTTTTCCGGGATCTGTTAATTTGAATATGTTTTC
>DOZP01000123.1:8804-9383 GCA_003517945.1 Porphyromonadaceae bacterium | reverse complement strand
TATCCGCGTTTCTTTTCCTTTTTAGGATGCAGGGGAATAGGGATAATCGTTTCAACAGATGCGTAAAATCCATATTCTTTCAGTTCGGTTGCCGCTATCCGTCCTAAATATTCGGCTAATGATTTGTTGTCGTAATATTTGAATGAATGGATTAATTTTTGTGTGATCCCGTCTTTTTCGAAAAATAAAAATGCCGTTACTTCATTAACCTGCGGGAATCCGGCGAATAACGCTCTTGCCGGGTTCCCTTTATTTGTGTGATAATTAGTCTTCGGTAAGTTATATAAACAATTCAGACATATCTGTTGCTCGTTTTCGATTAGCGGATTTTCGCATAAAATACATAGATGCGGATAGAACAGGTTCGTAAAATCATTCAGCAGATGCTTCATGTTCCATATGATGGTTAAGTATGTCTTTCAATGTTTTAATGATAAGAGCGCTTTCAAATCCGCGGGAGGAAGCGAAACGGTATAATTTTTGAAAGGTATCCTGTGTTGAACGTCCTTTCACGGATTGCTTTTTACTTTTGAGCAGATGGTGTAATACGGACGTATATTCGCTTTCGTTGATAGCCTC
>DOZP01000123.1:7472-8778 GCA_003517945.1 Porphyromonadaceae bacterium | reverse complement strand
CGCCCCCAATGATTGAATTTTAATTTATCATTGACAAAGCTGCGGCAAAAGCGTTGTTCATCAATGAATTTTTCCTGTATCAACCTGCTTATGATTCTGTTAGTCGAATCTTCAGCCAATCCGGCCGCTTTTATTTTTTTTCTGACATCATCGACACATCGTTCCGCTTGTGAACAATATCTCGCCAAATTAGATAGTGTTTCGGCTTCTGTTTTCATCCTGCTTTCATTTTTCTTGCAAAAGCGAATCTGTTCTTTCCCGACAGATCGCGAATTATTTCTACTTCGGTAAATTTTTTATCAGACAGCATGCGGGTTATAAGGTTATCACATTGCGGATTTATTTCAAAACAGATACAGCCTCCGGCTACAAGTTTTTTTTGAGCGAAATCGGCGATTGTCCTGTAAAATAACAACGGGTCTTCATCCGGAACGAATAGCGCGATGTGAGGCTCAAAATGGAGAACATTCGGCGATATGGTTTCTCTTTCACTGTTTTTGACATAGGGAGGGTTGCTTATGATTATATCAAAATCATCGTTCATACATGCGATAGTCGATTCTGTGTCCAGTATATCCGAACGAAAGAACCGGATGTCAGTTTTATTCAGGGAGGCATTTATCCGCGCCGTTTGCAATGCGGGCTCAGAAATATCCGTAGCCGATACTTCGGCATGCGGCACATATTTAGCCAATGTAATCGCAATACATCCGCTTCCGGTTCCGATGTCCAGGATTTTTACGGGCGGATTTTCCGGCCGCATTTTTAAAAAAGGCGATTTTATGATCAGATCAACGAGTTCTTCCGTTTCGGGGCGTGGTATTAAAACGGAAGGATTTACTTTTACCGGAAGGCTGTAAAATTCCGTTTCTCCCAGAATGTATTGGATCGGTTCCTGCTTTTTTAATCTTTCCGTGATGGAGAAAATCCGCTTTTTTTCGTTCCCGGGGATTTCTTTATCTTTGCATAAGATTTGCTGATTATATGATAGTCCGCATATCGTTGAAAAAAGAATCCGGACGAAATTGCGTATTTCTCCCGGAGAATAAATGTCTGTAAGTTCCTTTTTGATATATGCCGTTGTATCTTTCATTTTTAGGATATTTGTTTGTATAGAGTCCGTATCTTTGCACAAAGGTACATAATTTTTGTAGGATAGTTTTATGGATGTTTCGGAAAAATATATGTCCAGATGTCTGGAACTGGCGAAAAACGGTCAGGGCAATGTGGCTCCAAATCCTATGGTGGGCGCTGTTATTGTATGGAAGGACCGTATTATAGGCGAAGGGTATCACCGTTGTTACGG
>DOZP01000123.1:5340-7298 GCA_003517945.1 Porphyromonadaceae bacterium | reverse complement strand
GCCGGAATAGAAGTCGTCACGGGCGTTATGGAACATGAAGCGCTTGCGTTAAATCGTTTTTTTATGACCGCGCATAAAAAACACCGCCCTTATGTTATACTGAAGTGGGCGCAGAGTAAGGAGGGCTTCCTGGATCGCATACGAAAGAGTCATTCGGAAACGCCTGTATTACTTTCGACCCCTGTTACGCGCCTTATGGTTCATAAGCTGCGCTCGGAGGTGCAGGCTATCATGGTGGGAACAAATACGGTAATTCTTGATAATCCTTCATTGACGGTGCGATACTGGGCCGGCCGTTCGCCGTTGCGTATTACAATTGACCGCCATCAACGGATTCCGGATCACCTGCATTTGTTTGACGGCCGGCGTCCTACATTGGTTTACAGCGAACAGGTTAATGATTCCGTGCATTTTTTAAGAAATATTATAATGCCGGATTTGTATAAACGGAACATCCATTCATTGTTGGTTGAAGGGGGCGCGCAGCTTCATCATTCTTTTTTGAAAGCGGATCTTTGGGATGAGATCATCGTGGAAACAGCCCCTGTGAGGCTGGGAGAGGGGGTGGCTGCTGCTGCTTTTCAATGTATTTCCCAGGTTCGTTTGTCGGGGGTAAAGGAGGTTCCCGCTTTTTCCCGGCATCGTCATGAATCTTCATTGATAGCGATTTATACGCATCGCTAAGTTCGTAAAATTAAGGTATCGTACGCTAAAAATTATAAATAAATACCGGAAGTGTAGACTAATATAAAAAATGTTGTTACTTTTGTCCACTCGAAAATAAAGAAATAATAGATGGGAAAGATTAAATTTTGCGGGTTGTTGATAGTAGGATTGGCTTTTTTAATGTCTTCTTGCCTGGAAAATGATGATACGACGATTGACGACTGGAATCTGGGTAATGCGCAAATCTCTGCATTTTCATTATCGAACGACTCCATAAAAGGATTGTCCGATGTGGTCTTTACGATAGATCAGGTGAACGGAAAGATCTATAACCGCGATTCCATGCCCTTTGGAACGGTGATAGATGAAAAGGTTCTTTGTTCCATATCCTATGAATTTGCATCGCTCGGATCTCTTTTTGTCAGCCAGGCAACCGGAGATACAGTCTATTGGAACGGAAGCGATTCCGTAGATTTTTCATCGCCGGTTTGGATTACGGTTTATCCGTATGACGGTGTTTCCACGAAGACATATGAAGCCTGGATCAATATTCATCAGGTGGATCCCGATTCGATGGCCTGGGAACTTTACTCCGGTTTGATTTCCGGCCAATCGTTTAGCGAAATGAAGGTTTTGCCGTATAATGATTCATATTACCTGTATGCTAAGGAGCAATCTGCTTCCGGAGCAGGCGCCGAATGTAAACTTTACAGGTCGGAGGCTTCGGATCTGATACAATGGGAACAGATCCCCGTGAGCGGTTTGCCGGAAAATGCCGTATTGTCTCATATTGTTGATTATAAAGATTTTCTATATGCTTTTACAACGGATGGCGAATTGTATCAGTCTGCCGACGGACAGCACTGGTCGCAGGTTGAAGATGCTCCTTATATAAATACGTTAATAGGCGCAATTCCCTCAAACAGGACAGGCGACGCCTCCGTGCTATCCGGAATTTCGAAGACGAATGAAACCTTCCGGTTTGTTATCATGAATGATGATATGGAATGGCAGACAGGAACTGTGGTGCCTGCATCATTCCCGTTGTCGGGATTTGCCGCTTTGAATTATGAAGCAATGTATTATCCGTATTTAGCTGTTTCCGGCGGACGTGACGGCGCGGATAATTTGTCCGCTCTGACCTGGTCGACCATGAACGGCTTGTCGTGGGCTTCCGTTACAAACCCACAATTGACGTTTTCAGTACGCGAAGGTTCAGCCTTTTTTTCTTATGACACGCTTCTTTATCTTATCGGTGGTATAGATGCTTCGGGAACAGCCCTGAAAGATGT
>DOZP01000123.1:2820-5295 GCA_003517945.1 Porphyromonadaceae bacterium | reverse complement strand
TTTTCTTCGGTTGTTATTGATGAAGATAATTTTATATTGCTTTTCGGCGGAAAAGCAGGTCGGGACGCGAATAGTCTGAATGAATTGTGGCGCGGACGGATCAACCGTCTCGGCTTCAAGGAAGATTAGAAGTCCTTAAAGATATAATTTTATGTGTTTTTTTTCGTTAGAAAGAAAGGTCAAATATGAATTTTGACGGTTTATTACTAACTATTGACGAATGGATTTATCTTTTTTTCGACGAATAAGCGTTATATTGCTTCTGTGTCTTTCTTTTTTCAGAGTGAGCGCACAGGAATATTTATATGAGATCGGAGGGATGCTTGGAGGTGCGTTTTATATGGGAGATGCCAATAAAAACGCGGCATTTAAAAATATGAATCCCGCTGCAAGTGCTCTTTTTCGTTATAATGCTAATTTTCGTATAGCATTCAAGGCGAATCTGGCTTGGGCGCGTGTGACCGGATCGACGATAGGGCTTGAGAATGTTTTTCCGGATAATGCGCAGGTCGATTTTGACCGGAATGTGATTGATCTGGGAGGGCAGGCGGAATTTAATTTTTTTCCCTATAGTGATAAGTACCAGTATCTGCAGACAAAACGTATTGCGCCCTATATAATGGGAGGATTGGGATTGTCGGTAGCGCCTGGTAACGGAGGTACCTTTTTTAGTCCTCATATCTCGGTTGGTACGGGGGTAAAATATAAAATAAGGAACCGTATTAATATCGGTGCGGAGTGGTCTGTACGGAAGTTGTTCGGAGACGGACTTGATATAAACGGAGGCAATGAGTTGTTGGATGATCCGTATGATATAGAAAGTGGTCTCTGGAAAAATAAAGACTGGTATTCTATGTTGATGATTTCAGTGTCGTATGATTTTGGTCTTCGGAACTGTAATTGCAATAAGAGAGATATAAACGAAATATATTAGACGTTGTACTGATGTCGTTGATTGAGAAAATAGATAGAACTAAGTTGCCGCAGCATGTAGCCGTAATCATGGATGGAAACGGACGTTGGGCTATGTCTCATGGTCTTGATCGTAGTGAAGGGCATAAAGAAGGCGTTGTTTCAGTTCGCAGCGTGGTGGAAGCTGCAGTTGCAATCGGTTTGAATTATCTGACTGTTTATACTTTTTCTACCGAAAACTGGAATCGCCCGGAGGAAGAAATAAATGCGTTGATGTCTATTATGGTCGCGGCAATTCATCGTGAAACACCGGATTTGATGAAAAATAATGTCCGGTTGATGGTGATTGGCGATGTGATGCGTTTGCCGGGAGATGTTCGTCATACCTTGTCGGAATGTCTTGAAAAAACATCGGTTAATACCGGAACGACGCTGGTGTTGGCGCTTAGTTATTCTTCGCGTTGGGAAATTGTTCAGGCGGCTAAACGTATTGCGGAAAATGTACAGGAGAAGAAAACGGATCCCGAAGATCTGGATGAGATGCTTTTTTCTTCGTTTCTGACAACACGTGATATTCCTGATCCGGATTTGTTGATCCGGACGGGAGGTGAAAAACGTATAAGCAATTTCCTGCTGTGGCAGTTGTCTTATGCGGAATTGCATTTTACGGATGTTTACTGGCCTGATTTCAGAGAGCATGAATTTTACGCGGCTATTTTATCTTATCAGCAGAGAGAGAGACGTTTTGGTAAAACAAGTGAGCAAATAATTAAATCCTGATATATGGATAAGAAATTACTATTGTTTATTACATTTTTGAGCATTTCTTTTGGGGGATTATCGCAGACTGCCGATACGGTTTCGATCGTAACGGACGTTTTGGTTGCCGATACGACGATGTTGAATAATCAGGATACAATTCCGGAAGGCGAGGTTCCTGAAGTTTTGTATACATTTAACCGGAAGAAATATAAAATTCAGCATATTGCGGTTGTCGGAGCTGCTGCCGCTTACGATGATTTTGTTTTGATAGGTTTTTCAGGATTATCTGTCGGTGATGAAATCACTATTCCCGGCGATGAAATTACGGAAGCTGTCAATCGCTTCTGGCGTCAGGGTCTGTTTTCCGATATAAAGATACTTGCCACAAGGGTAGTTGATGATAAGGTTTGGCTTGAGATACGCCTCAGGCCGCGTCCCCGTATTTCCGAAATAACTTATAACGGGGTTAAAAAGGGCGAGCGCACGGATCTTGAAACAAGGCTGAACCTGCGTAAAGGTCATCAGATAACTCCTCATATTATAGACCGTGCCAAATTGCTTATAAAGAAGTATTTCGATGATAAAGGTTTTAAAAACGTCGATATTGATGTAGTCGAAAAGCCGGCTCCTGCTAAAGAAGGTGAAGTGATCGTCAACATTAACATTAATAAAAACGAAAAAACAAAAATACAAAAGATTTATTTTGAAGGAAATGAAATGCTTACCGATTTCCAACTTCGTAAAGCGATGAAGAAAACGAATGAGCGTTTCAGCATGATAGAGCGTTTCCGGAACAGTTGG
>DOZP01000123.1:2209-2802 GCA_003517945.1 Porphyromonadaceae bacterium | reverse complement strand
AAAAAAAATCTGATAGATAAGTACAATGAGTTCGGATACCGTGATGCGGTGATTGTTGCGGACAGCGTAGTTTCTTATGATGAAAAGCGGATGAATATTTTCCTTACGATAGACGAGGGGCCGAAGTATTATTTAAAAGATATTCAGTTTGTGGGTAATACGAAATATTCTTCCGATTATCTTGGAGCGTTACTGAATATGAAATCCGGTGATGTTTATAACATGAAGAAACTGATGGATCGTATGTATTCGGACGAAGACGCCGTTATGAATGTTTACTCAAATAACGGATATATGTTTGCAAACGCCGACCCGGTGGAGGTTGATATTCAGAATGACTCCATCGCATTGGAAGTCCGTATCATAGAAGGGCCACAGGCTACTATTAATAAGGTGGTAATCAATGGGAATGACCGGTTGTATGAAGATATTATCCGAAGGGAACTCCGTACAAAACCCGGAGATTTGTTCAGTCGTGAAGCGTTGATGCGATCTTTACGTGACTTGGCGCAGGTGGGGCATTTTGATCCTGAGAATATGAAGCCGGATTTCACTCCCAACCCGGATAACGGAACGGTAGACCTGATATATAA
>DOZP01000123.1:0-2190 GCA_003517945.1 Porphyromonadaceae bacterium | reverse complement strand
TGATCGGTAAGCTGGGATTGAAGTTTACCAATTTTTCAATGAAGAATCTTTTGAATACAAATACATATAAGGGGATTATTCCTCAGGGTGAGGGACAGACGCTTAATATCAGTGGTCAGACAAATGCCCAGTATTATCAGGCTTACAGCATTTCGTTTCTGGATCCGTGGTTCGGAGGGAAACGGCCGAATACGCTTTCCCTCAGCGCCTATTTTTCCCGGTATACCGGTATAAACAACCGGTATTACAATCAGGTGCAAAGCCAGGCATTAAATAACTATTACAATAACTATTATAATAATTCTTATTATGGCGGATACGGCGGTTATGGTGGTTATGGCGGTTATGGCGGCAACTATTATGAAAGCGCTTATGACAAGAGCAAATATATGCAAATTCTCGGTTTTTCAGTTGGTTACGGGAAGCGTTTGAATTGGCCGGACGACTATTTCCAGTTTATGGCCACCCTGAATTATCAGATGTATATGTTGAATAACTGGACCAGCGCTTCTTATCAGTTTGGATTGCCGGATAACGGGAATTACCATGATATAAACATGGAACTCACCTTTCAGCGCAATTCTATTGATAATCCGCTGTATACCCGTTTTGGTTCGCAATTCATACTTACCGGTTCATCTACTTTGCCTTATTCGCTCTTTGACGGTAAAGATTATAAAAACATGACTTCGGATGAAGAGAGGTATAAATTAGTTGAATATTATAAGATAAAATTCAAGAGTAAGGTATTCATTCCTCTTTTACCGCTACCCCAGTATGGCGGACCTCAGCGTACGCCCGTGTTGATGTCGCGTGTTGAAGTCGGCTGGATTGGTGATTACAATAAGTATAAAAAATCTCCGTTCGGAACGTTTTATATGGGAGGTGATGGTATGACAGGCGGTTATAATTATTATCAGGAGACTGTGGCGTTGAGGGGGTATGATAACGGGGAAATTGCCGGAAACAATTACTCAATGCTGAATGCCCGCGCCTATTCGCGTATGTCGCTCGAATTGCGTTTTCCGCTTATACTTGAGCCTTCGAGTACGATTTATGGACTTGTTTTTGGCGAAGCCGGGGATGCCTGGAACAGAATTTCCGATTTTAAACCGTTTAACCTGAAGCGCTCGGCCGGAGCCGGAGTACGTATCTTCCTGCCGATGATCGGTCTGATGGGAATTGACTGGGCGTATGGGTTTGACAAGCCTTACGGGTCTTCGAGCAGAGGTGGCGGAAATTTCCACTTTATACTCGGCCAGGAATTCTAAAACTAAATTGTATTTTGCTGATGTTGTGCTTTATGTTAATTTAACAAATGAGGAATGAAACTTCGGCAGATATTTGCAGTCTAAGAGCAAGATCGGCCGGATTTATCAATGGATGAATATGAAGTTCGAATGCCGGTTTATACATGGTTTCTTTTATTGTATTGTTAATTAAAAAATGATTTTAGTATGAAACGAGTATTTTTAATATTGAGTATGGTGTTGTTTTGCTCATTGGCAACAACAATGGCGCAGAAGTTTGCGTTGATAGATATGGAATATATATTAAAAAATATTCCGGCGTATGAAATGACAAACGAGCAGTTAAGCCAGCTTTCTGAAAAATGGCAGGGCGAGATTGAGACGTTGCAGCAGGAAGCGCAGAATATGTATAAAAGCTACCAAAGCGACCTTGTATTTCTTTCTGCCGAGATGAAAACCAAACGGGAAGAGGATATTATTAAAAAAGAACAGGAAGCGCAGGATCTGAAACGGAAGTATTTTGGCGCGGAAGGCGAATTGTTCAAAAAGAGGGAGTCTTTGATGAAGCCTATACAGGATGAGATCTATGAAGCTGTCAAAGCTATATCCGAAGATAAAGGATATCAGGTAGTTGTTGACCGGGCTTCGGCGATGAGCGTTTTTTATGCTTCTCCTAAAATTGATATAAGTAATGAAGTGTTGGCAAAGTTGGGATATTCAAAATAAAATATTATCTTTGCGCACTTCGTCTTAAGAAACGGATATTAATCAAATAAAAAAGAATATGAAAAAAATTATCGTATCAATGTTGTTATTGCTTCCTTTGGGATTAGCAGCTCAGGAAATGAAAATTGCAATTGTTAATTCGCAGGAAGTCTTTGAACTTTTACCTGAGCTTTCAGAAGTAAGTAATCAGATAGCGGCTTATGCCAAACAATAT
>DOZP01000344.1:7234-16834 GCA_003517945.1 Porphyromonadaceae bacterium | reverse complement strand
AAATTACATTGTCGCACAGGGATACGGCCATTCGCTGGGAGTTGATTTGCCGGGTGAACGCCGTGGTTTCATACCCAATAGTCATGTCTATGACAGGGTTTATAACAAGCGCTGGAATTCGAGTAGTATTATATCTATTTCCATCGGTCAGGGAGAAATCAGTGCAACTCCCCTGCAAATATGTAATCTGGCGGCAACTATTGCGAATCGCGGCTATTATATTGTTCCCCATGTTGTACATGAGGTACAGGACATGGAATTGGAGGAAAAATACCGGACGCCGGAATACACGGGGATCAATAAGGAATATTACGAATATATGGTGGAAGGTATGCGTGCCGCAGTGACAGGCGGCACTTGTGGTCAAATGTACCTGCCTGATATAGAGGTTTGTGGTAAAACGGGAACGGTTCAGAATCCGCACGGCCGGGANNCATTCGGCATGTATTGCCTTTGCGCCGATGAATAATCCGAAAGTGGCGATAGCCGTGTTTGTTGAAAACGGGGGCGCGGGAGCCAGGGTTGCCGTACCTGTGGCCCGGTTGATGCTTGAAAAGTATTTATACGGGGAGGTGCCGGAAAGTGATAAATGGCTGGAGTTTCAGATGCAGAATTGGAGTACGCTGCCCGGTTCGGTAAATTATATTAGTAAACCGAAAGAAGAAGAGGATATCGATGCCGGATAAAAAGATAAGTATGTGGAAGTCTGTCGACTGGTTTACCATTATCTTGTATATGATTATGGTTACGGCGGGATGGATCAGTATTTGCGGAGCAAGTTACGATTTTGACAATCCGGTTTTTTTTGATTCGTCAGGCCGTCCCGGTATGCAGCTTATCTGGATCGGAACTTCTGTCGTTCTTATTTTCCTGATCATGATGCTTGATAAGAATTTTTTTGAAACATTTGCTTATCCGATCTATGGCCTTGTGATCATATTGCTTATCCTGACGATATTATTAGCTCCGGATATAAAAGGTTCGCGTTCGTGGCTTGTTATTACTTCTTCTATCCGGCTGCAACCGGCTGAATTCTCTAAATTTGCGACAGCGCTTGCACTTGCCCGGTTCATGAATACGTATGAATTTAATTTATTGACGGTTAAGAATTTTATTATTTCCGTGTTGATCATCCTGGCTCCGATGGCATGCATTCTTTTGCAGAAAGAAACAGGGTCTGCGCTTGTGTTCCTGGCTTTTGTATTGGTTTTATACCGTGAGGGGATGTCGGGCTACGTTTTATTGACGAGTTTTTGTGCCGCCGTATTTTTTGTTTTTGAATTGAAATACGAGGGGGTTATGTGGAATGCTACGCCGCTAAGTGAATTGATTATTAGTTGCCTGATTCTTCTGATTATATTTGTCATGTTGCGTTTTGTGTTGAATGAACGCAAAACGGGTAATTATTTGCTGATTATTACGCTTATCGCCGGTATTGCAGGTTATGTTGTATCTTTATTTATCCCGTTTAGTCTTGTCTGGGTCTCTATTACTTTGATTTTCTGTTTTTCCGCATTTTTAGTATTGTATTCGTTCAAAAAAGTTGTATGGAAGTATACTTTATTAGCTCTTTTTGCGATTATTTCGGTCTTTTTCCTGTTTTCGGTTGATTATGTATTCAATAATGTTTTGAAGCCTCACCAACAACTGCGTATAAAGGTGTCATTGGGATTGGAAGATGATCCTGCCGGTGCGGGGTATAATGTCAATCAGTCCATGATTGCCATCGGATCGGGAGGTTTTTCCGGAAAAGGTTTTTTGAACGGAACGCAGACAAAATTGAAATATGTGCCGGAACAGGATACCGATTTTATTTTTTGTACGGTAGGAGAAGAGTTTGGCTTCGTCGGGTCTTTTTTTGTACTTTTGGTCTATGGTATTTTTCTGATCCGGTTAATAGTCCTTGCGGAACGGCAGTCGACCGTTTTCGGACGCGTTTATGGGTATAGTGTTGTGTCTATCTTTCTGTTTCATGCGTTTGTAAATATAGGGATGGTATGTGGCATTACTCCTGTGATTGGTATACCGTTACCTTTCTTCAGTTATGGAGGTTCTTCCCTGTGGGGATTTACCATTTTATTGTTCATTTTTCTGCGAATAGACGCTGCAAAAAAAGAACAGGGGTAAATAATATTTCATTTTGCCTTTTCGATGAACAATCCGATATCTTCAATGCCTTTCAGTACATCATCGCGCATTCCGTGCCGTATGTTGAGCGTATATGTACCCGTATCCGGGAAATGGTAGTCGGTACGTAGTGAAAACTCACTCTGGTAAAGAGTTATGCCATTCCCGATCCACTTTCCGAAGTCATCGGCAAGCATACATTCCAATGTGTCTTTCAATACCATACCATCCGGTTGTTCCTCTTTACAAAGTAACCAAAGGTTTTGGTACGGATACATGTCGTTATTACGTATTTGTATCTTGATATGATAGGGGGGGGTATGATCCTTTATCTCAAACTTGAAGTAATATTCGGATTGTTTTTTCCAGGCTTTGTCCTGTATCGGTTGAAATTGGTTGTAAACGGTATCTTTGCCGCATGAAAAACAAAAACATGAAACAATGAAAAGTTGAATGATCCTGCTGTTCAACAAATGTTTAATCATTTTTATCCTTTATTAGGCTTATCATTCGCATTCCGGGTTTCGTTTTTTCCATTGTGCGGGGAGATGTTTTGGGGATTATTTGATTTTTTCTTGTTTTTCTTTTTCTTTTTTACTTTGTCAAAACGGGAAACGCTGTCACCCAGAATATCTTTGGAGTCACGTTTTTCATCTTTCACTTCCGTATCGCTAAGCAGGGAAAACGGTTTTTCGCCTTTTTTGTTCATTTGTACGATGTCGAAGACGCGATGCGAAGAGATTGTTACAAGATTTGCCGGGATATTTTTGTCTGTTGAATAGGTGATTTCCTTTTTGAAAATATCGGTTTTGAAATGATAATACGTATTGTCAACCGTCACCAGTTCAATCTTACGTGAAGGTAGTTGTTTCCGCCTTTCCACATAGGTGTCGACCTCATGATTGAGACAACATTTCAACTTGGCGCATTGTCCTGCCAGTTTCTGGGGATTCATGGACAAGTCCTGAAAACGTGCGGCATCCGTCGCTACGGAAACAAAGCTGCTCATCCATGCGGAGCAACACAGTTCACGGCCGCAAGGACCGATACCTCCGATACGTCCGGCTTCCTGACGTGCGCCGATTTGTTTCATTTCGATACGGACATGGAATGTTTCGGCCAACACCTTTATTAATTGGCGGAAGTCGACCCGCTCGTCTGCTATGTAATAAAATATAGCCTTATTGCCGTCTCCCTGAAACTCAACATCGCCTATTTTCATATTAAGACCAAGCTCTGTCGCAATCTGTCGCGACCGGATCATGGTTTCGTGTTCGCGGTTTTTGGCTTCTTCGTGCTTATCAATATCCGTTTGCCGGGCGAGACGGTATACTTTTTTAGGTTCTTCGTCAAAACGGTACCTGTTCTTTTTCATTTGCAGCAAAACCAGCTTTCCCGTCAGCGTGACTGTTCCGATATCATGTCCGGGTGACGATTCGACGGCTACAACGTCGCCTTTCTTCAGCGGTAAATGTTCTTTGTTAAGAAAATATCCCTTCCGTGTGTTTTTGAATTGCACCTCCACGAAATCAGTAGCCGTCTGCGCTTCTTTGATATCGCACAGCCAGTCATAGTTGTTGAGCTTGTTCTTAGCCTTTGAACAACCTTTGACGCTTAGTCCGAAACCACTACCTTTATCCTGAACAAATCGCATGTTTCAATTATTATAGATTAAATCAGGTGATGTTTTTTGAATATCATCTGAATAGCTTCCATCGCATAATCCAATTGTTCTTTCGTATGTGTCGCCATCAATGAAAAGCGGATCAGGGTATCATGAGACGCCACGGCCGGCGATACAACCGGATTCACAAATACTCCGGCGTCAAATAATTCTCTCACGATAAGGAAGGTAAGGTCGTTATTACGTATAAACAAGGGGATGATAGGGGTTGACGTATTTCCGATCTCACAACCCATCTGGCGAAAACCTTCCAATGCGTAACGGGTCAAATACCACAGGTGATCAACCCGTTCGGGTTCGCTTAGCATAATATCCAGCGATGCATTTGCTGCCGCTATGGATGCCGGCGTACAACTCGCACTGAAAATGTAGGTTCGCGCGTTGTGGCGGAGGTAATTGATTGTATCTTTATCCGCAGCGATAAATCCGCCGAGAGAAGCAAATGATTTGCTGAATGTACCCATGATCAGATCTATGTCTTTGGTCACTCCGAAATGATCACACGTACCGCGTCCCTGCTTTCCGAAGATCCCGATACCGTGCGCTTCATCAACCATTACGCTTGCCTTGTATTTTTTGGCGAGATTTACGATTTCGGGCAGATTGGCCACATCGCCTTCCATACTGAAAACTCCGTCCATTACAATCAGTTTTATTTTATCGGCATCACATTTCTGAAGCTGTTTCTCCAACGACTCCATGTCGTTGTGTTTGTATTTCAGCTTGGTGGAAAATGACAGACGGATACCTTCGATAATAGAAGCATGGTTCAGTTCGTCCCAGATTATATAGTCTTCGCGGCCTGTTATACATGATATTACGCCTTCGTTTACCTGAAAACCTGTCGAGAAAGAGATCGCATCGTCTTTTCCGACAAATTCGGCGAGGCGTTTTTCTAATTGTACGTGTATATCAAGTGTTCCGTTCAGAAAACGTGAACCTGCACATCCGGTACCATATTTTTTGATGGCGTCTACCGCTGCTTCCTTCACTTTCGGATGGTTTGTCAAACCTAAGTAAGCATTGGAACCGAACATTAATACCTTTTTTCCACTGATAATCACCTCGGTATCCTGATCACTCTCTATTTCGCGGAAATATGGGTATATGCCTGCGGCTTTTGCTTTTTGGGGAGCATCGTATTTTGCCAGTTTTTCTCTTAATAAGTTCATATTCAGTTTGGACTTGTATTATGTTATTCGCATGGAACCGTAAAAACTGTGCAAAAGTACGAAAAAGAAGTGATATATGTATATTTTAATTCCAAAATTGTATTTTTGCAATCAAAATTACAAGAATGAAGAAGGAATTGAAAAAGATATATGTTATTATTAACCCGGTATCCGGTGTCGGTTCGAAAGATAAAATTCCGGATATGATAGCATCACGTTGTATTGAAAGAGGTATCTCCATGCAGGTGTTGAATACCGGATATGCCGGTCATGCGAAGGAGCTTACCCTACGCGCTATAGACGACGGCGCGGATTGTGTGATTGCCGTCGGAGGAGACGGGACGGTCAATGAAATCGCACAAAATCTGCTGTTTACGGATGTTTTTCTGGGGATTATTCCGAAAGGTTCCGGGAACGGACTCGCACACGAGTTAAATATTCCTATGGATATTAAAGGAGCGGTGGACGTTATTTTCGCCGGCCATACTTCTGTCATTGATGCTTGCAAAGCCAATGAGAGGGCATTTTTCTGTACGTGCGGGGTGGGGTTTGACGCTACTATCAGTAAGGAGTTCGCAAAAGAAAAGCATCGCGGTTCGCTGACTTATGTAAAGGATATTGTGGAGAGTTATCTCGAATATAAGCCGGAAGTGTACGAACTGCGTGTGAATGATCATACCATAAGAGAAAAGGCTTTTCTGATCACATGCGCCAATGCGTCGCAATACGGTAATAATGCTTTTATCGCTCCGAATGCCGATATTAACGACGGAAAGATTGATATCACCATCCTATCTCCGTTTAATACGTTTGATATTGGTCCGTTGGCGATTCAGTTGTTTACAAAAACGATTGATAAAAACAGTAAAATAAAAACCCTGCGAGCAAAAGAAGCGCAGATCATACGCCAGAAAGCCGGCGTGATGCATATTGACGGAGAACCGGTGATGGAGTCGGAAGAGATCAATATCTCCGTGATCAAATCGGCTGTGAAGGTTTTTAGTCCTGAAAATACGACATTTGTAGGTGATGTACAACGGCGTATAAACGAAGTCTTTCAGTTTTTTGAAGACCGGATGCCGGTCAGGATACGTTGATTTTTTTTCAAAATCTGTTTCCGGAAGTGTTCAGGCTTTACAGGTAAAAATCTTTTGTGAGGTCGTTGTATTGTTGCGTTCTTTCCTGATTATTCGTTGCCAGAACGAGCGTATCCGTTTGGGACGCGTATCCGGAAGGCGCTTTTCCGGATATTTCAATGAGAAAACGTTTTGGTTTTAGTCCTTCAACGGAAACAACGTCCGTTCGCCGGAGGGTGTGTAAACAGTGTGTGGCTAGTATAAAATCAATCTCGCCGGAGCTTGTTGCCGGTAAGACTAACGCGATTTTTCCGTTGTCGGACAGCATGGTTATGGCATGTTCTATCAGTTGCTTCAGCGGCAGACTGTCATTATGTCGCGCTACGTTTCTTTTTTTATCCGGGCTTTTCATTGAGTCTGAAAAATACGGAGGATTAGAAACGATCAGATTGTATTTTTTTTCTGTTGTGTATTTCCGGAATGATTGGTGAATAATATGGATTTTATCTTTGAACGGCGACCTTTTTATGTTTTCAGCCGCCTGCATGCATGCTTCTTTGTCAATGTCAATCGCGTCGATTTTTGCTTCCGGGCTTCGTTGTGCGATCATCAGGGCGATAAGCCCCGTTCCCGTGCCGATATCCAGTACGGAATACGGTTTGTCAATTGAACTCCAGGCGCCCAGAAGAACCCCGTCCGTACCGACTTTCATGGCGCATTTGTCATGCCATACGGTAAATTGTTTAAATTGAAAATAGCTGTTTGACATTATGATCCGTACTTTTATCATTGTGTTGAACGATTGCAAATGTAGTGCAAAAAAACAGAACGTTTTAAGTAGCGGGCGCAAAAATCGGACTTGTTCGATTTCTGCCGGGTCACGCAAAACGGCTAACGCGGTGGAATGTTTATTTTTCTGGCATTATATTTGCTGCGTATAATTCGGTTCGGGATGCGAAAGGGCTTTTACTTTTATAACAGGAAAAAACGCATTGTAGACAAAAAAATATTTTTTTTGGTATTCCTCCCGGCTTACGCTATCTTTGCAAACCTTTAGTATATTAATTTATGGATAAAAAAAACACGGTTAAGATATATGCGCAGCAGTCAATTGATGATATTGATGATACGATCGTTGCGGTACCGATTCTGATGGAGTGTGATAAGGATGAAGATTTTTCCGAAGGCGTGGAAAAGGTAGGGGATACGTTGCCGATCCTTCCGCTTCGGAATATGGTGCTTTTTCCGGGCGTGGCAATGCCTGTTATTGCCGGCAGGGCCAAGTCGATGCGCCTGATACGCGACGCCGTTAAGAAGAAAATATTGATTGGCGTTTGTTGTCAGAGAGATCCGGCTATTGATGAACCGGGTTTTGATGATTTGTATGACGTCGGCGTGATTGCGGAAATCATGCGTGTCCTGGAGATGCCCGACGGAACAACGACTGTTATCCTTCAGGGCAAGAAACGTTTTTCACTGAAGTCGCTTACGGAAACGGAACCGTTTCTTGTCGGTAAAATCGAACAACTCGAAGATACCCGGCCTAAAAAACAGGATCGTGAACTGGAAGCACTTGCTTCGACGATAAAGGATCTGACGGTTAAGATGTTATCGTCGGCTATGGATCCTCCTCGCGATTTGATTTTCTCCATACGTAATAATCAGAACATTCTTTATCTGATTAATTTTTCATCTTGTAATATCATCACGGATGCGGCTGTAAAACAGGAACTTTTAGCGATTAACGACCTGAAAGACCGTGCGTATCGTTTGTTGTTTATATTGAACAGGGAGTATCAGTTGATTGAATTGAAGGCGTCCATACAAATGAAAACGCATGAAGATATCAATAAGCAACAGAAAGAATATTTTCTTCAGCAACAGATAAAAGCGATACAAAAAGAACTTGGAGGTGATAATATCAATGATCTTGAAATCGCGGAATTGCGTGAAAAAGCCAAAAAGAAAAAATGGACGAAAGAGGTCGAGGAAATATTTAAAAAAGAAGTTATCAAACTGGAGCGCCTGAATCCCCAGTCTCCCGATTACTCGGTGCAGGTACAGTATGTGCAAACGATCGTCAACCTGCCGTGGGGAGAATATAGCAAAGATAACTTCAATCTGAAACGCGCCGAGCGGATTCTGAATCGTGATCATTACGGAATGGATAAGGTCAAGGAGCGTATCATCGAACATCTGGCGGTGCTTAAACTAAAGAAGGATTTACGTTCTCCGATCATCTGTCTTTATGGCCCTCCGGGGGTTGGTAAGACTTCGCTTGGTAAATCCATAGCCGAGGCATTGAACCGGAAATATGTGCGTATATCGCTTGGCGGGCTTCATGATGAGGCGGAAATACGTGGTCACAGACGTACCTATATCGGCGCGATGGTTGGCCGTATCGTTGAAAATATAAAGAAAGCGGGAACCTCCAATCCGGTATTTGTGCTGGATGAAATAGATAAAGTAGGCAATGATTTTAAGGGCGATCCGGCATCGGCGTTGCTCGAAGTGCTTGATCCCGAACAGAATGAGCATTTTCATGATAACTATCTGGATATAGATTATGACCTGAGCAAGGTGATGTTTATTGCTACCGCCAATAATCTCAATACGATTTCGCAACCTTTATTGGATCGTATGGAGCTTATCGAAGTGAGCGGATATATCGCGGAAGAGAAGATGCAGATCGCATTGAAGCATCTTATTCCCAAGCAGATGGAAGCTCATGGGATAGTTGCCGGCAGCATTAAGTTCGATAAACAGGCCGTGCGTCTTATCATTGATTCATACACGCGCGAAAGCGGGGTGCGCGAATTGGAGAAAAAAATTGCCAAGGTAATGCGTAAGGTGGCGCGAAAAATAGCTTCCGAAGAGGATATTTCTCCTGTCATTACAACTGAGCTTGTTCGCGAATACCTGGGTGCGGAAGAATATACGCCCGATAAATATCAGGGAAATCAGTATGCCGGTGTTGTTACCGGACTTGCCTGGACGGCCGTCGGAGGAGAGATTCTGTTCGTAGAGACGAGTTTGAGTAAAGGTAAAGGGTCGAAGTTGACCGTGACGGGAAATCTGGGTGATGTGATGAAAGAGTCTGCGGTTATCGCGTTGGAATATGTCCGTTCGCATGCGGATGCGTTAGGGATAGACGAATCGATGTTTGAAGACTGGAATGTACATATTCATGTGCCGGAAGGCGCTATACCCAAAGACGGACCGAGCGCCGGTATTACAATGGTGACTTCACTTGTTTCCGCATTTACGAAACGGAAGGTGCGCAAAAATCTGGCCATGACAGGCGAGATCACACTACGCGGAAAAGTACTTCCCGTAGGGGGAATCAAGGAAAAAATACTGGCCGCCAAGCGCGCAGGTATCAGATACATTATCCTGTCTGACGAAAATAAGAAAGATATCGGCGAAATAAAAGCCGAATACCTGAAAGGGCTGACGTTTCATTATGTTTCCGATATAGCCCAGGTGGTAGACTATGCGCTCCTGCAAGAAAAGGCCAAAGAGTAAATCGTTGGTATAAGAT
>DOZP01000344.1:5439-7184 GCA_003517945.1 Porphyromonadaceae bacterium | reverse complement strand
GCGAACTACCTCTTTATTATAGGGGTTACGTTCCTGTTACTAATAACGCATTCTTTCGAAAGACAGTATGGGATCTCGAACGATCCGGACAAAGAAGAAATCGCTGTTTGTAAGCAGATATCGTCGGATGCCGAGCCAAAATTGACTGATACGTTTAACGGTTCTACAATAGGTTCTCCATCTTCATCCAATATGTTATTTCCATCCGCGTCTTTTAGATATGCTAAAGCAGACTTTTGGGGAGCCTTCACTTTAAATGTTATTGAGGACGTACCACTCGGAATGGTAAATCCTTCAGCAAAAATAGTTCCCGCTTCACTGGTGTCAATAGTTCCCAAACTTCCGGCTGTGTACGATAAACTACCCGAAACAAACGAAAATTCTTCATTATAGGAAATGTCCATATCCGAACCGGAAAAAGCAAAACTGTTTGGATTATTGATCTTGACTGTCACAGTAATAACTTTGTCTTCTTTATAGCAATCAATATCTGCTCTAAATTCCGACAACTGTAAAAACTCCGGCCTGTCTGTGACTTCCGTAGCGTTTGTTATTGTAGGCTCGCAGCCCGGTGTCAGGCGGTCGCAACTTTGCAATGACACATTCGTTCCCGGGTCAATAACTGATTCGTAAGTTATGTTCGCCCGGTTTGAATATGCTCCGGTTGGCGCCCCCATATCGAATACTGCCGAAGCACGGAATGTCAGCATTGAAGCGCCTGAAACAATTAGATTGCTTATGCTTAGCGTGTTGCTTCCGCCATAAGAATTAATTACGGATGAAGCAACAGCCGTATCGTTCACGGAGAGCGAACCGGAAACCCATTTCATACCTGCCGGAAGTACATCAGAGAAATTAACAGGATAGGCCGCACAATTCGTATTTGTGATGCGGAATGTATAATTTACTTCTTCACAGGTCAAAATACTGTCCGGGCCTTGCTTTGTAAATATCAAACCGTCCTCGGTCGGATCGGGAAGTGGCTGGGGACATACAAATTCCATAGATCCAATACCAATTTTTTTATATCCTGCTCCTGCACTACCTGTATAGGTGTGAACAACATATATTTCCTCGACAGGATATTCAAATTCGACAAGCATTCTTCCTCTTTTAGCTGTATAAGAAGTTGTGAGCCTGTTCGCTCTCGCATGGTTGCCTATGATAGTATAAGAACTGTTACTCGCTTTATCCACATAACTTAATGTGGGCGAAACCATGGAGCCTCCGCATATTCCATAAACTTCCACGTCGGAATACTTTGTATCCCTGCGATCAATTTCATAGATTTCGAATGTAGCTGCAGCCGCTTTAGACAGTACCACTTTGGTAGTCATCTTATTCGTCCCCGCGCCTCCTCTTCTGTATTCGCTTAACGAATTAAAATTCGACGCTCTTGGATAATTGGTTACGAATACTGAAGGCGATTCTATACTTGTATTGACTTCAGCCGTAAAGCCGTCGCCCAGGTCGTATGTATTCGAAAGATCTCCTCCTGCCCAATTCGCGTTCGTAAACTCTAACTTTTTACTGCCCGAAAATTCACATCCTTCACAGGTATTCGGAAGTTGTTCTGCTGCGAATGAAATGTAGGTATATTTCTTGGAAAATACATAATTCGTTTGATGTCCCCCCTCATAGTATGTCATCGGTATTGATTGATCCCAGTTGTTCGAGGTGATTTTTGCCGGATCATCGGCTACAAGCATATATACCTTCCAATTTGATCCATTGTAAGGGAAATC
>DOZP01000344.1:536-5367 GCA_003517945.1 Porphyromonadaceae bacterium | reverse complement strand
AAGCTGTAAGAGCGCCCGCATTGTGCCCCCATGTTATAGCTGATTTATCATTGGCGATATCACTTAATACCGGAGAACAACCTAACACCGAACCTACTCCCATGTGCACAATCGCGCCGACATCGGTAGATTTGGATTGTCTGTTATATAATTCGGAATCATCATCACGAATAACCGAAGCCACATTGTTATGGTAATTTTGATGAACAGCGTCATCACCATTCCATATAGAAGTGCCGTTCGAAATAAGAAAATTGAAATTGGTTGCGCCAGACGTCTTATCTAAGTCAATAGTCAGCGCATATTTTAACCCCAGGTAAGAGTTTATTTTGTTTTTATCGTCTTGCGAAAGAACACCTTCATAGGCTATCACTTCAGGCATGATCCCATTCAGAAAATAAGTATTGGAAGAACTTCCCAAACCTAACATTCCCGGACCATTCATTACGGCATTATCATACGTGTGGTTTATCGTATTTTCATACGCGTCGAATTCAAATGTCATACGACTGCCTATCTGCCAATGATATCCGGCAATGGTGGTTGCCCCGGAATTAAACAAAAATGTTGAACTGTTACTGAGGCCTGTAGAACCAATACGCCCATATCCACGGTTAGAGTTAGCGCCGGGTCCTCTAAAAACACCGAAAGATGGCCTTCTCGCGTTTGTTTGAACCGTAGTGGCTCCGAATCCGATAAAATAGGTTCTGTCGCTGCTTGCCAAGTCATGATTGACAACAGCATACAGGGCTGTATTTGCGGGGGAGGCGACAAAGTACGGGGCTTTATTAGTTATCAGGGCATCCTGCCATTTTCTGAACAAAGGAGTCGGATGGTAGTTTGTTCGCTCATCACATTCAAGATATAATGGAGCGCCTGCGCCGTTTCCTGTCGCTGTCCTTTGAAAATATGTAGTCCCGAATCCGGCATAATCTACCCAGTTAATAATTTCGCCTGCCGCGTTAAGCGTAATCGTATTTTCTTTGGAAGCATTCAACCACATTCTCAAGTTATTAGTTATGCCTCCCGGGGCTTTCAGGTAAAAAGCAAAACCTATATAATCGCCATCGTTGATAATCAGATTTTCAACCTTTCCATCCTCAATTTTATAGATACGGGTAGTTGCCGGAACAAAAGCCGGATCTGCGCTTATCAGCAACCATTCTCCCATGTCGGGCCTTACATTTACCGTGAAAGAAGGTTGGCCTGTGGTTTTGGCTCTTAGTATGTTGTTAAAAATAGAAGTGAGCTTTTCGTCGGTAATTTCTCCGGTAACCGGATCGGTATGACTTTGAAATGTGTAATTCTGGAACACCGTACCTACATCGTAAGAATAAGTTGTATTTCCGATTTGCCCGTTTGATCCGAACATTAAGGCAGATTTATCATTGAGGACGGCTGTGTTCTCATCATTGGTTTCGGCTAAAGTACTTCCCAGATATACCGTAAGAGACGGATTGTCTGTACTTGCAGACTGTTTTTGATATAATCCGCTGGCATCATCTCTGGCTATACCGAATATATCGTTGTTGTAAGAGGTGTATCCGGCAGATGCACTGTTGTAGATACTGGTTCCGTCAGAGAGGATATAATCTGTTTGTGCGGCATTCAACGAAATTCCGTATTTTACGGCAAGATGTGTATTGATTTTTTTTAACTCATCTGCTGTAAGCGTATTGCCTGTGCCGCTTCTGGAAAGTACAATAATCTCCATTACCTCTCCGAAAAAATAATTCTCATAACTTGTACCCGTTGCCGTAGTACCTATTACACTCTTAGAAGCATTGACTCCTAATGCGCGTCCTGCCATAGTCGTCGTGCTTGCTAAAGCATTTAAAAATTGTTGTTGAGTCGTTGAGCTATTATTGGGTAATACGGCAATTCCGATTCCATAGTCTCTCTCTGTCGCATTATGAGTATATTCAGTTCCACCAGTCCTATGCCATAATCTTCCGCCATTTGCTGTTGATATTGTCCACCCGTATTGATTCCCATTTGTATTTCCTGTCACAGAAGTGGCATTCATACCAAATACAGCGGCATCGGGGGCTGAGTTTTCCTGATCTAATCTGGAAACCCAGATTACAAAGTAAGATCTACCCACATCCGGTGAAAACGTATTATCAGACAAAAGTTTTCTTCTCCTGTTGTTAACAAGGGTTGGACCACCCTCTTCCGGATCTAAGTAATAGAAGTTTACAGCCGAGTGAAAATTCATTGAGGATTTCATAAACATAGGGAAAAACGGGTTTGATTCCGTATTACTAAAATTTCTGCCATTTCCGGATAAATCCTGCCAAACAGTAACATCTGCTTCGTCAGCAGGCAATACTGTCTGTACCTGATCGGCGCGAAGCCAGTATTCTATTTGTATGTCTGTAATTCCTCCCGGGCTTTGTGCCTGCAACTTCGTAGTCGACATCAGAACGGCGCCAGCGATCGAAAGCAATATAATCAATATTTTGTTTGTCATTTTTTTATTGTTTATTGTTTAAATAATTTCTTTCCATCCTTAGTTTGTATGGCGGATACAAATTTTATTTCAGTACAAACACAATATTGATATACGAACAATCGGTAGCGGCGGCGTCGACATCGTAAGTCATCACGCCATTAGCGGTTATCGAAATATTACTAAATACATTCGCGTCATACGATGTTATATAATAAAATAACTCATCGGCAGCAGGAATATAGGGTACAGAGGCAGGAGCGCCTGCACTTTTGACAAAAGTAGGGCTTGTGCCGTCGAACTGCGATTTGTATAACGCGTACAGATCTTTCGTTTGTCCTGTAGCATCGGCAGAAGTATCGAACGAAACCGAAGGCATGAAAAACCAATTGGTGTAACTATTGTTGAGGCGAACCCACTTGGTTCCGTCGTTATAGTAAAAGCCGGGGGATAAATAGTATTTCGGATCAACCGAATTTGGGGAAGTAGCGATGTTGTATACAGTCATTCCCCTCTCATGTGTCGTTAACGGGGTTGCAAGATTAGTTGCTTGAAGTGACACACGTGGCAACAGAAGCCCTTTGGTAGAACTCTTATCAGTATTCTCATGTAAATCCAGCAATGCATTGGGATCCGGCACATTGCTCGAACCGATGGTTACCTGCGCCTGTAACAGGAGAGAAGATCCAAACATTAGAACTGTAAATAGTATTGTTCTGAATGTAACCAAATTGCGTCTTTTCTGCTTAAAATTTGTTTGTTTCATATAGCTGACGTTTTAGTTTATAATAAAATAATAAATCGCTCATTGTTAGTGGTCATTATAATAATTTATTTCGTACCTGTACAGTATTATCTCGCATAAAATTCAATATCCTGTATTCCCTGCCGGATGCTTTTTTAAGCGACTACTGAGAATAAAGGGCGAAGACAAATGTTACATACCCGGTTTTGTTTGTAAAGAATGTATGCCATGGTAAAAAATATTTTTTATCTGATAGCACCCCTTTTATCTGATAATACCGACAATTTACTATTTAAACCATATCTCCTGTTAAGAGATATGGTTTCGCTTGCAAAATTAAAAAATTAATTTATATTTTAATCCATAAAAGACAAAAAAAATGAAGTCAGGTGTGTATATTCTGTATTTTATTTTACTGTAATACAGGAATTTTATCGCCTTTTGCGGGATTGGCAGGATCGTAAATGGCGACGCTCACTTCCGAGTCGGCGCACCCGTAATAAAGATACCATTTATGATGGAGATAGGCGAGCCCTTCGATAAATACGGTTCCGTCTACATACTGCCCGCTTTTCTCAAATGCTTCCATCGGACGGAAGAAGGGTACGTCTAACCGTTCGATTACCTTGTAGGGATCGTCCGGATCAAAGAGTACCTGCCCGGCGCAATAGGCTCCGGCATTGAAACGTTTGTCACGCCCTTCGTCGTCTTTCCGGTTCTTTCCGTTATAAAGCAGCAGGATTCCGTCTTTTGTCAGGATAGCCGGCGGACCGCATTCGGTCAGTGCACTGTCGAAATATCCTTTACGGGGTTGAATTAATTTTTTCAACTGATTATTTTCATCCAGTAGTGGTTTCCAGTTAATCAGGTCGTCGGAAGTAGCTGCGCATATAGCATGCTCTCCCCAATACATCAGGTATTTACCGTTTACTTTGGTGATAAGTTGCTTATCTCCGATCAGTTTGGTTACAATAGAACCGGACTTGCAGGCCATATCCCTGAATCGTCCGTCGTATGCTTCGGCAAATGCCGGGCCGTGCTTTTTCCATGTCTTCAGATCTTTTGACGTTGCGATAGCCAGTCTCGATACCTTCCGGTTCCATGTCGTATATGCCATTACATAAGTTCCGTCTTCGGTTACTGCTATGCGCGGGTCTTCACATCCGCCTTCCCATTCATATTCTTTCGCATGATCTTCATCCGGATACAGTACCGGCGCCGGATGGCGTTTCATGGTAATCCCGTCTTCGCTCTCTGCCAGGCCGATGCGGGACGTCCGTTTACCGATCCCGACAGCCGAATTATCTTCTGCACGGTATAATACGAAAATCTTTCCGTCTTTAACCGCGGCTGCCGGATTAAACGTATCGCTCTCTTCCCATCCGACAGGAGTTTTGCGCATCGGACAGTCAAATGCAGATGCCGGATTCGGGCGGATCACCGGGTTTACGCCTTCCGGGCGGACAAAGCCACCGAAAGCCCAGGAAGGAAGTGGGTTATTTTGACCCTTACTTCCGTAAGTCGTTAGAACAACTACTGATACGAAAATTGATAATTTAATAAACTGTTTCATTTTTTGATTGTTTAATTTTAGAATAGTTGCGGAAATAATTTATTTATTCAATGTAAATGCC
>DOZP01000344.1:266-486 GCA_003517945.1 Porphyromonadaceae bacterium | reverse complement strand
TTTCCTTTGGCATGAACGAATAAAAATTATCGGAATAGAACGAAGGGCGCACCGGCTTGCCGTTGTTATCAAGAAGTTGTAATTGAGTGAAAAAAGCAATCATTCCGGATGAATTCTTTATATCTATATCAATGATGTAACGATGATCTTCCTCCTTTACTTTATATTTTACATTCAGTTGTGCGGATTTCATGTCGTTTAGCGATTCAAATCCGGAGGA
>DOZP01000344.1:0-239 GCA_003517945.1 Porphyromonadaceae bacterium | reverse complement strand
GCTACTTCTTTTCCTTTGTCGTCTTTTATACGTAGTTTGATGAAATGCACCGATGTGATGTCTGCCGGAAAATCAATCGTAAAGATATCATTGACTACTGCATCATCTGCAATGGAAAAGGAGGCGGATTTCGAAAAAACGTTTTTGCTGTTCAGATCATATACGTCAGCCGTAACCGTATAACCGGAAAATGAGCGGTAGTAATCATTGTAGACGGAAACCGTATTTTTCAGGTAATC
>DOZP01000191.1:9415-11784 GCA_003517945.1 Porphyromonadaceae bacterium | reverse complement strand
GTTTATTCGATCGGAACGCTTCCGGAACCGGCCTATCGCGCCCATCAGGTATCGCTGGAGATACAGGATGCGGTCGAGCGGGCCGCTAAGCCGGGCGTGGCTTGCGCCGATTTGTATGACCTGGCGTATTCGCTGGTAGAGAAAGCCGGCCTGACCGGTTATTTTATGGGAACGAAACAGCAGGCTAAATTTGTCGGACACGGTATCGGCCTCGAAATCAATGAGCCTCCTGTTCTGACTCCACGCTCGAAAGAGGTTTTGGAACCGAATATAGCGTTTGCCCTGGAGCCGAAATTTGTTATACCGCAGGTTGGAGCTGTCGGTATTGAGAATAGTTTTCTTGTAACGGATACGGGCCTGGAGAAACTGACTTTGTTTAAAGAAGATATTATTCCCATTGCATAGAAACCGCCGTCATTCGGTTTATAATTTTTTACGTGTTTTGATTACCGGATAAAACTTTTTCCCTACATTTGTAGCTATAAGAACAAATGACTATGTTGAAGAAAAGCTTAGTATCGATTGATCAATGTAAGAAAGAAGATATCCTGCGTATTATCGGTAATGCGAAAGCGTTCGAAGCGAATCCGAACCGTAATCTGCTGGAAGGGAAGGTTGCCGCAACGCTCTTTTTTGAACCGTCTACGCGTACCCGGCTCAGTTTTGAAACGGCGGTAAACAGGCTTGGCGGACGTGTTGTCGGTTTTCAGGACGCTTCTACCACAAGTTCATCCAAAGGTGAAACGTTGAAGGATACCATCCTGATGGTTAGTAATTATGCCGATGTTATTATTATGCGTCATCACCTGGAAGGCGCTGCCCGGTATGCGTCGGAGGTGGCGGATGTGCCGATCGTAAATGCGGGTGACGGCGCCAATCAGCATCCTTCCCAGACCTTACTTGATATGTATTCCATTCAGAAGACACAGGGAGGCTTGGATAACCTGACCATTACGATGGTAGGCGACTTGAAATACGGCCGTACGGTTCATTCGCTGATCGTTGGTATGTCTCATTTTCATCCTACGTTTCATTTTATAGCTCCCGAAGAATTAAGGATGCCTGATGAACAAAAAAGTTTTTGCCGTCAGCATGGGATCGAATTTCATGAACATACGGTATTCTCGGAAGATATCATTAATGAAACGGATATTTTGTATATGACACGCGTACAAAAGGAGCGTTTTACGGATCTGGTGGAATATGAACGGGTGAAAAATGTGTATATCCTTCATAATAAGATGCTTGATAGGTCAAAACCGAATCTGCGCGTTCTTCATCCGCTTCCGAGGGTGAATGAAATCGCGTATGATGTGGACGATAATCCGAAAGCATATTATATCCAACAGGCACAGAACGGGTTGTTTACGCGTGAGGCGATCCTTTGCGATGTGCTCGGGATAAAGATTGACGATTAAGAACTAACAATTAATTATTGGGTATCATGTCGGATAATAAGAAAAAGGAATTACAGGTGGCTGCGCTGGAGAATGGTACGGCTATTGATCATATACCGCCGGAACAATTGTTTAAGGTAGCGCATTTGATCGGCCTCAGTACCATGCATAACCGGATTACGTTCGGGAATAACCTGAAAAGTAAGAAAATGGGGCGCAAGGGAGTGATAAAAATTGCGGACAAGTTTTTTGAAGAAGATGAAATCAACCGTATCGCGCTTGTTGCTCCGAACGTTGTGTTGAACATCATACGCGATTATGAAGTGGTCGAAAAAAAGTTTGTCCGCCTGCCGGATGAACTGATTGATATTGTAAAATGCAACAACCCCAAGTGTATTACAAATAATGAACCGATGAAAACGCATTTTTATGTAACGGATGAAAATTCGGGTACGATAAAATGCCGTTATTGCGAACGTAAGATTAATAAAGAAGCTATTGTAGTCAAATGAAGCAGGATTGGAAACCGGGAACGATGATTTATCCGTTGCCCGCTGTGCTGGTAAGTTGCGGTGGCGATCCGTCGGAGTATAATTTATTGACTGTCAGTTGGGTTGGAACGATTTGTACGAATCCTCCGATGTGTTATATATCGGTACGTCCCGAACGGCATTCGTATCCGGTTATTACGAAAAACATGGAGTTTGTGATTAACCTGACTACCCGCGATATGGCTTTTGCTACGGATTGGTGCGGAGTCGTATCGGGTAGGGATCATACTAAATTCGAGGAAATGAAACTTACTCCCGGCAAGTCGTCTGTTGTCCGTGCGCCGCTTGTTGAAGAATCTCCTTTATGTATCGAATGCCGTGTGAAGGAAATATTGAGGCTTGGTTCGCACGATATGTTTATCTCGGATGTTGTCAATGTACGTGCCGATGACCGGTTTATTGATCCGGAAACAGGCGCTTT
>DOZP01000191.1:602-9383 GCA_003517945.1 Porphyromonadaceae bacterium | reverse complement strand
TTCGGATGGTCCGTGAAAAAGAAGAAATAGCGTTTCCATCAGAAAGGCTTCAGGTAAGAAATTTTGGCTGTGATGGCCTGGCTCGACGCTTTGGAAAAATTATCTTTCACTTTTGTACTGTAGATATCGCCGAACGAATAAAAGTACCGTCCTTCCAGCAAAAAATATCCTATCCCTGTGCGGATTTCGATACCTGCGCCTCCGCTGATACCCCATTCAAACTTTTTTTCGACCGGCATGTTGTGCTGCGCGCTAACCATAGCCGGTTGGGCGCCCAGGTTTTCATCCGTAGATTCGCTTATCAGATAGCCGAATTGCGGACCCGCGTTAATGAACCCTTTTACCTTTTTCCCGCCGAACTGAATATGGGTGTAGAACGGTATCTGCAGGTAATCCAAATGGCGGGCGTACTTATAATCCGTTCCGGCGTTTTCCGGTTCTTCCGTTATTTCAAAAAATTCATTCCAACCTTGTTGGGCATAGTTGATTTCAAGTTGTAATCCTACGTATTCTCCCATTGTCATACGTCCGGTTACGCCGAAAGTCGTCCCCATAAGCATTGTTTGCTCTACTTTAGGGCTAAAGGAAACGGACGAGAAGGTGGTTCCTCCCGATACGCCTACGGAAAATTCATACGGAGTCGTGATGATGATCTGCGCTTTGGCGGCTGAGACCATCAGGGTGAACCATAGGATAACGTATATTTTTAGTTTCATTTAAAGTCGGAACGCGTGATTGTGTAATCTTTGTTATAATGGATGATGTAAATATTCGTGTTGATGAAGCCGCCCCAATTGTTTACACGTTCGAAATTAAATCCGGTCTGTAAACTCTTATAGTCGATATCCGACAGGTTGTTTTCAAAGTTTACGCCGTATTTTTGCAATGCTTCAAAGAAAAACATGCCGGTATCAAAACCTAACATGGAATATTTGGGATAGATGGTTGATGCCGGATTTTTGCTGTACCAGTGTTTGTAATTTTCATAAAACGTCTTTACGTTCGGGTTCATATTATCTGCATAAAATAAACTGTAGATATATGTATCCAGCGCATGGAAATCATCCAGGCATTCTTTGGAATAGGTTTGCCATATCGGATATCCGAAAAGGTTGATAACGTATTCCGGTTGTTTATCCACAATCATGCGTAATACGGTCTTTATTTTTGTTAATGCTTCCAGTGAACTTGAAATCGGCATGAGCACATTCGGTTTGGTTGTCGATAGTTGGTTTTGTATTGTTGCAGGGAAATTTTCCGCATCGTAAACCACATCTTTGTAAGAAATATTCCGTTCTTTCAGGTCTCTTTTAAACTCTTGGATGAAATCGGTCTGGTTGTCCTTGTCTTTTGTATCAAGGAATATGATATTGTATTTGGCAAATAGGTTAGCGCCTGCATAAGAGGCATTTGCAAACAGATAGGCAGGTGGCGTGTTTACCTGGAAGATATATGCGTTGTTCAGCACTTCATCATTTTTTGATGTAAACGGGATTACATATTTGATTTTATTTGCTTTGGCAAAATCGGCGATTAATTTGATCTGTTCGTTGGATACTCCTCCGATAATCAGATTCACCTTTTCCAGAGTCTGGCTTTCCGTCTTCAGTATTTTTTGTAATATAGCCGTATCATCACCTATATCATACACAAACAGTTCGGTTGAATATCCCATGTTGCGGAGACTGTCGACGGCCAGCAGCATGCCTTCGTAAAATTCGGTCGTACGTTCCCGGGTCGCATTAACCGATGTTGTTTTATCGGCATTATAAGGTAAAAGCAGCGCTATTTTAGCGGCATTCACACGTTTGATTTCACGTTTGGCATCCAATATCGCGTTGACTTCGCGGGCATCCGGCTCTGCTTCTTTGGGGATGTCTTTTTCGTTGATTCTTAATGGTATACGGAGTGTCATGCCTGTCCGCAGACCTCCGGATAATTCGGGGTTGAGTTTTAGCAGTTCTTTTTCGGATGTTTTGAAAGTTCTGCAGATATTGTACATCGTTTCTTTTCCCGGTACGGTATAATAGATTTCTTTTGTCCCTTTCCGGTTTTCTACGATTTCCGTCGTTTGTTTTTGTTTTTCTCCGGCAGGTATGCGGATGGTTTTACCTATTGAGAAGCTATTGTGCGATAAGCCCGGATTGGCTTCCACAATACTTTCTCCGCTTATGCCGTATTGTTTGGATACGCCGTATAATGTCTCCCTTGCCTGTATCGTATGATAAATATAGGAACCGTCGGAGTCCGGCTTGGAAACGGATGTCTTTGCGATTTTTTTCTGGGGAATTTTAAGTTTGTCGCCTGCTTTGATCGTTTCGTCACTGCCGAAATTCAACCGGTGGATATCTCCGGGCTTTACATCGTACATTTTTGCAATGGAATATACGGTTTGTCCGCGTTCTACCGTATGATAAAATATATCCTCTTCTTCTGCGTTATTGATTGCAGGCCGGTTGGTTTGTGCCGAGGTGTTTATCGCAATTGAACAAAATACCCATACTAATGCAAGTAGTATAATCCCTTTCATAAACTAATATAAATTAATGTTTGTATATAGTTATCCGGCAAAAGTACAATATATGATTGAAAAACAGAAACATTTTGGAATATTTTATTTTCGGAAAATGGTTGTGTTTGTTATTGACTGATATATTTCGTAACTTTGGAGGCTTGTTTTGTGTTATGAATATAGATAGAAAAAGAAAGTTTGCTTTGCTTTTTGTGTGTATGCTGTTCACTTGTTTTATGTATGCACAGGATACGGAATATTATACGGTAACGGGGGGAATGGGAACTCCCGTTATGGCTGATGATAATTCGAGGGACAGGATACAGGTGTATCTTGTCTATGGCATGGAAAATGTACGGATAAGTTATACGTCTTCTTCCACATCGCATCGATGGTATCGTTATAAAATAAAGGCGGGTGAGAATGATTCCGAAGAAGTGCCTTCCGTGCAAAACGGTACGACCTCTGTCGTGACCGGCGTGGAAGAAGGATACGGGTATTTTGTGCTGGAGAACGGGGATAACTGGTTTATGAACCGGTTTGTCTGGGTAATAGATTACAGTAAGTATGAACCGGATATACGTAGTTTTCGGGTTATGCCTGATTTTGAGGAATGTGAGGGTATACGGTTTGAGGGAGATGCGGATATCAGGGATATTACTTATTATACGCCTTCCGGTGTTTCAACAAAAATTAATCGCGTGTTTGAACTAAGTTACGAAACGCTGAAGTGGAATGAAACGATGCGGAATTTTCTGCCGGAAAGTGTTTCAAAAACGTTTGATACGGATCCTTTTGCCACTACATTCAGACCTTCAGGTGTCTCTGAGCGGGATTTTCCGCTTATCCTGACGGATACGGAGATTGAGGTATCCGGGGATATGTTTGCGCGTCATTTTGGCGTTGAAAAATCGGTTCGTATTTTTTACGAGGCGCAGGCGATAGAGGTATATACGGATACGATATCCGTTTATACCGGACCCGGCGGAAATGTACAGGCGGAAGGAGAAGGAGAGTTGCTCGCTCCGACAGAAGTGACATTCAGCGCTGATGCTAATATTCCGGTGGCATCCGTATTTATATGGAAAATATTGAAGTTGGAGGAAGGCGGCGATACGATGGAATTGATCCGGTTTAACGGAGAAGATCTTGTCTATACGTTTGACAGGGACGGTGTCTATCAGGTGGAGCTGGAAGTGAGCAGTTCGCGTTCAAAGAAATGTGAATACAGGGAGACTTTCAATATTGTGATAACGGAGACGCTGATGGAGATCCCGAACGCGTTTTCTCCCGGTTGCACGCCCGGTATTAATGATATATTCAGGGTACGGTCCAGATCCGTCGTAAATTTCCGGGGTTGGATATTTAACCGGTGGGGTACGGAGTTGTTTCAATGGACGGATCCTTCCCAGGGTTGGGACGGAAAATACAGGGGTAGCTACGTTCCGGCCGGCGCTTATTATTACCTGATCGAATATACGGGAACGAACGGCAGGAAACGTGTCCGGAAAGGCGATGTGAATGTTTTCCGGACGAAAGGTATACAAACGGAAGTTGATCCGGCGGAATAAAGTCGTGCGAAATACGGCAGGCGCTTATTTGTTCCGGTTTTTAAAATAATGAAATGAAAATGAAGATGTTTCGTGTGATTGTAAGTTTTTTAGGTGTTTGTGTGTGTTGCCTGACGGTTTATATGTTCTTCGGATATGAAGATTCCGTTGCCGTGGAAGACGAAACGCCGGTGGTGGCTTCGTTTACGGTCTCGCCGGAAGTGCCTTCTTTCATCCGTTTCTGCGGAAAAGAAATAGATCTGACCCGCTACAATGTGCATGAAGGAATGGATCGCGAGCTAAGTAGTTTTGCATACTTACACTCTTCCACTATGTTGCTTATCAAACGTGCCAATCGTTATTTTCCGGTTATTGAGCCTATTCTGAAGGCAAATGGTATTCCGGATGATTTTAAGTATCTGGCGGTTATTGAAAGTCTTCTTGACCCCAGGGCGACGTCTCCTGCGCGTGCGGCGGGTATGTGGCAGTTTTTGGAAAGTACCGGAAAGCAGTACGGGCTTCGTGTGACGGCTACGGTCGATGAACGGCGTCATGTTGCGAAATCGACGGAGGCCGCCTGCAAATATCTGAATGAGGCTTATGGGAAATATGGAGATTGGCTGACGGTTGCGTCTTCGTATAATGCCGGGATGGGACGTATATCGGGCCAGATAGAAAAGCAGCAGGAGACATCTGTCCTGAACCTGTATCTGGTGGAAGAGACAACCCGGTATCCGTATCGTATGCTTGCGATTAAGCTGATATTTGAGCATCCTTATAAATACGGGTTTATCCTTAAGCCGGAAAATTTGTATCGTCCGATTCATTGTCAGGAAATTATGGTCGACAGGGATATTCCCGACCTGGTTGATTTTGCCCGGCAATATGACATCACTTACCGCGATCTGAAAGATTTTAATCCGTGGCTTAAAGATACGAAGCTCGTAACAGGCGGCGGGAAATATGAAGTCCTGATCCCGTATAAAAATGCATTGTATTATCATTCCCCCAATAGTTATGTACATGATAAGCGATGGGTCGTAGACTGACTGTCAGTTTTGATTGATAGAAGAGAAACGCTATTTGAATGAAGTTGATAAAGAGAAAGAAGAAGGAATATGTCTGGAAATAAAAAAATAATGGAAGACGGATCTATATCCGTTTTTGGCGCGCGTGTTCATAATCTGAAAAATATAGACGTTGATATACCTCGGAATAAATTATCCGTCATTACCGGTATGAGCGGGAGCGGTAAATCTTCGCTTGCTTTTGATACGATATTTGCCGAAGGACAACGGCGTTATATAGAAACTTTTTCGGCCTATGCCCGTAATTTTCTGGGAAATATCGAACGGCCTGACGTTGATAAAATAAGCGGACTGAGTCCTGTTATTTCTATCGAACAGAAGACGACGAACCGTAATCCCCGTTCTACCGTAGGTACGACTACCGAAGTGTATGATTTTATGCGTTTGTTGTTTGCCCGTGCCGGTGAAGCGTATTCGTACCTGAGTGGGGAGAAGATGGTAAAATATACGGAAGAACAGATACTCGAATTGATTTTGAATGATTATAAGGATCGCAAAACGTATATACTGGCGCCTGTTGTGCGAAACCGTAAAGGGCATTACCGGGAGTTGTTTGAGCAAATACGTAAAAAGGGATACCTGAACGTACGTGTTGACGGTGAGCTGGAAGAGATTCGTCATGGAATGAAACTGGATCGTTATAAAATGCACAGTATAGAGATTGTAATTGATAAACTGCTTGTTACCGGTTCCGAACATCAGCGTCTGAAAGAGAGCCTGCGTGTGGCCATGAAGCAGGGAGACGGACTGATCATCCTGTTGGACGCGGATACTGATGATATGCGATATTATAGCCGTCGCCTGATGTGTCCGGTTACGGGCCTTTCCTATAGTGAACCCGCACCTCATAATTTTTCGTTTAATTCGCCGCATGGGGCTTGTTCGCGGTGCAAAGGACTGGGTACGGTTAATCTTCTGGATATGAATAAGATTGTTCCGGATCCTTCACTGAGTATTTACGGGGGAGGGATCGTTGCGCTCGGTAAATATAAAAATTCAATGATTTTCTGGCAGATTGACGCGTTGTGTAAAAAGCATGGCGCGACGATCAAGACGCCTGTCCGCGACTTGTCCGAAGAAGCGATTGATGAAATAATGAACGGAACGGACGAGCGCCTGCAGATCAGTAATGAATCTTTAGGTCATTCGAATTATATGTTGTCGTATGAAGGAGTAGCCAAATACATCATGATGCAACAGGATGATGACGCTTCCGCGTCGGCGCAGAAATGGGCGGGACAGTTTATCAGTACATCCGTATGCCCCGAATGTAACGGGCAACGCCTTAATAAAGAAGCGTTGCATTACTTTATAGGTGGAAAAAATATCGCCGAACTTTCCGAAATGGATGTGTCGGAGCTTTACAAATGGATGATGTCCGTTGATAAAAAGATGTCCGGACAACAGCTTAAAATTGCTGCTGAGATTTTAAAAGAGGTGCGTTCGCGGTTAAAGTTTCTGTTGGATGTCGGGCTTGATTATCTGTCACTGAACAGGGCTTCGGCTACCTTATCGGGCGGAGAAAGTCAGCGTATACGGCTGGCGACGCAGATCGGTAGCCAACTGGTAAATGTGCTTTATATCCTGGATGAGCCGAGTATCGGTCTTCACCAACGCGATAATGTGCGCCTGATCAATTCATTGAAAGATTTGCGTGATGCGGGAAATTCGGTGATCGTGGTGGAGCATGATAAGGATACGATGCTGAATGCCGATTATGTGGTTGATATGGGGCCGAAAGCAGGACGTCTCGGCGGTGAAATTGTGTTTGCCGGAACACCGCAGGAGATGATGAAGTCCGATACGTTAACTTCTGCCTATCTGAACGGACGTAAGTCTATTGATATTCCTGCATCAAGACGGAAGGGCAACGGACATTTCCTGACATTGAGGGGGGCCGGCGGGAATAATCTGAAAGGAATTGATGTATCGTTTCCTTTGGGTACGATGATCTGCATTACCGGTGTGTCGGGAAGCGGTAAGTCGACGTTGATAAGCAGTACGCTGCAACCGATCCTGAGTCAGCATTTTTATCGTTCGCTGGAGGCTCCGTTACAGTATAAGTCAATTGAGGGAATCGAACATACGGATAAGATCGTTAATGTGGATCAGTCGCCGATAGGGCGTTCGCCGCGCAGCAATCCGGCAACCTATACAGGTGTATTCTCGGATATTCGTAATTTGTTTGTGGAACTTCCGGAGTCGAAAATACGGGGATATAAATCCGGCCGTTTTTCATTCAATGTTTCGGGCGGCCGGTGTGAAACCTGTAAAGGAAACGGTTACAAGACGATCGAAATGAATTTCCTGCCGGACGTATATGTGCCCTGTGAGGATTGTCACGGCAAACGGTATAACCGTGAGACGCTTGAGGTGCGTTTCCGCGGTAAATCAATCGCTGATGTGCTTGATATGACGATCAATATGGCAGTTGAATTTTTTGAAAATGTTCCCGCTATTCTGAATAAAATAAAAGTGTTGCAGGATGTCGGATTGGGGTATATTAAACTGGGCCAGCCTTCCACTACTTTATCCGGAGGTGAGAGTCAGCGCGTCAAGCTGGCTACCGAGTTATCAAAGCGTGATACGGGAAAGACCTTATATATTCTGGATGAACCTACGACCGGATTGCATTTTGATGATATACGGGTGTTGCTCGGCGTGTTGAACAAGCTGGTGGATAAAGGAAATACGGTGATTATTATTGAACATAATATGGACATCGTGAAATCGGCTGATTATATCATTGATATGGGGCCCGAAGGTGGGCGCGGGGGCGGCGAAGTCGTATTTACCGGAACTCCGGAAGAAATGGTCGCTTCAAAAGCAAAGAGCTTTACGATTCCCTTTTTGGCCGAAGAACTGAAAAGTAATTAAAATAGAATTTCAACGATGAAGAATCCGATACAAATGATTAAACAATGCGTGGAGAATGATGAGCCGTACTTTGTTCTTCGCGGTAAAGATATATGTGCGTTTCCTGCAATAGAAAAATATTATGAGACCGTAAAAGGAAAAGTGAAAGATCCTTATTTTATTGAAGAAATAGAAGAAATCATGAAAGATTTCCGTGCGTTTCGCGAAGAGCAGAAAACGCATATTCCGGATTGATTTTCACCGGAAGTGANNAACGATAAAAGCCTTGTCGGAAGGATATTATACGGAGAAACGCAGCCGTTTCCTTTCTTTTGCCATACCTGTACGGACGGTGGAGGAGATAAAGGACATTATACAGGAATACCGGAAGAAATTTTATGATGCGCGCCATGTTTGCTGGGCTTATATGCTGGGAGCCGAACGTAGTGTATTTCGCGCCAATGATGATGGGGAACCGTCTTCGACGGCGGGGAAGCCGATACTCGGGCAAATCAATTCCAATGAACTGACGGATATGCTGATTATTGTTGTCCGTTATTTTGGCGGGATAGAGCTTGGAACGAGCGGACTGATTGTCGCTTATCGTGCGGCGGCAGCCGATGCGATTGCGGCGGCCGAAATAGAAGAACGTACTGTCGATGAAGATTTAACGGTCGTTTTTGAATATCCTTATCTGAATGGTATCATGCGCATTGTAAAGGAAGAACAGCCGGAGATAATTTCCCAGCGATTTGAAATGACATGCGAAATGACA
>DOZP01000191.1:0-587 GCA_003517945.1 Porphyromonadaceae bacterium | reverse complement strand
CACCTGAAAGAATAAGCGTCTGATCGACGTAAAAATATGCCGGTTTATTTTGTTTTTTGCCCGACTTGTATTATTTTTGTTTTTTAAGTTTCCGTTTTTAATCATACAATTGTTTGATTAAAATGAATGCGATTTTCGTTTTAGACTAATTAATGAGGATTATTCACTTAATAACTACGAATTATGGGTTGTTTAAAAGAATTTAGAGAATTCGCCATGCGCGGAAATGTGATGGACATGGCAGTCGGTGTTGTAATAGGTGGGGCTTTCGGTAAAATTGTATCTTCTCTTGTCGCTGATATTGTTATGCCTTTTGTGAGTCTTGTAACCGGAGGCGTTAATTTTACGCAATGGAAGTTTGTTTTGAAGCATGCTGTTACGGAAGGGAGCGAAATCGTTACTCCCGAAGTGGCCGTCAATTATGGTAATTTGATTCAGGTGACGATGGATTTTCTGATCATAGCTTTTTCTATATTTGCAATGATCCGGTTAATCAACCGGTCTAAGAAGAAAGAAGAAGAAAATTCCGCCCCGGCAGCGCCACCGGAAGATGTCACGCTATTGAGGGAAATCCGCGATTTATTGAA
>DOZP01000352.1:4268-4578 GCA_003517945.1 Porphyromonadaceae bacterium | reverse complement strand
TAATTCCGTAGCTGTATCTAACTCCCAAGCCATCCAATCACTGTACGAGGCATATATACCCGCTATGCCTAAAATAATATTTGATTTTTCAATTTTTTCTTTCAGTCGCTGTTTGATATAAGTTGCATTCACAGAATTAATAGGCTCTTCCGCGCTCGCTTCTTCAAACTCCACATTGAAATAACCTCTTTCAATCAACAGGGAACGCAAATTCCTCAAATCCTCTGGATAACTCCACGAATGACTGATGAAAACGTGATAATCTTTTGCCATAATTTTATCTCCTATTTCTTTAAGCTCAAAATTTCAT
>DOZP01000352.1:1889-4194 GCA_003517945.1 Porphyromonadaceae bacterium | reverse complement strand
AGTTGCATATTTCCATAATAATTCCTCTTGCTCGACCTCTTCTAAAGATTTAAGCACTATATTAATTATTTCCAGTCTTGTTTTTTTTGCCTCTACCTTACACCAAGTCTTATCATCGCCTTGTTCAAAAGTAGATTTCTGTTCTAAACAATGAGCATAATTTTCTCCCGTGTAATAATCTTTATATAGATTCCACCCTTTTCTATAACATTCAATTGCAGTGTCTAAATAACCGTGTTCTTTTGTTGATTTCCATAAATTTTTATTGATAGTACCAGTTATGCCAAGTGTTTCAGTATCGGTTTGATTTTGAATTTTTCCTATTATTGTCAATGCTGTTGTAAGTGCTTGCAATTCATTAGGTTGTTTACTTTTATATGTGCAAAATGCTTCTTGTTGAATGTAGTATATTTCGTTTTCAGCTTTTTCTTTTAATTTTTTCCAAATATTAGCAGCATCGGAGAAGTTGTTTTTATCCATAAAATCTTTTGCTTTTTCGGTTAGAGCAAAAATTGTATCTTCTCTACTTTTCAAATCCCCGATTATTTCTTGTAAATCTTCATCTGAAAGCATTGGTTGTTTAATTTTTGGGATATATGAATATAGAGGGCTATCTATCGTTGGATTTCTTGTTACAGCTATTATCAATTCTTTTAAATTTTTGACACACTTTTTAGCCTCTGTATTAGATATTTCATTGCCTAAATGATTGTAACTTAAAGTTCGGTTATGATTTATATCAAAAGGGATTTTATTTTCATCTTCTCTAATTATTATTGTAGAATACGGTCTTAAAGCGTGACGAGTGCCCAATTCATAAATAGCATTAGGATTGAAAGTTGAAATATCTGCAATAACTAACTCGGCACTATACAGTAATGCGTACATGCTTCGGTCGATAATTCCCGAATCTGATATTTCATCAGCCCTTACACATTTGTAATCACATAATTCGACAGCAGGGCGTATAATCTTCTTGTATGTTTCGTCCAAATCAATAGTTCTATTTGTTTCGGGACATTTTTTCTTCCCGAATCCCATTATAACGAAACATAAGGGATTATTTTTTGAACTCATTTTAGACCTCTCTATTTAGGGTAAACTTTTACTTTCTCCGCTATTGGGTGTTCCCTTTTATCAAAAGCTTGGTCAATATATTCCTCGGCACAATCAGCATCTTTTATAAAATCGTCCCATTTCACTAATACACAATATCTATCATCTTCTGACCAAGCGCATTTGCCATCTGTTAATGGTTTAACGTAATAATTGCAGGAAAATTCTTTGATCACAGTTTCATCATTTATTCCTACATGATCATGATTACCACCACATTTATTACAATAGTAACTACCTTTATATATCTTATCATACATTTTTGGCAAAACAATTCCTAAAATTCCATTTCGAAAATTCGCTTTTCCGTCATATAATGAAGCCTGTAATTCCCGTTTAATATAAACTTGTTCTTCTTCTCCTTTGTTTTCCGAACTGTGCTCTCCAATTAGAAAGATGGTTACTGTTGAATCCGATAAATAATCTTCACGGATTTTTCGCATAACATAATCTTCGTCATCAGAATCAATCTTTTCATTTAAAGATTTGTCAATCATATCTATTCCCAAATTGTTTTGGATATAATTCTTGTACGACTTGTCTTCTCGTTTATGCGATATAAAAACTCTGTGTGCCATATTGTTTTATCCTAAATATTTATTCTTTTTGTCTCCCTGGAGCATATTATAACATCTTGATTATCTATCAGCAAGTTGAATTAAATAATATTTACCTGCTTCTAATCTAAAAATTTACACTAAAAAAAGAAAACGCAGAGGTGACTGTCATCGGAGAACAGACCGCGTTTTGCCGAATACAACAACCAATTCCTCTTTTCAATACATGTACGGAGTTTGCGCTCCGCGCAAACTCCGAGGCTATTTATACACACATACAGCGCACCCCGCGCCGCAACCGGGCTTTACACCTTCCCCAGAGCCTGATCCACATCAGCAATAATATCTTCGGCGCTCTCAATTCCGGTGGAAAATCTAATCATATCCACAGGCACTCCAGCGGCTTTCAGCTCTTCATCTGAAAGCTGTCGATGGGTGTGGCTTGCGGGATGCAATACCGACGTGCGGGCATCAGCAACATGAGTAACAATCGCCGCGAGACGGAGGGAATCCATAAAAGCAACCGCCGCCGTTCGTCCTCCTTTAATACCAAAAGAAAGAACCCCGCAGCTGCCATCGGGAAGATATTTTTTCGCCAGTTCATACTGGGAATCTCCGGGCAATCCGGGAAA
>DOZP01000352.1:834-1834 GCA_003517945.1 Porphyromonadaceae bacterium | reverse complement strand
TCCAGCCCGATATTCAACAAGAATGCATTATGAGGCGACTGAATCGCGCCAAAGTCCCGCATAAGCTGAGCAGTGGCTTTCATGATAAACGCCGCTTTTCCGAATTGTTTTGTGTAAACAACCCCATGATAAGATTCATCCGGCGTAGTCAATCCAGGGAATTTTTCCTTATGCGCCTCCCAATCGAAATTACCGCTGTCCACAATGCAGCCTCCAACGCTGGTAGCATGACCGTCCATGTATTTCGTAGTTGAATGAACCACAATATCCGCCCCCCACTCAAAAGGCCGGCAGTGAATGGGCGTTGCAAAAGTATTATCCACAATAAAGGGAACACCAGCTTCGTGAGCAATTTTGCTGAACTTCTCGATATCCAAAACATTCATCGCAGGATTCGCAATAGTTTCCCCGAAAAACGCCTTGGTATTAGGACGAACCGCCGCCCTCAGCTCATCTTCAGTGGCATCAGGAGCAACAAAAGTAACTTCAATTCCCAATTTCTCCAGAGAAACCCCGAAAAGATTAAAAGTCCCCCCATAAATCGTAGATTCACACACAAAATGATCGCCCGCTCCGCAAACATTTATTATCGCAAAAAAATTCGCCGCCTGCCCGGAAGAAGTAAGCATCCCCGCAAAACCGCCTTCAAGGTCTGTAATCTTGGCCGCCACCATATCATTTGTCGGATTCGCCAAACGAGTATAAAAGTACCCCGCCTCCTCCAGAGCAAAAAGCTTCCCCATATGTTCCGTAGAGGAATATTTAAAAGTCGTACTCTGCACAATCGGCGGAATCCGAGGCTCCCCGTTTTTAGGCTCATACCCAGACTGCACACATTTCGTATCAATATCGTAGGAACTCATTCGTTTCTCCTTTCTTTCTCATCAACTTTAAACACAATTATTCTGCACCTTATTTAATCTTCTTTATCAATTTTTATCAAGGGAAGAGTCAAAACATAATTAAAGAGGGGGATCACATAATCCGGCGATACGCGCAT
>DOZP01000352.1:0-780 GCA_003517945.1 Porphyromonadaceae bacterium | reverse complement strand
GTTGCCGCAATATGTGTGGAGTTTCCGAAAAACGCAAACAAAGCTGAATGTCATTCCGGGCACCGACCCGGAATCTCGCTGTATTTGAGATTCTGGCTTTCGCCAGAATGACATATTTTTTTTCCAGAATGACAAAAGAGGCGTTGTTTAGGACACTAAACATCATCATTATATGTGTTGACTGCTTGACTTTTAACATTTTCGTATTACAATTAATCAGAGATGTACGAATTTGACGGCTTTGATTGGGATCAAGAAAAACGCAAGCTGATTCTTGAAATAAGAGCACTTGATATATCCAAAGATGGCTTGCAAGTGGTTTCTGATCCAATGGCTATTACCGCTAAATCCCCGCAAAAAGGGGAGGAAAGGTACAAAACTACGGGTATGCGGCGCGGGAAACTTTATACCGTCATACACACACCGAGAAACGGAAAATGCAGAATTATAACCATGCGCCGAGCGCATAAAGATGAAGAGGAGGCATATAATGAGTATAACCGAACTTAAAACTGAAAAAGAGACTCTATTGGCAAAAGAATCCACGGCGGGAACGCTTACCGGAAAAAGAAAAGCACAGATAGAATCCTTTTTTGCCGAAGAGGAAAAAATAGAGCATTCGTTTGAAGGCGCAAAGTACACACTCCACGGAGCGCTTCGCGGCCGTCCCAAAAAGGACATCAAACGCGAAGTTGCCGCAATAAGGATTCCCGCTGACGCGCTCAAACAAATTAAGGCGCTAGGCAAAGGCTGGTCTACCCGTGCAGGTGACGCGCTGGC
>DOZP01000043.1 GCA_003517945.1 Porphyromonadaceae bacterium | reverse complement strand
ACCGGTGACTTTCTTTTTCGATTTTAAAAATATGGGCGATATCCTTTTTGTAAACTCCTCAAGCCCCAAAGAAATCACCTGAAACGAACAGGAATCGAAGACCGGCCTTAGCCGGTTAACGTTTGTCTCTTTTTCAATCTGACATAAACCAACAGGACAATATTCATTAGCAAAGCATACATAATGGCAGGTATCGCCATTGTTTCATTGTGAAAAATGAACGGGCTCGTGGCAATAGCAATCGCCTGCGCCGCATTCTGCATACCAACCTCTATGATAATCGTCCTTTTTTCTTTTTCATGCAGCTTGCACAACCACGATAACACCCATCCGCCGGTCAGTGCCGAAAGGATAAGAAACAGAATACATAATCCTAATTTACCAATATAGGTAATTATAGTTTGGTAATGCTGGATGAAAAATACGGAAATTAAAAAAATCAGGGCGGGAAAAGCGATTTTTCCGAGAACGTTATGCACTTTTCCGGCTTTCGAAGGACAATACTGCCGGAAAAGTATGCCGGCCAGTATCGGTATCACCATCAAAACAATATGCTGGATAATCAGAGGAAGCACAGGCAGGTTGATCGTTCCATATCCGGTGCTTCCGGCATATTGCACGATAAATGACATGATCACGGGGATCGTAAAAAGAGTAATGATACTACTCAGGGCCGTCAGACTTACGGAAAGTGCGACATCGCCTTTGGCAAGCATTGAGAAAATATTGGAAGAACTACCACCGGGAGAACACGTGATCAACAACAAACCGACAAACAGCACCTCATCCAGTCCAAAAATATATCCCCATAAAAAACCCAGCAAAGGAAGCAAAACCAACTGGCCGGTTAATCCGGCAATAACAGGCTTAGGCCGCTTGAAGAAAAGGGTAAAATCTTTTATTTGAAGCTCCAGACCAAGTTGAAACATCAGTATGGTAAGTACCGGAAGAACGATGAAAATTGTATTCATTAATGACCCTTTCTCAACATTAATTAAAACATTTGAACGGGGCAAAAGTAAAAAATAAAATGAAAAGATGCTACCTTTGCCTTTCATTATGAAACGAATCATTCTTATCACAGGCGGACAACGGTCGGGGAAAAGCAGTTACGCGGAAAAAACAGCGCTATCCCTGTCTGAAAATCCGGTATACCTGGCCACGGCCAGGGTGTGGGACGAAGAATTCCGCAAACGTGTGTTGCGCCATCAGGCATTCCGCGGCCCCCAATGGACGAACATAGAAGAAGAAAAAGAGTTAAGCCGCCACAACCTCGCGGGGCGCGTCATTGTGATTGATTGTGTGACCCTGTGGTGCACTAATTTTTTCTTCGACCTGAAATCGGATGTCCGTGAATCACTACAAGCTGTAAAAGAAGAGTTTGACCGTTTCACGTCACAGGATGCAACGTTTTTTTTCGTAACCAACGAAATCGGTTTGGGAGGCGTATCGGAAAACGAACTGCAACGTAAATTTACGGACCTGCAAGGTTGGATAAACCAATATATCGCATCCGGATCGGATGAGGTCATTCTGATGGTAAGCGGAATACCGGTAAAAGTGAAGTAAATTCATCCCAGCGCCACATCAAGCACCATCATCAGAACAAAGCCCAAAGCAACTCCAATCGTAGCAATATTGGAATGTTTACCGCTTTGCGCTTCGGGAATGAGCTCCTCTACCACCACATAAATCATTGCACCTGCGGCAAAAGCAAGTAAATAGGGCAACATAGGCAAAGTGACCTTTATCAGAAGGATGGTGATAATTCCGGCTATCGGTTCGACGATTCCCGAAAGCGCACCACTGACAAACGCTTTTGTACGGGATTTTCCGGCGCTTTTCAGAGGCATGGAGATAATCGCCCCTTCCGGAAAATTCTGAATAGCGATACCAATCGAAAGCGCCATCGCACCGGTGACCGTGATCGTTGAAACACCTTCAATCATGCCGGCCAGCACAACGCCTACCGCCATTCCTTCCGGAATATTATGAAGCGTGACGGCAAAAATGAGCATGGTTGTTTTTTTCAGTTTGGATTTAACGCCTTCGGGCTCATTGGAATTTATATGAAGATGAGGGATAATACTATCCAATAGCAACAAAAATGCCATACCTGCCAAAAAACCCACCGCAGCCGGTATCCATGCGGCCAAAGCCCCCTGCTTCCCGGCCATGTCTATGGATGGAATCAAAAGAGACCAGACGGAGGCCGCAATCATTACCCCCGAAGCGAAGCCAAGCAACAATTTCTGTAAACGAGGCGAAATTTCATCCTTCAGCAAAAATACCATAGCGGAACCCAAGACCGTTCCGAGAAACGGTACAAGCAATCCTAAAGCAACACTTGTCGTCATATAACTCTGTTTTTATTATCATTCTTACAATCCGGGCAATCAAATAACAAAATTAGGTTATATTCATGATTTCTGCAAAATTTCGCGTACATTCAAACGGTATGTACCGAATCTGCGGATATGTTCGACATCTTTCCGGATCACTTGCATTGGGACAAAAAAAGCGACTCCAAATAGCAACAGTTGCACATCGGTTGGTAGGGTTAAGACAAATAACAGTCAACCTAAATCAGGTTACTACA
>DOZP01000034.1 GCA_003517945.1 Porphyromonadaceae bacterium | reverse complement strand
AGTGGTTTATTTTACATTTTTAGGGAGCCGTGATTTACACATTTCTTCTACCCGCTTTTTTATCACGAGTTAAAATATTGTGATTATTATGTGCCTTAAGTACAGAGCGGCAAGATAAAAATATCCCTATACACCAGATAGCGCAGCCGAGATTCGGTCAAGTGTAGCGTTAAATTTGCCAGGGATTAACTGGCATTCCCAAACAACAAGTACGTTAAATCCCTTTTGTTCAAGAAGTTCGATTACCTTTTTATCGCGATTGATATTTTCATTGATTTTTTTCTCCCAGAAAGCGACATTCGTTTTAGGTAAATGTGCATCCTTACAGCCCTCATGCCCGTGCCAGAAACAACCATGAACAAAGATTACGGTTTTATATTTGGACAGAACTATATCCGGTTTCCCGGGAAGTTTTTTATAATTAATCCTATATCTATAACCTTGGGAAAATAACTTTTTTCTTAAAACTATCTCCGGCTTGGTATCCCTGGATTTGATTCGGGACATTATCTCCGACCTTCTTTCCTTGGTAAAGATATCCGCCATCATTTTAAGAATATATTAGTCCAAAAGAGAGATGCTGTGAGCCTATTTATTCTAAATCCCTTTTTATAGCTTCAGCAATTCTATATGCCATTAACGGAGGTACTGCATTACCGATCTGCTTAAATGCCGCTGTGCGGCTAAAAATCTCCGTTGCTCCTTCGAAATAATAGCTGTCGGGAAATGATTGTACTCGGGCGGCCTCGCGAACAGATATGGATCTATTTTGGTCAAGACTATTGTATATATAGTGATGGCCATCCTTGGCTATGTGGGCAATCAAGGTATGGGGAATCGTTCCCACCACCTTGAATCTATCCAAAAAATCCGAAACATTTTTTTGGGTACGCATAGTTTCAGGTATGTCATTATTTTTCAATAATACACCCTGCTGGTATTTTTGAACCGCCAGCTTATAGATATTCAGGTCTTTCGCGTTATGTGGGCGCGTAATGTGCTGGGTTAAAATATCACCATTGTACCGTATACCTGATTCGGTTAAATACTCGGATGCATTATCAACATATTCGGATACGGCTGTCCCTCCACCTGCCGCCAAAGGCGGGAGATCATAAAAAATATCCGCCGAGGTATGCTCAACCCCATCATAAATGAATGACGGATATGCGAATTGTATATCTTTATTCCAACCTATGAATATCAATCTCTTCCTATCTTGTACGACACCAAAATCTTTAGCATTCAATAGTTTTTCCTTGACATGGTATCCGATTTCATCAAAATAATTTTTGATGTTCTGATAATGGATGCCGGTATCGGAACTTTTGAGGCCGGGAACATTCTCAAATACAAATACTTTTGGCTTGTACTTCTTCAGAAATTTTCCGTATTCGAGATATAATTTTTTACGATGATCGTCTTTGACATGTTTCAAGGCAGCCCGCCCTATGTTGGAATACGCTTGGCACGGGGGGCCTCCGATAATTAAATCCACTTCTTGCCCATCCAGCAATTCATCGATTTGAGCGAAAATAGCAGGATTATTTTCTTCAGAAATTGCCCTGTTGATAATGGAATTAAAAATAGGTTCTGGAATATGGGTGTATAAATCACGTCTGGATATTTCCCCTCTCAGATAAGATCGGTAAATATCCAAACGACCTTGTTCCGCCAAATAATGATATGCCATCCGAGTGCGTAACGTATAACACGCGGCAGAATCCATTTCGACGTGCGCAACAGGAGTGAATCCCGCCCGGATAAATCCCTCGGACAAGCCCCCTGCACCTGCGAACAGATCAATAAAATTCATATGGCCCTACGTCGTTTATTCTACAAAAATATGCAATAATCCCGACTTAATCAAGTATGATGCCTGCATCTTCAGCCGCGTTATATATTTTTACGAGTCGTTTTGTCTGGGCTGTGGAAGGCAAGTTGCCTCTACGGATAATGTCCGCCATGGACTTGATAAATTGCTTATCCGAGTAATTTATCACTCTCTCCCTTTCCACTTTATTATATACGGCAGCCCAATAATCATACCCGAGACTGAAAATACTAACCGACAAATCCACTCCGTCATTAAATTTTCGCTCACGTCCGGCACGCTTTTTCTCCTCCTTAATTTCTTTCAAATCGGTCAGATCATCAATAAACGCTGGAGATAAGTTATAGGCGTATTCGCCATCATTCCGGAATTTCTCCCATGTTCTTTGGTGCCTCGCATATTCACGGGCGATTACCCCGCCAGCGTCATTGAGGAAACAATGGGTCAAATAGGCAACCTTTTCCAGTTCACTGACAAAAGACGGATATAAACGCTGGTTCTTCCATATCAAATCATAGTCGATGGATTTGTCAGAGGGTATGCAACTCAATATCTTGGCAATGGAATATGGTACAATTTGCGCCCTATTGCCTCCGGTGGGATACCATGGCTGTTTTGCGACCATTGCCTCAACATCTTTGAAAATTATGACGGCGCAAATACATTGCTTGAAAAAGTAATCATTAATTTGCTCCGGATGATTGTTGCAGATATCGTCAATATACGGAGCCATCAGTTTCATATTATTGGTCGCGTTATCGCACGCAACATATGGATAGCCTCGGACAATATTAAGACACTTGGCTAACTGCTCCTTTTTCACAACCTGCCTTTTAGGATATTTAATGACATATTTATCCCTTTGGGATCGGGTCATTTTCATCTGCTCTTGATCCCATTTACCTCTTGACCGTTCATAGAACCATGTTGTCGGGAACGGATTGCCATTAACCGGCGGCGCAGCGTTTTTAGCTGACATAGCCAGTTTCTCCATATCGACATGGAATTTATGATTGGAGAAGAAGTCGGCGGCGGTAACTTTTGTTTGGCTGTTTGCACATTCCGAGATTTTCCGGATCATTTCTTGATAAGTCTTATCGGCATCATCGTCCGTTGAATCCTCTCCGTAATTCAAAACAGTCAATTTCATCGGCACAAAGATGTTTACCAAAGACTCATTGTCTTTTTTTACAACCGCACTTGCCATGGATGCGGTCGTCTGCCCGCCATTAATAATTTGCAGGTCTTTGAACGCAGTAATATGCGTACCGTCAGCAGACAAGGAAATCGACTGCGCGATAGTGGCGATACCGTTATTATATGTGAAAAACTTTTCCGGTTCTGTAATAATGGTTTTCCGTATACCCTTATTGACATTGTTTTTAAGACTTAAAAAGGCGCGAACATTGCCTTGAAGCAATTTGCTCCCGTATTTCAAATAAATATCAGCCAAGAACTTACCTGGAACAATCGCAAGATATGCATCGTATTCATCACAATCGGACATATTGGCTTTCAGGCATTGTATCCCTTGAATACCGAAATCTGACACATCAATCTCAATTGCTTCGCTATTCTCCGAGTTATAAAGTTCGTAAAAACGTTCTAAATGCCAAATATTAATCTCCACCGGCCTTTCGCACAAGTCTTCCTTCTTGATAGATTTTACCCGTGAACTTAATTGGGAGTTTGTGATAATGAAAAACTTAAACTTTAAAACCGACGATTCCAAATCACTTTGGCCTATAAGTTTTTTGATTTTCCGAGCTATATCAATCGTCCTGTCGGAATCATCACAATACTTTGATATCTCACCTTGATACGCCTCTTCGACAAAATACCTCATGCGCATATAAAGCTCATCAATTCGCGTATTGGTTAGCGGTATGGATTCTTCCGTATTGTTGAATTCGCTTATTAGCAGACAAAGCGACCCGTCAGCTTCATCGAAAGCAAAAGCGTTCAACTGCATGATACGCCCTCGCAACCCTTTGCTACCATAATAATGAATATCGGGATCGGGAAAAGAATCGTATTCTTCAAGCATGGCAACCCCGTACTGTATGAACTCGTCGTTCGGGTCGGTGCTGTTCAACGCTGCGTCCGAGCGGATGCGCTCTACAAATTCTTTTCTAAATTCTTCTATTCCCATAATTGTTATTCAGTTATTTCAAAAGGTGTCAATGACGCGATATCAAGTTCGTAATTTAGTTTGACAATAGCGGGGATTATATTTTCCCGTGTCAGTTTGGGAAAATCTTCATTAACCGCATACCGTTTCATCGAGATTATATCATACACATACTCGTCATAAGAGCCATCAAATGTAAAGCCAGAACTCTTCAGCCGTGATAAAAACAACTCTTTATCTACATTGGAGTCCAACGAATCCAACACACTCTTAACAAGAGTGTTGATTGACACCCCGTTATATGCAGAACTCATTTTCTCCAATTTATATATCACCAGTTCCCCGGTCGCCCTGCTATGCAGTTGTTCGAGAGACGATATGCCCACGCTATATTTACTATTGTTAATGGCTTTAACCTCAAACCAATAGCCATTGTATGAGAAATCCTTGTGCGTCATTTCCCGTCCGCTCCAACCTTCCAACGCCCCCGTTTTACCATAACACTCGAATAGGTAGTCATTGAGGAATGAAATCTCGCCAATCAACCCCATTATTTCCGACTCGTCCAACCGGGCTTTATGGCTTGAGAACATCTTGCGCCACAAATAAAACCTATCAAGAATAACCTTATATCCTTCTCCTCCGGTTGCGATACCGGCGGTGCTTGAAATTATATCATCGCAAAAAACGACAAATAAGTCCAATAATGCGGGTTCCAACAGGGAGAACATCAAAGTGTTGAAACCTTCATTTGTAAACTGTCCGACCTCTATATGGGATACTTGTTTAATCTTCGTATATGGTTGAAACGTGGCTCGTAGCTTGAATGCATAACGCCCGGCTTCATCAATCCCCGCATATAAATCCAAGGGATGAGAGGAGTCAATCCTTGAAAACAACCCTGAGCTGGGCGTACCGGTGAATTTCTCTTTGATCGCGTGTGCCATTATTCTTCAATACCTTCGGCTTCATTATACTGTTTTTCATAAACCCTGTTTACACGGTATAGACGCCTGTCAACATCGGTTACACTATGATTTGCTGGGAAACCGATGGCAAACCCTACATTGAGCTCTCCACCCATTTCATCAATAAATCCTCGCTCTTTTTGAGGTGAATTTTCATTAGATTTAAGCCCTATAAAATAAATCATAAGCAATGGATTTCTGTCCGGTACATACTTAAACCAAGTATCTATGGGTAATGTTTGAACTCCACTCAAGCCACTCTTTACTGCCTGTTCTTTTGCAGATGCAATTTGACGTGTACTCAACCCCTGTTTCGCATCCGATGGACTGGTTAATCTTCCACTGCGTTTATTAATATTTATCCGTTCATTTCTAATATCGAATTCACGCGAGACAGATTTTACCTTATCTATCATTCCGCTTATTTCATACTCATCTCCGTCTCCTTCTATAATTACCACATCATATCTGGGAAGATCTGTATCACTATGTTCTGTAATGAATGGTGCTATTTGTTTGGTGTCAAAACGGATGTTGGAGTTATGAATTTTCAATTGCTCCATAAACAATTTAATTTTCAGGGCGGGAATATTCTGTGATATATACAGTTTTCTGTTGTCTATATCCTGTCTCTGAAATATATGTCCGGCAATAATCAACTTGTTTATAAAATCCTTGGTAACCTTTGTGTTATTTTTACAAAGGTCGGGATTAGAGCTCAAGTATGGGGTATCAAATACACACCCCCAATACGACAATTGTTCGATGTGGTTGGCTGTGTGTCTCATCTTGTTACGGGCGGTGATTCCCAGATCATCACTGTCATCCCTAACCCTTAGGCCGAAATCATTGGGAGTCAATTCCGCAGCCCTCATTTTATCTATTTCATCTTTCAACTCTTCCGTGGCCTCTGAAATATCCCGATACCACTCGGCTGATTGCCGGCTCGTCCATATCCGGAACAAGTCGTCATAATTTTTCCGGTATCCGAACCAGCGTCCCATTTGCATTAAGACATCATAAGTGGCGGTATTCCGGTAGAAATAGCTGACGACAAGCCCTTTCAAAGTCAATCCACGCGACAGAGCCAACCCGCCTATTGCGATAGCCCGCAAAGACTTATTCTTGGCATAATCCAACTTTCCAGAAGTTTTACTGCTGTTAACTACTATAACTTGAACATCTTCCACTCCCTGCAACAAGTTAATTTTCCTTGAAACCTGCTCCCATTCAACATCTACAATATTTTTAAAGTGGTCCATCCAACATTTGTGGAGAGATTTATATAACGGCAAGTCGATGTTTTCCCGGTTGTCATCGCTAAAATCTATTCGAATAGTGTTATAAACGTGATCGTATAAATCTGAGACATATTCTTGGATGTATTTTTGCACCTTGACAAACCGGGACATGTTTATCATCATTGTCATAGGCTCTCCTCCATCGCCCCTTAGCACTCTAACCACATTGGTTAGAAAATAGCAATATATGGCATCTTCCAAGCTATCCGGCAGAATGCCCCGCCACTCTTTAGTATGTTTATAGAAGAAACTTCCATCATCCGTATAGACAGACCGGTCAATAGGTTCATCCGGTTCATCCACATCGTGAATATATACCAACGCCTCGGAATATTTGCTATTATCCATGTAAATGGATGATGCCCCTATATAGTTGGTAGGCGGTTTCAATGCGTATATGAAATTCCTCGGAAATAGATCGTCTCCCAACATTTCTTCTTTTGAGTCGGGATTTATAAACACATTGGCAAAGGGGGTGGCCGTAACTCCCACATAA
>DOZP01000332.1 GCA_003517945.1 Porphyromonadaceae bacterium | reverse complement strand
TGCTGTTGCTCGCCGCCGGAACCGCGGGATTCTTTGCCAGCCGGCCGATGAGCGCCCAAGAGGCTCTGATCCTAAGGAATGTCGAGGCCATCGCGCAAGGAGAACCCGGCGGGTTACCTGTTGAATGCTATGATAAATATGAAGCTTATGCCGGAGGTTCGCTGCAAAGATTCCGTCCTTGCGACACATCGAGTTGTGAACATATTTGGGCATATCGCCCCAGAAAAAGAACTGTATGTCAAAACAAATAATCGTCGGATTTTCGTTATCAATCATTCTATTGTGGGGTTGTGAGAACGACGGCCCTCAAATGAAAATTCATGTTAATTCCATGCCCTTGACTGAATCGACCGTCGTCGACTCTGCCATCGTGGAAAGAATGGGGTTGTTTTTTTCCATGCATTATTTCCAGGACGAGCTGATTTTGGTCAATCTTCTGAAAAACGGCGGAATACCGGCCTTAAACTTTTACCATGCCGGCGATTTAAGTTATCATACTGAATTTTTACATTATGGGAGAGGGCCGAATGAAGTGATCGATGTAAATCCATATTATTTCGATCGTCAGGAAGATTCTTTTATCCTCAACACAAACGATTATTTTCTGTCGGATTTTCGATACGACGACGGCGTGGTGACCAAGGGACAAGATACGTTTATTGCCAATACAACCATCAACAATCTCTTTATTACCTCTTCCGGTCATTATATCTGTACGCCCGAACGCAGGGGAGAGGGGAAAGAGTTTCAGATCGGCGAAGTCGGCCATAGCGGAGATATTCGTTATTTTAGCGATTATCCCAAAACCCGGATTCGATACGGAAACGATCCTTCCGATTTGGCAACGGTCTGTCAAGCAACATGTGTCGGCAGTAATACCGCTGACAGATACATGGTTTTATACACATTTCTTCCGTTAATTCGGCTTTTCGATTTGAACGGTGAAGAAAAATCGAGCATCGGAATTGCAGATTATAAGCAACATGCCCAAAGCGTGGATGACATTTACAATGAGGATTGTACTTATTTCTTTGACCAGCCCGTCGTTGCCGGCAATCATGTTTTTGTATTGTTTTTGGCGGATGACGCTCCCACCGGTTGCCAGTTGTTGAAATTTACCTGGGACGGACAATTGGAGTCGCGATATTCTTTACCCGGAGGGATTCGAGCCTATACGGTGTCCGACGATCAAAGATATTGTTATGTTTTGACGATGGATTCCGATGATAATGATTTATTGCTGAAATATCGGCTCCGGTAATTCCATATTAATCGGGTAAAAGTGATTTGAGATTTGACTGATGAAACGGCATTAACCACACAAAAAAGCCGCTCAGATGAGCGGCTTTTTTGTTTTACAGCATAAAAAACAATTTTGTCGCAGAAAAAATTTGCAAAGTCTTTTTTTTTTCAGTTTTGCATTGTTGTTTAATAATTTCTGATTTTATAACTTAAAAAACCAAACACAATGAAAAAACTGATTATCTTTGCAGGAGCGCTGCTGTTGCTCGCCGCCGGAACCGCGGGATTCTTTGCCAACCGGCCGATGAGTGCCCAAGAGGCTCTGATCCTAAGGAATGTCGAGGCGCTGGCGAGAGGAGAAATCGATGAATTCATATATAAAATCGAGAAGGATGAGTGTAAAATTACGGTTACTGCAGATATGGATTTAAAGAAATTAGGTGATTTTATGCAAAAGATAGGCTTGGGCACACCTTCAATTGGCATGTCATTAGATTTGACGGACCTCACCCGTATTTATGCTCCTGGTGGTAGTTATCGATTGGGAGAAGATGTGACATGCGGCGATTTATTTTAAAATGAGATGAAACTATGTTTGCTTACAGTCCTGTTTATGACAGGACTGTTATTTTTCGGGTGCCGCGAACATCGTGTTGACCTTGAAATAGGAGAAAACGATGCCCCATTAGCGTTTGATGAATATGTCGAAAGTGTATCGATGATCAAGATCGCGGAGACAGACGACATGATGATTGCGGATATATCCAAAGCCGTTATGATAGACGACTCTACATACATTGTCATGGACAGAAGACAACGTGCTCTTCTGAAGATGACGAGGGGAGGTAAAATTGTCGATAAGTTTCAGAGAATAGGCCGGGGGCCCGGCGAATATACGGAAATCTTTGATTTTGATATCGACACGAATAACGGGCGTCTGTTTTTGTTATGTAATCGTCTGTTGTCGAGAATCATGATCATGGATTTCGATTTCAAAATGGAAAGGTCGGTTGACATGGATGACCGTTCTCTTTATCAGCGAATTGCATATTTCGAAAAAGAGTGGTATCTCTATTCGCATGACGCATGGACGATTTACAAATGGGATGAGCATGATATGCCGACACCGGTCATACAGTCAGAACGGTCGAACAAAGGGGTGTTTTTCTCTCATGTACCTGTTTTTCATAAAAATGGGAACGAATTATATGTTAACATGGGAGGAGATGATGCTGTATACCAGATGAAAAATGGTCGTGGGGAGAGATTTTATACATTGAACTGGCACGATAAAGAAGCCGGTTATCATATTGTGTCCCAATTGAGTCCCGATGATAATTTGAGATATGCAAAAAATGCTCCGCCGATCATCCAGAGTCTGATTATCGACGATAAAAAAATCATTATCTTCTATTCCAGAATCAATTTCAGAATGGCTGTGGCAGATATCAATACCGGTGAAATATTGGATGACGGCATAGTATACAACGTTTTAAATAATTCTTCTCCCACGTTGAATATCAATCGAGAGCCGGCACAATTTTTATTTATTGTGGATTCATTGACGAACCAGAACTATTATAATATCCATTATCAGGCAAGTGGCCCCTATGAAACAGCATTGGTTCGGTATAAAATGAAATAGTTTCTCAAAAACAACCAAGCCGCCCCGATCGGGGCGGCTTTAGAGGTTATTTGATCCGCTGGTAAACGTCGCGGGCGACGAGGATATACCCCAGGTCGTTGGGGTGGATGCCGTCGGGCAGCAGGTGGGGCATGCCGTAGAGGGT
>DOZP01000264.1:12857-15180 GCA_003517945.1 Porphyromonadaceae bacterium | reverse complement strand
GATCAATGTTTAATTTACCAAATGTTTTCATTTTAAGTAAAATTGAAATTATTCCTACTCACTTATGGCTTTTCGGTTACTCCATTCTATTGCAATAGTTTTTATTTTAATTGACAAAAAGAGAATTGTAAAAAGCAATCATATTTTGCTCAAAGAAGGATATTTCATACGTTTTTATAAACGTATCCCGCGCCTTGTCTGCATAGTGTGTACATAATGCTTTATCGTTTAATAAACAAATTATTTTTTCACTGAATTGTTGAATAGAGGTTTCCGGTTGCTCTTTGGAATTTGTTAGGTGGATGAAAGTCCCATTGACGCCATCAGCTATAATTTCTTTTAATCCGGTTGTTTCATTCACGATAACAGGCAGTTTACACATCATCATTTCAGTAGCAACATAACCAAACTCTTCATGAACAGAAGGCGTAATACCTATATCTGCGATCGCATACAATTCGTAGAGCTGATCTTTCGGTACGTAACCGGTGAAAAAGATCCGTGACCATAGTGGAGATGCTTTCCCTAAGTAATACTTCAGATCTTCTTCACCTCCTTCTCCGGCTATGATTAACCGGGCGGTTTCGTGCTTTGCTAAAACAAATTTGAATGCATCAATAAGAGGTCCGACCACTTTTACGGGATTCAGACGTCCGACAAAGATTAACAAAGGATCGGATTCGTCTATCAGGTATTTTTTTCGAAGCATCCTTTTGTCTTCCGTACTTTGTTCCGTATACTCATCTGTAATACCATTGGGAATGACGGTGATTTTGGACGGATCAACCTGATATAAAGAACATAAAGTCTGATACGAATGACGAGCAATCGCAATAATATGATCGGCGCCTTCCTGTAAAAAACGTTTCTCGCAACCAAAAAATAGCTTGTTATCCTCTTCATGCGGGTTGGAGGGAGCATCCAAAACAGCGTGAAGTTTTTGAACGTCGCCCAACAATTCAAAACTCCAGTGCATATAATGTACAGTTAAAATAATTTTACATGACAACTTTTCCTTTAACCATAAAGCCAATTCTCCTAATTCCATATAGTTAAAATGGAAAAAGTTTTCATCATCTTCGTTAACATAAGTCATTAAAGTATAATACGCACTATGCAAATAACGACGATCATTTGTAGAATGTGAAAGTCGCCCGTATGAATCCAAATAGGACTTCGGTATATTAATATACCGGATATCATTCTTCATAGACACCGAAGTCTCATTCTGAATATCAACTCCTACGTATAATGTCACAATGGTTATTTGAGAAAAAGACGACTTCAGAGCCGCAACTAATTGTTTTATATAGGTGCCTATTCCGTAATAAAGAGATCGGCTTTGGGAATTAATGATATACAGGCTTCTCATACACGCATTAGTTTAAGGCCTATTCCGGCAATTCCATTGTCCACACCTAATGGTAGTAATGAAAGATTGGAGTCTGGCGAAATTTCGATTGAATTATCTACTAAAAAATTAGCATAAAGGAAAGATGATATGGGTATATTAACAAGGGCGCAATCGTTTTTTTGAACCGCAATGGATACATTTTTTACGTATTCGGCATCAATGGAAGCATGGATGGCAGACGGAGAACACAAATGCGTATGCACATAATAGTGAACGCCCGCTAAGCCTTTCCGAAAAGAGACGTCGCTTATACGCAACGGATCTCTTTCCATAATTAATACATTAATATCTTCTAATATTTCTCCGGTATCTCCTTTTATAAACTGATTTTGAGCCAAATATTCGATAGCCAATCCAATACCGCAAAGTCCGTTTTCCATATTTAAAGGATAGTCTTTATAAATATCTTCAAAAATTTCATATAAAAGAGCTTCCCAAAAATCGTTATACATAGAATTTTGTGAATATCGGGCATAGAGTGCAAAAAAAAGGATAATCCCCATTTTTCCATGATATAGTCCTAATTTTTCCGTAAAAGGCGCATTGATGATCAAATAACGCGCAATTCGCATTAGCAACTCCTCCTTTTCGCCAGCATCTTTTTTCATAGGCACCTGTTTTTAAAATAAATACTCAAAAAAACATAAAAAACGTAGCGCTGCACAAAGCAAGTCCGCTGAAGCACTCTGTAAAAATTTTCACAAAGTACGTAAATATTTTTTTAATTAACAAGTTTTTTTGTGAAAATTCCACGATCTATCTATCTATCTGGATATTATTTATTGATATTTTTATTAATATTTTAACGGCATAGAAATTCAACTGCACAATTTGACACATATCATAGCTTGAGCCGTATAAAGGGACACTTCTACGTACGGTTTTTAGGCAGTAATGCCCCTGACTTAC
>DOZP01000264.1:5157-12826 GCA_003517945.1 Porphyromonadaceae bacterium | reverse complement strand
ATATGCTGTGGTTATGCGAGATTTTTTTCCTACTTTTGCATGAATTTTAAATGATGATAAGCTATGAATAAAATTATTTTATCTTTAGGTGTATGTTCGACGTTGTTATTATTTTCCAATTGTACGGACAAAGATAGTAAAGTGATGCTTGAAATACCTGATGCAAAATTTAAGACCTATCTGTTGGAAAATTTTGATAAAAATGCGGACGGTAATATTTCCTTATCCGAAGCCAAAGCAGTAAAGGAAATCGATTGTTCCGGCCTGGAAATTGAAGTTCTTGATGGTATTGAAAAGTTTGCACGTCTTGAAAGCCTTGATTGCAGTAATAATCAATTAGATGAACTGGAAATCAGGTACAACAAAAAATTGAACAAACTGGTATGCACCGGTAATAAAGAGCCTTTGTTTATTTACATAGGAATGTCAAGTCCTTTAAGAAATCCGAATATTCAAAAGCCCGAAGCTAACCAACCGCCACAGACTGCAAACATGGCAGTTTTACCGATTGATGTTAGTAAAGTCACATACGATAAGGAAAAAACGAATATAATGATCTATTTTGATGAATAAAAAGAACGGATTGACTGAAAAGAGGGTGTATCACGATGTGATTTCACCCTCTTTTCGTTCTTTCCGTAATGAACCAAAAACTAATTACAATATATACCTGTCGAAAACGTTTTTATTTTAATTGAAAATACACATAAGAATGAGATTAAGGTTTATATGGATGTTTATTTTTAGCCTGATGTTCGCTTTTTGCGGATGTCATCGTAAATCATTCGGGATGATTGATGATGCCGAGATGATACATATTAATCGCTTTGATTCGGCATTACTGCAATGGGTTGAATCCGATAACCCGGTCATACTGGCACAGATAAAGATCCGGTATCCTCAAATGCTTGAAGTATTTGGTAAATCCTTGTTTAAAACAGATCCTGCCGATTCTTCCGTTTTCTTTGAAAACCTGATTAATTATTACTCCGAACCTACATTGCATGCGCTGTATAAAGATGCGGTCAACTTTTATTCGGCTGATTCAATCGGAACGACCGGCATAACCGAAGAATTATCACATGGTTTTACACAGATGAAAAAATTATTTCCGGCATTACAAATCCCGGCTGTGTATATGCATGTTTCCGGATTACGACAAAATATGATCATAGCAGACAGCCTGCTATCCTGTTCGATAGACAAATACATGGGATATGATTATCCGTTATACGAAAACTTTTTCTATAACTACCAACGTAAAAGCATGATCCCGGAACGTATTGCGAAAGATTGCCTGCATGCCTGGCTCAAATCGGAATACCCATACGCGGGAAAAGAGAATGTATTGCTTGAGAGGATGATATATGAGGGAAAAATGATATATATACTTACACAAATCGGGAAAGACTATACATTTCAAAATATCATCTCATTAACGGATGATGAATACAATTGGTGCCGGAAATACGAATCCACCCTGTGGACAACAATCATCGAACGAAAACACCTGTATACGCCGGATATAGCGACAACATCCAACTATTTTCAACCGGCTCCGGCAACATTTATCTCTGCCGAAGCGCCCGGCAATACGGGACATTTCATCGGATACCGGATCGTGGAAAAATATATGAAACAGACAAAATCAACCTGTGAAGAACTAATGATAAACAATGATGCACAGGACATCCTGCAAAAATCAAAATACAAACCCTAAACAATTAATCATATACAGATGAAGCTTATCGACAAAAAACTACTTGATGAAACAACCGAAAAAGCAAAACAATCATCCCGGCTGCGAATGAATTACAATTTTCACGAATCACTTGACGATCCGATAAACAGATTGATCAACGCGATGGAACCGGATACATACCTGCGTCCGCACCGGCACAAGAATCCGGATAAAAACGAAATCTTCCTGCTTCTACGTGGTAAAGCGGCACTGTTTTTATTTGACGACGACGGGGCTATCAGCGAAAAGAGAATACTGGACCCGTCAAACGGCATTTACGGAGGAGAGATACCGCCGGATGTGTGGCATACGCTTATCGTTATGGAATCCGGAAGTGTAATTTATGAAATCAAACAAGGGCCATTCGCCCCTCTTACGCCCGAAAACATGGCGCCATGGAGTCCGGCAGCCGAAGATACGGAAGAAGTAAAAAAATATATGGAGCTATTGAAATCATATTTATGATAAGATATGGCGTTTTCAGAAAATCTCATTATTTATTATAGACAAATGAGCACTATAAAGCAAGCTGTACAAAAATACCTGATAGAAAAAGGATACGAAAAATTTTCACTCAAAGCCGTGTTGTTTGACATGGATGGGGTCTTATACGATTCCATGCCTAATCATGCCCGGTCATGGGCCAAAGTTATGCAATCGCACGGATTCGATATGACTTGGGAAGAAGCCTATATGCACGAAGGGCGTACGGGCGATGATACGATCAATATCATATCCGGTCGCGAAGGTAAAGAGGTCGGGCCGGAAGAACGAAAGAAAATCTATCGGGAAAAAACGGAAGCATTCAGCTCGTGCCCCACGGTTCTGCCCATGGATGGCAGCACGGAATTGTTACGAAAAGTCAAGGAAAGCGGTTTGTTTGCCATGTTGGTTACCGGCTCCGGACAACCCTCCTTACTGGATCGTTTGAACAATGATTTTCCCGATACATTTATCCGAAAAAGGATGATTACTTCTTTTGATGTAAAAAAAGGAAAACCCAATCCGGAGCCTTATCTTACAGCGCTCGAAAAAGGCGGATTAAAGCCATTCGAAGCTATTGTGATAGAAAATGCCCCGCTTGGAGTGGAGGCGGCGCATACCGCAGGATTATTTACAATTGCGGCTAATACGGGTCCCCTACCCGATTCCGTATTGTTGAATGCCGGAGCCGATTTTTTACTCCCGTCCATAACCGTACTGTGCAACGAATGGGAAAACATCTATAAAAGTCTGCAAACCATCACCGGATCAGTGTCATCGACAAGCGCCTGACCCATTCCGTGTAAAATTTCCACGATCTTTTTATTTATTTTACTTTTGACCCATAAACCATAGGCAGACAAAACGGCCTGGAGATGCACAAAAATAAAAAAAATGAGCAGTTTATTTGTAAATCTATTTGAATTCCGAAATCATTCATTATTTTTGCAGGCGATAAAAAATGAGCTATACAAATTTTATCTTTATAAAAACTCATTCATTATTATTGCTGTATTTCATACTAACCATTAAAATTGATATAAATGTCTTTGAAAATTATTGTATTGGCCAAACAAGTGCCTGACACACGTAACGTAGGAAAAGATGCTATGAAAGAAGACGGTACGGTAAATCGTGCCGCCCTTGCTGCGATCTTTAATCCTGAAGATTTGAATGCCCTCGAACAGGCTTTACGCCTGAAAGACCGTTTCCCCGACACGACCATCACCCTGCTGACAATGGGACCGGGCCGGGCGGCGGAAATCATCCGTGAAGGATTATACCGCGGGGCTGATAACGGGTATTTGTTAACCGACCGTGCTTTCGCAGGAGCTGATACGCTGGCCACTTCATATGCATTATCTATGGCAATCAGGAAAATAGGCGACTTCGATCTGATTATCGGCGGACGCCAGGCTATTGACGGGGATACCGCGCAGGTCGGACCACAGGTTGCTGAAAAACTGAGCCTGTCACAGATCACCTATGCCGAAGAAATTCTGGATGTGGAAAATGGTAAAATAAGAGTAAAACGTAATATTGCAGGAGGGGTGGAAATAGTAGAAGCTCCTATGCCTATTGTAGTAACAGTAAATGGATCGGCGGCACCGTGTCGTCCCCGCAATGCCAAGTTAATCCAGAAATACAAACGCGCTTTAGGGGGACAGGAAAAAGCAGAATGCACAAAAGAAGGAAAAGAACTAATATATGCCGATCTTTATCTAAAACATCCGTATCTGAACATTACGGAATGGAGCGTTGCCGACGTAAACGGCGATGTGGAACAATGTGGTTTGTCAGGTTCTCCGACAAAAGTAAAAACAATACAAAATATTGTGTTCCAGGCAAAGGAATGCAAGAAGATGACGGGTTCGGACAACGAAATAGAAGAATTAATGGTAGAACTTATAGCCAATCACACCATCGGCTAATGCGCCTTTTCAATAAACATTACACATTTAAAACATTACAAAACTAAATGAATAATTTATTCGTATATTGCGAAATAGAAGACGGCACGATTGCCGATGTCAGTCTTGAACTGTTAACCAAAGGACGCTCTTTGGCCAATCAGTTGAAATGCCGGTTAGAGGCCGTTGTTATAGGAAATAAACTGGAAGGCGTTGAGAAACAAATCATGCCGTATGGAGCGGATAAGCTGCACTTGTTCGACGATAACAGGCTTTATCCCTACACTTCCCTCCCTCATACGTCTATCATGGTTAATCTTTTCAAAGAAGAAAAACCCCAGGTATGCCTGATGGGAGCGACAGTTATCGGGCGTGACCTCGGGCCACGCGTATCTTCGGCTTTGAAAAGCGGACTTACGGCCGATTGTACCTCACTGGAAATCGGTACACACGAAGATAAGAAACAGGGAAAAACATACGAAAACCTGCTTTATCAGATACGTCCCGCTTTCGGCGGAAATATCGTTGCAACCATCATCAATCCGGAACAACGCCCGCAAATGGCAACCGTACGTGAAGGTGTTATGAAAAAAGAAATACTGGATGAGAATTATCAGGGTGAAGTTATTTCGTATGATGTAAACAAGTATGTTGCCGATACTGATTTTATCGTAAAAATCATAGACCGGCATATTGAAAAGGCAAGACACAATGTGAAGGGCGCCCCTATCATCATTTCCGGTGGATATGGCGTAGGATCGAAGGATAATTTCCAACTATTGTTTGATCTGGCTAAAGTTTTAAATGCCGAAGTAGGAGCTTCACGCGCTGCTGTCGACGCCGGATTTTGCGATCATGACCGCCAGATCGGACAAACGGGCCTGACGGTAAGACCCAAACTTTATATAGCATGTGGTATATCAGGACAGATACAACACATTGCCGGTATGCAGGAAAGTTCTATCATTATTTCAATTAATAATGATTCTACCGCCCCTATAAACTCTATTGCAGACTATGTCATCACAGGCGCGATAGAAGATGTGATTCCCAAGATGATTAAATATTATAAGAAAAACAGTAAATAAAATATCATGTCAAATTTTTATACAGACACCCCATCGCTAAAACATCATTTGCATCATCCTTTGATGCGACGTATTGTAGAATTAAAAGAACGTAACTTCAGGGATAAGGATGAGTTTGATTATGCGCCTGTTGACTTTGAAGATGCAATGGATAACTATGAGAAAGTGCTTGAAATTGTCGGTGAAATTTGTGATGAAATCGTTGCTCCGAATGCGGAGGATGTGGATCATGAAGGCCCTACGGTTTCAAACGGACATGTTACATACGCCGCCGGAACACAGGTAAACCTTGATGCCGTACGTAAAGCCGGACTAATGGGTATGGCCATGCCTCGCCGTTACGGAGGGTTGAACTTTCCGGTTGTGCCTTACATTATGGCAGCCGATATAGTATCGCGCGCCGATGCAGGTTTCGAGAATCTGTGGGGATTGCAGGACTGTGCCGAAACACTCTATGAGTTCGGAAATGAAGACCAGCATCAACGTTATATTACCCGCGTATGCGCCGGCGAAACGATGTCCATGGACCTGACGGAACCGGATGCAGGCAGCGACCTTCAATCGGTTATGCTGAAAGCCACATACGACGAAGCCGAAGGCTGCTGGCGTCTGAATGGGGTCAAAAGATTTATTACCAACGGCGATTCCGATATACATCTTGTACTTGCACGTTCGGAAGACGGAACAAAAGACGGACGCGGCCTGTCTATGTTTATCTATGACAAACAAAACGGCGGAGTAACCGTGCGCCGTATAGAAAACAAAATGGGCATCAAAGGATCTCCTACCTGTGAACTGGTGTACCGTAACGCAAAAGCGGAACTTTGCGGCGAAAGACGCCTGGGTCTGATAAAATATGTCATGGCGTTGATGAACAACGCGCGTCTCGGCATTATGGCGCAATCCGTAGGAATATGTGAAGCTGCACACCGCGAAGGATACAAATACGCATGTGAACGTCAGCAATTCGGCAAAGCGATTATCAATTTCCCGGCGGTATATGAAATGGTCGCGATGATGCGCGCGCGTACCGACGCTTCAAGAGCCATGTTATATGAAACAGCCCGGTTTGTTGACGTATATAAAGCCTTGGACGACATCGCGCGCGAACGCAAGCTAACGCCGGAAGAACGCCAGGAACAGAAAAAATACGCCAAATTAGCCGATGCCTACACTCCTATGGGTAAAGCGATGAGTTCGGAATATGCCAACCAGAATGCTTATGATGCCATACAGATACATGGTGGTTCGGGTTTTATGAAAGACTATACATGCGAACGTTTGTATCGTGACGCACGTATCACAAATATTTACGAAGGAACGACTCAACTACAGGTAGTGGCCGCCATACGCCACGTCACCACAGGTACCTACCTGAACCAACTGCGCGCTTATGAAGCACTTGAGTACAAACCGGAACTGGAAGATTTAAAAAAACGCCTGACGAAAATGACCGATACGTACGAACAACTGGTTGCTATCGTAACAGAATCACAAGACAACGAATACCTTGATTTTATGGCGCGCCGCTTAGTTGAATCTGCCGCCCATTGCGTACTTGGTTATTTGTTGTTGCAAGACGCGAATAAAGATAATTTATTCCTGAAATCTGCCGAAGTATATATTAATTACGGAGAATCGGAAATATATAAAAGCCGGGAATACATTGCCAAATTCAAGCCGGAAAACCTAAGTTCGTACAGGCAGGAAACTGATTTTCTACTTAATACAACATGCAATAATGCATAATTCAACAAATTCCGGTTTATAAAGTTGATCGTAGACTGCGAAAATGTTCTATAAAGAAAAGAGGGCTTATCACCATGTGATCTGACCCTCTTTCCATTTTTATCCGGATTACAAATCGCGTTATATAATTCCCCGGAATCTCAAAACTCAATTCTCCCGGAAAGTCTATTTTATATGATTTATTATCAGATTATTTAATCACAATAGACTCCGGCATCCGGATTACGCCGCAATTTATCCAGCAATTCTACCTGCTCCGGCAGTATACGGTCGAGTGACAAGGGAGGCAGGTTGTTCAGAGCATAAAAACCTTTATCAAGAATATCAAATGTCAGGTCGTCATTACCTCCGGTAACCTCACATAAAAAACAAAATTTATATACATAGAATGAACTTGCCGGATGATTATAACAGCGTTTATCCAAAACGGCCAATAATCTCACAACACGCACATCAAGACCTGTTTCTTCTTTTACTTCCTTAACTACCACTTCTGTCGGAGTATACCCGACGTCAGACCAACCTCCCGGCAAGGCCCAGTAGCCATCCACTCTTTCTTTAACAAGTAAAATCTCATTTTTTTCGTTGAAAATAACAGCGCGTACATCAACCTTCGGAGTTGTATACTCTTTCACAGGATGATAACAAGCGCTTATTTCTTCTTCCTTCATACCGCTCACAAGCGACGTTATCCGGTC
>DOZP01000264.1:4525-5031 GCA_003517945.1 Porphyromonadaceae bacterium | reverse complement strand
TAAAAGTTCCGAATAATTCTGTATTTTTGTACTGAATATAAATTTAAAATACGAAAAAAAATAATTATCATAATGGACAATACGGAAAGAGTAAAATGCCTGATCATAGGCTCGGGTCCTGCCGGATATACCGCAGCGATCTACACATCACGTGCGAACCTGAAACCTGTTTTATATGAAGGAATAGAACCGGGCGGACAACTAACGACGACAACCGATGTCGAAAACTTCCCCGGATATCCGGAAGGGGTGGATGGCGTTACCATGATGGAAGATTTCCGGAAACAGGCGGCACGGTTTGGTACCGATATACGGAGAGGTATAGCAACGGATGCGGACTTGTCTTCCTGTCCGTTTAAAATAACAATTGACGGTGAAAAGATAATAGAAGCGGAAGCGCTTATTATTGCAACCGGAGCAACTGCAAAATACCTGGGCCTGCCGGATGAAAAGAAATATGCCGGTATGGGAGTTTCCGCCTGTGCAACATGCGACGGATTTTTCTA
>DOZP01000264.1:4001-4408 GCA_003517945.1 Porphyromonadaceae bacterium | reverse complement strand
ATTAAAGTTTTATACGAACATAACGCCACAGGACTATTTGGTGAAAATGGTGTGGAAGGCGTACATCTGGTGAAACGGATGGGTGAACCGGATGAAGAAAAATATGATCTGGCAATAGACGGCTTTTTCCTGGCAATTGGTCATACGCCCAATACCACCGTGTTCAAAAAATGGATAACGACTGACGAATACGGATACATCATTACAAAAGACGGAAAACCAATGACTAATATTGAAGGAGTCTTTGCAGCGGGAGACGTTGCAGATCCCGACTACCGTCAAGCCATAACGGCAGCCGCAAGCGGATGTAAAGCGGCTATTGAAGCGGAAAGATATTTATCATGCAGAGTTCTGAAATAGAGCAACCTCCTTTTTTTAACTTAAAACAAACGGAGCACACGCAAATC
>DOZP01000264.1:2152-3985 GCA_003517945.1 Porphyromonadaceae bacterium | reverse complement strand
AAAGTTTGTTATCATTGTCATCATGTTATTATGTATAAATAACCGTGCAAAAGCCTCCGATGATCTGATATGGTATGAAGACCGCAACGAAGTTATTACCCTGGCAAAAGAACAGGGAAAAAATATCCTTCTTCTTTATGGCAGGACAACATGTGGTAATTGTAACGCGGCAAAAAAATATATTAATGAAGCGCCACTGAATAAAATTGTCCTTGAAAATTTCATATTATGGTTTTGTAATATTGATATACCTGAAAAAAAAGCCCAAGCACTGGACTATCGTGCCTATTACGACGAAAGCATCACTCTTCCATTATTATGTGTAATTGATCCGGACAATCCCATGCCGGCACTATCCTATTCTACCAATAGAAAAAATGCGGAAGAAATAGCTGCTATTTTAAATGCAAACTTACCGACTGCTAACGAAGAAATCACGGCTGTTCCCAATAAAGCATATATCGCTGATAACACTTTGGTAATATCAAGTGCGAATACGAATGAAACACTCCGTATTTATACAATCTCCGGACAATTAATAGACTCTTTTGATAAAAAAGATAATATAGCTACGCGAAGTACTTATACTTATCCTAAAGGTATGCTGATAATCAATAGCTCATCAGGTTGGAGCCTTAAGATTATCAAATAAAACCGTGTGTCGAACTTACTCCCTTTTCCTTTCAGGAAAAATAATCGGAATGGGGAGGACAAACCGCCAGAAACTCACTCGGCGTATAACCGGAAAACGTTTTGAATTCCTTAATCATGTGCGACTGGTCGAAGTAACCACATTGATAAGCAAGGGCAGTCAAAGAGATTTGCCCGTCGTTTTCAAGAATATCTAACGCCCGTTGAAAACGGATTATCCGTGAAAACTCTTTGGGGTTGGTTCCGATATATTCGGAGAATATACGGTTGAATTGTTTTTTCCCCAGACAGGCAGCATCGGCAAGTTGCGTAATATCCGTTTCACCGGAGTTAATCAGGTGAATAGTAGTTTCTATCCGTTTCAGATTATATTCGGCGAGGCGGGTAAGACGCTTCAAAAGGAATTGTTCTATCAGAAGAATACAGAGCTTATCGTTTTCTGTACTTGTCAGTGCGTTTTCCAGATTCAACAGATCTTTATCTTCCATATCGCCCGCCGTCAGTCGTAATCCTGCAATCTTATTTATCGGAAGGCTAAAGAAAGCCCGTACTCCGATGGGACGGAATACGATAGAAATCATATTGACTTGCCCGTTGTACCGAAGATCGGCAAATGTTCTATCCTGCCCACTAAGAAAGGCACGGGGATGAAGTACGTTCTCATGAACGGATAGCAAGCGTTCGCCCCGATGAAATATGAGGTTCATCATACCGGTTGGTACCGTTCGAGCTAATGCCGTCGAATCACCGACTGTTTTCAACAGCCAGTAATGCTTGATATAAGGAGCCAGCAAGGGCAAAGGATGTATGACTTTAAAATCTTCCATAAAACGATTATCCCGACAAAGGTAGTGGTTTCTTGGGACAAAAAATTGTAAAAAAAAGACATTTGTGCACAGACGGTGGTGATGACGCTGGGCAATCTGGAACCTGCTGATTTTCCAGAGTCGGCGCAAATCCGTCAAGGACAGAATATCTTCATCACCGGCTCATCCGGAACAGGTAAAAGCTATATTGCCACAGTCATTAGTTATCAGGCGTGCAAAGACGGAATACGAACCAACTATGCCAGTACCTCCAAGCTGATAGTCTAAATTATTTTACTATCTTTGTTGCGATTTTTAACATTAAACATATTGTAATGAAAAAGTTTATTTACATCTTACTCTCCGTTTGCTTATT
>DOZP01000264.1:0-2060 GCA_003517945.1 Porphyromonadaceae bacterium | reverse complement strand
TATTTGAATATAATCAAAATTTAACTTTCAATAGCGATAAAACCGGATATGATTTTACTTATATTGGAGACCACAGTCCATTTACATGGGATTTATCTAATAATGTTATATCATTCACACACAGCAAATATGGGAATGTCAAAGCGTGGATAAAAGACGACAAACTTAGTTTTAAAGCAACCTATGGAGATGGTTCTATAGCCATATATGAATATAAAAGAGTAAATTAACTATACGTTCACGAATCATATAATCTTCACAAAGTACAAGAATTCAAAACATAATCTATCTTATCCGTTGCTGATGATGTTATTTGATACAGTTTCTTAATTATCTTTTTTATTTTCTTATTTTCCCCATAAACAAGATGTTATTATCATCTTCATCAATAGATTCTTTTAGTTTTTCTAAAATTCTCTTATCCTCATCAGAGCATTTGTTTTCTTTCAGATATGTCTGTATCTTTTCAATCAATTGATACGGTTCGAACATTTCATGATACCATCCGTTATTCGAATACGGCAGATCATCAATCGGCAAATGTCCTACTTTGTCATTAATAATTTTCACATAGTATGATTGCTCCAACTGTTTATCAATTACAGCAATGCTTGATTCGGGTTTCCATGTCTCACCTTTAACTGATCCGAACTTTACCATAAAACAAAAAGGAAGTTCATTATAGATACAATAATACCCGGTATGATTTGTCATTGTAAAGCGGGGAATGGTGCGCTCATTCTGCGGATTGTATTTATAAAGCGTATCAATAGCAGTAGTCATATACGTAAAATCGGAACTATTATTATAAAACCAGACTTCATGATTAAAACCTACAAAATTACCATTCTTATCACGTGCCTCTACTGCCTGATATTTATTCGGTAATATATATGAAACATTGTTGTCTTTGTCAATACGAGCATACTGAAAACCCGTCATACCTTTAAAACACAAGTGGACTAACGAAATACTACCGTCTGTTTCAAAACGGATCTTAGTCTTTTGCATTTTTCCGATATAGACCGAACATATAAAATCTCCATCAATATTGTACTTTAAAAGTTTATCACCACTGAATGGCGCAAGACAAATTGTATTTGTTTTTTCGTCAATAGCAGCACTATACAACATCGTGTATTCTCCGGGACCTTGTCCGATACTACCCACATTACAGATAAATTCACCTTGATGGTTGAATAATTTAAATGGGGACTGGGCATCCTGCAATATTCCTATATAGTTCTCTGTAATATAAATCTTCCAGAATTTGAACAATGCCATATCTGAATTTTCAAAACGAACAATCTTAAAGTCAGATGTGGAATGAAACGTTCATTATTCATGACGTGATTTACTACGCGGCCATGTTGATTAACAAAGATCAATTTGTCTTGATTGTTACCATAATTTATATTTGATACAGCAAACAAGCTGTCATTAACAGACAGGAACGAATATCCGTAATATCCCAAATCATTTTTTGGATTTGAATATTTTACTTTCGTCTGCCAAATACGATTCCCTTCAAAATCATACGAACTGATTTCTCTTGTCAGAAACTGATATGTATATAATCTTTGCATATCCCGTGAAACATCAACGCATCCCATTCGAAGAGGAATTTTGCAATTCAAATTACCTTCCGGATCGAATACATATACATGATCCGCGTCATTCAATATGATAAGGCTGTCAAGATAATATAGTTGAAGAATATCTATGTTCCCATGTTTCAATGATATATAAAAAACAGAGTCTGCAATATCGCTAAGCCGGATGTTATTTTTATATTCAGGATAATTTGAAGACAATACAATTAGAGGTTTTTCAAATGCAAATACCTCTCCTTGTATAATTTCCGTATTTTTCTGCGTTGAAGGACCCACACAACAGATAATCAATAATAACAAAAATCCAAATAAATACTTCATAATAAGCAATTTAATATTTTTATTAAAATTACAACTATTTACTTCGTTTTTTTATAAAATTCTTTTTGACATTTTATTCAATAGAATTATCATGAAAAAATGAAATTAACCATGTAACACATACTG
>DOZP01000359.1:26227-26975 GCA_003517945.1 Porphyromonadaceae bacterium | reverse complement strand
TACTAACTTTCAAATACATAGAATTAGATCCGGAACACAACAGTGATAACTATGGAAATACATATCCACTGAACCGGACATTCTCCATTGGAGCAAATATTAAATTTTAATTGTGCACAGATATGAAAACATTCAAATATATAATTACATGTATCGCCTTTATCCTTACAGGCATGCCATCATGTACCGATCTCGACATCGCTCCGATGAACGTAGTACAGGATAAAGATATTTTTGGCAGCGAAAGCGGGGTTAAGAGTTACCTGGCCCGGATTTACGGACAAATGCCGATAGAAGACTTCCGTTATACTCCGCGTCGCGGATTTAACCATTTCTGGATTATCGATCCGTTTCCGACGATTACCGGAGAAGCTATGTGCTCCAACCAGAATTCCGCAGAAACGGAAAGCGACGATGCGCGCCGTTTCTTCAGGGATGCCTACAAATTGTTACGGGATGTCAATTATTTTATTGAAACACTCCCTCAACAGGCCGGATCCGGTAATTTTTCGGAAGACCAGGTGAACATGTGGACGGGAGAAGCGTACCTGATACGCGGATTTACTTATTTCGCGTTAGCCAAACGTTTTGGCGGAGTACCGATCGTTAACGATGTATTAAAATACCCGGAACAATCCGTTGAGGAGCTCCGGCTCCCCCGTTCATCCGAACAGGCGACGTGGGAACAGGCGGCGGCAGACCTTGATAAGGCTTACACCTTATTACCCGAAACAAATCAACGCGGACG
>DOZP01000359.1:19235-26213 GCA_003517945.1 Porphyromonadaceae bacterium | reverse complement strand
TCCATCGCCAAATACAATACGGTTTCACTCTCGGACAACGACGGAAACAGACTATGCGGTATACCCGAAAGCAAGGCCGCCGATTATTTCCAGGAGGCTTATGACGCCGCCAAATTGATAGAGGGGAAATATTCCTTATACAAAGCCGGATGGAAAGCCGACGACAAACAAGCTCAATACCAGAATTATACAGACATGTATTTCGACAAAAGCAGTCCCGAAAATCTGTTTGTCCGTGAATATCAATATCCCGTATCCGTACATGGATACGACTCATACTGTATCCCTTACCAGTTTATGGTGCAAGGTTATACATCATCTGTCAATCCGACGCTCGATTTTGTGGAAATGTTTGACGGACTTCCCAAAAACGCGGACGGTACCATCAACGTTTATGACGAAAACGGTAAATACCTTCTTTTCGATTCGCAGATGGATTTCTTTGCAAACGCCGAACCCCGCCTCCGGGCCAATGTCATTTTCCCGGGTGATGATTTCAAAGGAAACGAAGTCGAAATATGGAGAGGTATCTATACCGGCTCTGTAGACGGAGGTATTTCCCGGCTGATTCCGGAAGGCACACGCGACACATACGAAAATTCGTCTGCGGCATCCGTACTTGTCACTTCCGCCAATGATGATCAGACCCCGCATACATTGCCTGACGGCCAACTAATGAATCCGGCCGGACGTAGCGGACATTTTTACGATAAACGCGCACACGCCCTTACCGGTTTCACCGTACGTAAATGGTTAAACCCGAATATGGCGGCGGCCGACGTCCGTGAAAACCAATCCGACCAGACATGGATCGAACTCCGTTATGCGGAAATATTGCTTAACCGCGCAGAAGCGGCTTACGAGCTTCACCTGTCAGGCAAAAACGATGCCGACTATGTTTCCGACGCTTACAATTGTATCAACCAGATACGCGAACGTGCGGGAGCCGATCTGTTGACAGATGCCGGAAGCTTAAACGACATAGATATCATACGCACCGAGCGCCGCAAAGAACTGGCTTTTGAAAACCAGACCTGGTGGGATCTCCGCCGCTGGCGAATCATGGACCAAGAACAGAATAGCCGTACATACCGCGTATTACATTCTTTTTATGCGGAAAATGCCGGAAAATGGTTCTTTGACGATCGCTACGACGAACGCAACGGATATTTCACGTTCGATTTACGCTGGTATTATGCGGAAATCAAAGGTGAATATATCAACAGTAATCCCAATTTAGTACAGAACCAAGGTTATTAATACAATAAAAATAAATTCGTTACGTATGAAAACAATTAAATATTTTTTATTCATTTGTTTACTACCTTTTGCCTTTACGGCTTGCGAAGTCGATAATTACGACGAACCGGCAGAAACCCTTTACGGTACGATAACCGATAAAAATACGGGTAAAGGCTTACAGGCAGACATGACCTGTGACAGAGGTATCCGCTTGAAACTGATGGAATATTCCTGGAGTGATACTCCGACTCCTTACTATTTCATAGGACAACAGGACGGCACTTTTAACCATACGAAGATCTTCAAAGGACATTATGGCGTGACTCCTTTCGGGCCGTTTGTACCCGTAGAAGAAAAAGAAATGGAAATAAAAGGCAAAGTCGAATCAAACTGGGAAGTGGAACCTTTCCTCAATGTAGAATGGGTAGGCGAACCGGTAGTTAATTCAAACGGAAGCATTACGGTGCAGGTTAAGGTAACACGCGGAACAAATAATCCGGCTTACCAGCAGAAAGTGACCGATATCTGGCTGATGATAAATTCCAGCAGCCCTTATGTAGGAGAAGACAACCGGGACGACCGCTACACGGCCAAACTGGAAGGTGATGCCGCCAACGATGCGTTGAATCAGGTAATAACCATGACTACTCCGGGATCCTTTTCCACGGAACGGGATTACTATATCCGGGTCGGCGCGCGTATCGACGTCAGTATAGAAGGCGCCCGCCGGTTTAACTTTAACGAACCTAAAAAGGTTAATGTACTAAACAGATGAAACCTGTCTGTACATTTGTTCTCTATAAATAGTTGGCAGGCAGGAGATTGGAACATAAACGTTCTCAATCTCCTGCTTCATTGCCGGATGGCCGTTCATTTATTTCGGATTTTTAACCATCCGTTCTCTAACAAGTAAATAATTTAACTATCTTAGCATCCAAAATCACCCTATCATGAAGACAAATTATATCTATATTTCCATCCTGCTTTCCGGATTTTTATTCTCAGGATACGGAAATGCAAACGCACAGAAAAACGAAAATGCGATCAAAAAAGAAAAAACCGTATTCCAGACCTCACGCGAATGGCGCCCTACGATCGACAACCGGGGAGATGCCGCTATCATCTATGGCGTAGGCGGAAATCCCAGTGATAAATCCAAACGCATTCCTTTTGAAGAACGCGTCAGATCATGGCAGGAACGGGGATATACCACCCATTTCATGACCGGAATCGCCTGGGGGGAATATCAGGATTATTTTACCGGCGGATGGGACGGCAAATGGCATCTCGACGAAGGACAGGTAGAACAAAAAGGTGACACCATCTGGCACGGACGCATGGTACCCTATATTGTTCCTTCAAAAAATTTCCTGGCCTATCTGAAAGAAAAACACGTAAAACGTGTCATAGATGCAGGTATAGACGCGATCTACATGGAAGAGCCCGAATTCTGGGCCCGCGCAGGCTATAGCGAAGCCTTCAAAAACGAATGGCAGGCATATTATGGTTTTCCGTGGCGTCCTCAGCATGAATCGCCGGAAAACACCTGGCTATCCAACAAATTAAAATATATATTATACTACCGCGCGATAGAAGATGTATTTAACTACGCCAAAGAATACGGCAAGAGCAAAGGAATGAATATCCGTTGTTATGTCCCGACCCACTCGTTGGTAAACTATTCCCAGTGGAGTATTGTAAGTCCGGAAGCAAGCCTGGCATCCCTGCCTTGCGTGGACGGATACATCGCACAGGTATGGACAGGCACTTCAAGAGAACCCAATTATTACCAGGGAGTCCGGAAAGAACGTGTCTTTGAAACCGCCTTCCTTGAATACGGATGCATGGAATCTATGACGGCTCCGACAGGACGTAAAATGTTTTTCCTTACCGACCCGATAGAAGACTGGCCGCGTGACTGGGAAGACTACCGGCGTAATTATCAGGCGACGTTCACAGCGCAGTTACTCTATCCGGGAATAGATAATTATGAAATAATGCCCTGGCCGGAAAGAATCTACGAAGGGCTGTACAGCGTATCGGCAGGCAGCAGCGAAAAAGCGCGTATTCCACGCGATTATGCCACACAAATGCATGTCATGATCAATACGCTCAACGATATGCCTTTGTCGGATAACAAAGTGAGCGGTTCACACGGCATAAGTGTTCTGATGGGCAACTCTTTAATGTTTCAACGTCTACCGGTACACAACGGCTATGAAGATCCCCAGCTCAGTAACTTTTACGGACACGTACTTCCATTTCTGAAAAGAGGTATCCCCGTTCACCTCGTACACATCGAAAATCTTCCGTATAAAAATACACTGGCAAACACAAAAATACTCCTTATGACCTATTCCAATATGAAACCCCTTGAAAAAGAGGCGCACAAGCATCTTGCAGACTGGGTGAAAAGCGGGGGGATACTTGTGTATAACGGAAGTGATCAGGATCCTTTCCAGCGTGTACCCGAATGGTGGAACCAGCATCCCTACCATTATCCTACCGCTTCGGCGCATCTGTTCGAAACGCTTGGTTTGAACCAAACCCCCGCAGAAGGAACGTATAATGTCGGCAACGGTATCGTTTGCATCATCCGCCATGACCCGAAAGAATTTGTATTAACCTCCGGTTCGGACACCAAGCTACTGGATAAAGTCTCCGGATTGTATGAGAAAGCGAACGGGAAAAAACCGGAATTTAAAAATAATTTCTACCTGCGTCGCGGACCATACGAATTGATTTCCGTTCTGGACGAAAGCGTCAACGACAATCCTTTTGTCATAGAAGGACTTTTTATCGATCTATTCGATCCCGCACTACCTGTATTAAGGAAAAAAACGATTCTGCCGGGAAATCAGTCCTTCCTTTACAACATAGAAAACATCGCCGATAAACACAAACCCTGCGTACTGGCTACCGGAGCGCGCGTAAGCAATGAAAAAATAGCCGGAAACAGTTATTCCTTCATAGCCAAAAGCCCGGTTGAAACAACCAACGTGATGCGTATATTCGTACCCAAAAAACCGAAAGAATGCACGGTTTCCTACAACAACAAAACCATTTCGCATGATATCCCCGCCTGGGAATGGGATGATACAAGCAAAACCGTTCTGATGTATTTCGAAAATCATCCGGATGGCGTAACCATAAAAATAAACTATTGATAGTTGGTTTTCAGGCGTATCCTGTTGTCGAAGGTTTCTAAAAAATATAGTGAACGATCATAAGCTTATGATTGATGAATAATTTAAAACAATCCTATGCTTTTAATAATATGGAGGCTGTCAAATGAAAATAAAATACCTTTATAAACAGTCTCCATTATTTTTTTTATTCTCTGAATAAACACTACATGTTTATGTTCAGAACATAATATATATCCGCATTTTGTGCTGATTGCCACCGTTCCAACATAGAATTATCTAATTGTTTAAACCCGGCACCTTCATACATTTTTTGAGCTGGAATCAATTCATTATTTGTCGATACATAAATCCTTTTCGCGCCATTTCTTATTATTCTGTTCAACGCTTCTTGAAGCTGTAATTTTCCATATCCTTTTCCCTTATACATTGGTATAATACAGTTATCACCAATTATTGCGTAATTGGGCAGATTTCTGGGATCCCATGCGAAAAAACCGATCGGTTCATTATTGAATGTTGTTATAAAGCAATATTTATCCCCGATGTTCAAGTTATCGAAAAAGAAATTATCGTCTGCTAACCATTTTTCTTTGTAAGTTTCTTCAATTTTACTATCAAATGAATATGCGTCAGATAATAACTTATAGAGTATCCCTCTATTAAATTTGCTTAGTCTTTCAAATTTCAGTTCCATCTTTACCATATCACTCGTTATCCCAACCAAATGCACGTTTGTTCAATCGTTAATGTTGCCATAATTTCGTATTTATTGAATTGTTCTTAGGGTAATTACATGCTTCGTATTCCCTGCAAAGTTACTATATTTGCGGCGATTATCCTCTATAAATTTATGGCAGAAGTATTTTACGACTACTTCGTTTTTATGCTCGACCACGAAGATGAGGAAGACGGCGTGATGACTGACTTCGGACTGACTTACCACGAGGATTTTTCGGCATATCTAAAATATCTTAGCAAATAACACATGAGAAATCTTGACGGTATTGAAAAAATCAGTTTCCGTTTTTTATTCCCTATTGTAATTTCTTTAAATGGTATATTTTTGCATTGAAACTCTGGTATACTTTTGGGATGAAATAAGCACAAAACATAGGGACTTAGTTTCTCCTAACCTCTGCAAAGTACTTAGTAATACCAAATAGGGGAATATTTTCCATCCAATCTTGATCTTGATAGCCTAACATTGATATGCGTAAGCCCTTCAACGAGTACTGTGGATGGTTCTTAATATACTCCGACATAGATTTAGCTCTGACATTCTCTTCGGCTTTTACTTCGATAGGAATGACGCGCTTATCNNGTTTGAATAACGAAATCTATCTCGGCAGGGGTTGAGTTGCTACTCCAATAATAGGTAGAGATGCCCATAGATACAAGCTGTTGGAGGACAAATTGCTCAGTGAAGGCTCCTTTGAATTCCTTGAATACATTGTTTCCTACCAACATTTGACTGGCAGGTGCATCAGCCATACAACCCAACAGACCACAATCAAGAAGGAATAGTTTAAATACTCCCAAGTCCTCATAAAACTTCACAGGCATCTGCAACTCCTTTACCCGGCAAACTTTATGAACGATGCCGGCATCAATCAGCCACTGAATAGCCAACTCATATTCGGTGGCACGTGCCCCTTTCTTTAGCACATTATAGATGAATTTTTTATTCTCTTTGACCAACTGAGAAGGAAGAGATTGCAGCACTTGCCCAATGCGCATACTTTCGGCAGCAGTGGTGTGTTTCGAGATGTCACGCCGGTAAGCGTCGAGTATTTCATTCTGCTTGACTCTTACTTCTTGTAAATCTTTATTTTTTAAATAATTAGCTACAACATCGGGCATTCCCCCTACNNTAATAATACTGCCTCAAAAAGTCGATGTATTTGGTTCGGAGTATGTTCAATAGTTCCCAATCAGCCTGATGAAAAAGATCGCTCAAAGAAATTTCTCCTACGGCCATTAGGAATTCCTCAAAATCAAGAGGGTACATCTGAAGAAGATTGACTTTGCCCACCGGGAACGACTCCCCGCGTCCGATTGTTATGCCCAATAGAGAACCAGCCGCTATCACATGATATTGGGGCGCATTCTCTTGAAAGTATTTCAAACTATGTAATCCACGTCTAACCTCTTGCAGCTCATCAAGGATAATCAGCGTCTTGCCGGCTTCTATTTTTGTTCCGGTTATAGCTTGTAGCGTTAGTAAGATTCTGGGGATATTGTAATCCGTGGCAAATACTTCTTTCGCTAAGGGTTCTTCGTCGCAATTGACATAAGCCACATTTTCGAACTCAAGTTGCCCAAAACGCTTCATTATCCAAGTCTTTCCTACTTGACGCGCTCCTAAAAGAATGAGTGGTTTACGCTCAGGCTCATCTTTCCATTTCCTTAGTTCTTTTATGATTTTTCTTTCCATATCATTGCTGACTTAATGTGTTGCGATAAAGCTATCCGCCTACAAAAATACATTTTTTCGATGATATATCGCATAATAAGTTACATTTTTTCGATGATGAATGGTGCAATAAACTACATTTTTTCGAGTGTTATATTCTTTTCAAAAACAGAT
>DOZP01000359.1:4688-19206 GCA_003517945.1 Porphyromonadaceae bacterium | reverse complement strand
AAAAAAATAATGAACGATTATAAGCTTATGATTGATGAATAATTCATATCTTTGACAAAAAATAACACTCATATGAGCAGACAAATTTTATTTTCCCTGGTTTTAGTGATATTCGTATCTTGCAACAACAGCAGGAAGGAAGCGCCGGTCATGAGCGGAAATCCTGTATTCGAAGGCTGGTATGCCGATCCCGAAGGTATTATTTACGGAGACACTTATTGGATCTTCCCAACATGGAGCGATGTATACGAAAAACAAACCTTTTTCGATTGTTTTTCATCCAAAGACCTCATCACCTGGACCAAGCACGCTAATATCCTGGATACAACCGAGGTCAAATGGGCCAAACGGGCCATGTGGGCTCCCTCCGTCATCAGTAAAGAGGGTAAATATTACCTCTTTTTCGGAGCGAACGACGTACATGAAGGCGAAATCGGCGGCATAGGCGTAGCTGTCGGCGACAAACCGGAAGGCCCCTATAAAGATCTGATCGGGAAACCGCTGATCAATGATATTATAAACGGCGCACAACCGATAGACCAGTTTGTTTTCCGGGATGACGACGGTTCTTATTATATGTATTACGGAGGTTGGAGACATTGCAACATGGTCAAGCTGAGTGACGACTTCACCTCCCTCGTCCCGTTTGATGACGGAGAGATCTATAAAGAAGTCACGCCGGAAAATTACGTCGAAGGGCCTTTGATGTTCAAGAAGAACGGCAAGTATTATTTTATGTGGAGCGAGGGCGGCTGGGGTGGCCCGGATTATTCCGTCGCCTATGCGATTGCGGATTCACCGTTCGGACCATTCAACCGCATTGCCAAAATACTGCAGCAAGACGAAAATGTAGCGACGAGCGCCGGACATCATTCAATCTTTCATCCTTCCGGAACAGACGATTATTTTATCGTATACCATCGCCGTCCGCTTGGCGACAAAGCGCGCGATCACCGCGCAACATGCATAGACCGTATGACATTCGACGAAAACGGCTTCATCAATCCCGTCAAAATAACATTCGAAGGGGTAGAACAGACATTTATCAAACCATGATCATTAAAGATTCCGGATAGTGTTAATGATCATTTCAGCAATCCATATAATAAACCTGAACCGTTACGATAAAATAAGAAACCGTTTGTTTTTCCGGAAATATAACCGATAAGGCTCGTAATATGAATGTATGAGTTTCTTTAGGGGAAAAAAAATAACTATATTTATTATTAGTTGTTATTTTTATGTTTATATTTGTAGCTTAAAATGACTATAAACATTAGATATGGACAATTATTACAAAATACCGATGGATTTTGTACGTATTTTTGAGCCGAATATACGTAATCTTTCAATGTATACGGAGAAAGAGTCGATAGAAAAAAATCTGAAACTCATTTTAACTACCTGTCCCGGCGAAAGTAAATATGATCCGGAATTTGGGTGCAAAATCTGGGATCTGGACTTTGAACGTGTTGTTTCCCAAGCGCGTTGGGAAGGGACGTTTGTAGAACACATTGTTGAAGCGATCAGAAAATATGAGCAGCGGGTGTCAAACGTAGTTCCCAAGGTCTCTTTTGTCGACACAAAAAAGGATTATGAATTTTCGGGAGCCACTTCCGTACGGAAAAGGGCAGATATAAGTATTGATGCCACAATTATCAGTACAGGTAAAAGGTATTGCTTTTTCTACTCTTTGTATTTAGGGCCGTTATCATCCGATTAATTGTGACGTAAATCATATATTTTCAAATCTTTAAATCAAACAAAAACAAACAATATGAGCCCGTTTTTTGTGAGTTTTTTTTCATCTTATCTAATCATGCCTTTACTGGCGATGGTTTTTATGTTCGTAGCCTATTTTGTGGCAAAGAGGAATAAGCTGTTTAGAAATAAGAAAGTAATTTTTTATATACTGTTGGCTGCATTAGTCCTTTGTCTTCCGGCATTACTGGGTTTTATCCACTATTGGTTTATGCCTTATATCTATTTGTCTTTGCAGGTTTTATACGGTATTTTGGGATGGTATGGCATTAAATTAATTCACCATGTGATGCCTGATATAAAAGAGAAACCATATATAGCGGAGTTCCTGGCACTTTTTATAATTATGTTTGTGGGCGCCGCATTATTTTCCCTGATATTTAATCTTTGTAACGAACTGAAATACGGTTTATGGGCTTGCACCTGTTTGTTTACGTTTTTATTACCTTCCTTGTATCAGAAACTATACAGAAAATATATGGCTATACCGTTAGAAATATATAAGGTTTGGAAATATTCAAACAGCTATGACTTATCACCTTTTGACAAAATGGACTACGACAAATTATTGGTGATGGAGGTTGAAGTTTTTAAAAAGGTGAACGATTATGTTCCGACGAAAATTAAGGTGAAGGCTCCCGATGGTATGGCATTTGGCATTTGGTTTCAAAAGTTTATCACAGATTATAACATGAAATTTCCCAAGCAGACGATTGAAATGGGTGATGAAAAAGATCAGTATGGTTGGATTTTTTATGTAAAACGTTCGTTCTTTCATAAACGCAGATACATAGATTTTGAGCAAACAATAGCTCAGAATAGAGTAAAAGAAAAATATACGATTGTAACCAAACGTGTCAGCGAACAGACAAATGAAGAAATTGTGGTAAGAGTAAATAATAAGGTTCAGGAGGAATCAGATTTTTAAACGATATAAAAATAAACGTATATGCTTTATCAGTTAGAAAAAACAATGGTCAATTGGGTGGAAGGAATGAAAATTTCCAATAAGCACCTGAAACAAATGGAAGATTATTTTATAGATGTGGTTCGCGACGCGACAAATATGCGTTTAACCGAACATAATTTCGGATTACTCCCCCCTTATAAAGGAGAAAAGTTATCAAGTGATTTTGAAATTATCGAGCGCATATCGAATCATGTTGAAATAGAGTTACGCAGATGTAATGCGATAACACCCGGAGGGTGCCGCATTTCGATCAATCCGGCTGATGCTTCCGATTATTTAAAGCTGGATTATCCGTTTGAAGAAGATGTTGATGTCACTGAAGGCGAAGACGGCAACCTGTATTGGGATGTAATTCTGGTCGTCCGCCCATTTGACAGAATTCCGCTGGCCACACCGGATCCAAACGAAACGCCGCCCCGTCATCCGGATGCGGGCAAGTCGTACAGCTTGCATATTAAACCGGCCGGCCAAATCAATTCCGAATATTTTGGGATGCACCACCTGATTATCGGGAGAGTGGTAAAAATTGCCGACCGGTATGAAGTCGACCGCTCCTACATTCCGCCATGTACATCCATGAGTAGCCATCCGGATTTAAAAAACTACTATGAACAGTTTGGAAAATGTCTCAATGATATTGAAGTTTCATCACATAAGATTATACAAAAAATAAACGAGCAGGAAAACAAATCTTCTACCATTGCTAATAATATAAAGCTGGTATGCGAACATTTGCTGACTTATATCGCTACTGTTTATTTTAATTTCAGGAATACAGGTCGCTATTATATCCCGATTGAAATAATTAATACTTTTTCTTCTTTAGCGCATACAACATTTGTCTGCATAAATTTTATAAACAAAAAGCAAAAAGAAGAAATGTTGCAATATTTCTATGAATGGAGCGACGTTACCCCCGGCAATTTTATGGAAATGCTGACCGATATGATTGAGGTTAATTACAACCACTATAACATACGCCACATGATGGATAAGACCGGTTTTGTCCTGCTGGAATTTTCTAAACTATGGATAAAACTGAGCACGCTCGAATACATTGGCCAACATAAGGAAAATATCGTTGTAGCTGAAAAAACACAAAAAATAGATACTCCTACACGACGTTCCGAATGGACGATTATAGATTAACAAGACGTTCGTAATTAAAGATGAATTACATCAGAAAGAGATTGCCGACAATAAGAACAGGTATTGTTATTGCTCTGTGGGGTATGTTTTTTTCCTGTACGTCAAAACAAAATACGGCGGATTTGCCCATTACGCAATGGGCAGACAACGCTCGTATTGCAAAGCCGGACAGCATGGAGATCAGCACTGCCGATATTGGTAAATTTCCTTATCTGATACCTCCTGAAGGGTATATATACGACCGGTTTGCTAAAAACCGGAACTTTGCCGAAAAATATCACTTTTATAAAGATTCGTCGATGGTGACCATCGGCGGAAAATATTTCAGGGCGCTTGTACGGAAAAAGGATGATCCGAAATACAGAAAAGAAAAATTCAATGATTCGCTTGTTGTGGCTTACTATGAAAATGCAATAAAACGGTTGGGCGGAACCGAAGTTTATGCAGACAATAAGCCCTTAAAAAAATTAGACCGGATAGACGACGATTTGGCGAATCAACCGATAGCCGGCACTTATCGCCAGTTTATTGTCCGCACTCCGGAAGGCAATGCTTGGTTTGATCTGGAATATGATTATGATACCATTCAGCAAGTTGTTTACTCCGTTCTTTTTGAAGGATCAATCAGCGAACAGGTATTTTTTATGCCGGCGGATATTATGCGGGTAGCATTAAACCGGAACAGTAAAGTCGTCTTATACATAAATTTCAATAACAACCAGTCAATTCTTGCGCCCGACGGAGATGCGCAGGTTAGAGAGATCGCAAAACTGATGCAGATGGACACCGGTCTGCGTTTTTTTATAGAGGGACATACCGACAGCCTGAGTACTTCGGAAAGAGATAAACGACTTTCAAAAGAAAGGGTTGGAACGGTCATGAAGCGTTTGGAAAACCTGAATATAAAGAAATACCGTTTTGATGGAACCGGATTTGGTTCCGAAAGATTACTTGTTTTTAGTGATTATGACGAAAATAAGTCGAAAAACCGCCGTATTGAACTAATACGGACAGATATTAACGAAACCGGTCTGCGGGAGGCATTGGATAAAAACGGCAAGGCAATCCTGCATATCCGTTTTGAAACAGGAAAAGCGACACTCAGGCCTGAAGAATATGAGATCGTAGAAGAAATAGGTAAATTACTGAATAGTGACGAAAATTTAAACCTTTCAATCGAAGGGCATACTGACGATGTCGGTTCTCCCGAAAGCAACAATACATTGTCATTAGAAAGGGCCCGGACAATACGCAACGGATTAATTGATATGGGCATTGCCTCGAAAAGGCTGAAAATTACAGGATATGGTTCTACGCATCCTCTTGTAATGAACAATTCGGCAGAGAACAGGGCAAAAAACCGGCGCGTTGAAATTATAAAAATCAAATAGTGTGGTTATGTTATCAGGAGAATCCGACCNNTATATCCTGATTACATGTTTATCTGGCCTGTGTGACAGGCAGGGTGATCGTCACATCCTCTGCCGTAATAATTATATCCGCATTACGCGCTAATCCGCTGATATTTCTTTGCGCAGCAACCTGAAGTTCATTGTCTTGCTGGGTGATATTTATCCAGGAGGCTTCAGTTGAGGCCTCCCAGGTTTCCGCATTGGTTGAAATCATCACTTGTTTTTTAGTTGTCTCATAGGCCCTGAATGATAATGAGTCAGGATCTGCAGTTAAAAATATGACAGCCGTTTGTTTGACCGGTAATATGAAATCACGCGCTTTAGCAGCCGTAATTTTCACATTGGCGTTACGATGTGAAAACTGTGTGTTTTTTTCATTAACGATGACCTTCAGCATATTGTTTTGCTTGATAAGCTTAACCCATGATGAGTCGACAATCGCATCCCAATTCGTTGCATTTGTCAATATATTAACAACCTTCTCCCCCGTTTCATCAGGCTCAAATAATAACGAACCCGGTTCGCTATATAAATACATAACCGCCGCTTGTGTAACCTCCAGTATTATTTCGGGCGCATCGCCGGCCGTGATGCTGATATTAGCGACACGGGGCGTTGATTCCGTATTTTCTTCGGAAACAAATACGTTCAGTATATCATCCTGTTTCATAAGTGTTATCCACGCTGCATCGGTGGTTGCATCCCAGCTTTCCGCATCGGTAGTAATAACAACTGTTTTGTCGCCAATTTCATTTGCATCATAAGACAATGATACCGGATTGATAGAGAATGCGTTTGGTATTTTTGCTTCTTGTAGAATCGTGACGTCAACCGACTGCGCTCCATCGGTCATGATGGTAACGGTTGCCGTACGCGCATCAAGTGTATTCGTATAATTTTGTACCGAAATAAAGAGTTTATTGCCTGATTTGCTATGCTTAACCCAGTTTTCCGATTTTTCGACAAGCCAAAAACCGGCATTTGTTGTTATTTCTACTGTTTGTGTTTGTGTTTCGCCTGCCGTAAAAGTTAGTGCTGTCGGGGTCGCCGACAAGGTTTGCGGGCTATTTTCATGCTCGCTGCAAGCCGTAAATAATGACATATTAATCGTAGCAATAAAAGCCATCACGTTTACACAGATATTTTTCATACGATATATATATTTTGTTTTAGTTTTTTTAATTTAATAGCACTTTCCGGGAGGCATAAAGGTGAATCTGATCTTTAACCCTAATGCAATGGGGGTGACTTTGTCCGTAAAACTAACTCTTTCCCCTAACTGTCCGTAGGAAGATTCCAGTATGCTGTGATGAGAAATGCCTGAAGAGGTTCTCTGATTGTAAAAGACAAATGACTTGCCGGTATCTCCTTTGACGATATCGTTCAAACCATAATCGCAATAAACACCGGTGTAAAGAAAGAAAAAACGAGACAACGCCCATTTCATACCAAGTTCGGCAGATAACATATAAGATGTTTTGTAGTCGATACCGGATTCATTTCTTTTTTCGGAAAACGTGCCAAATCCGTCGCTTTCCGGAGAATCAATGATCGAATTATCATTGTGGTTAATACCGGTAGTAGTATATGTTGCCCCCGAAGTTTCATATCTAAACCTCTGCGGGAAGCCGATTTTCGCACCTATAGCCGCATAGCAATCGTGTTCTTTCAACAATAGCGGAGCCTGATACTGAAGCATAACAGGGATACTTATTACAATAAGTTCATGATTTTCGTGATAATTGATCACATCGTAATTGTATGTAAAATTTGCGCTTTGCACATAGTCGCCGCCGGAAAAAGGTTGCATACGGGCTTTTGCATAATAAAAAGATAATTCTCCTCCGGCAGTAACTCCCCAATTATCATTGAAAAAGAATCCATAACTTAGCCCCAGGCCTCCTCCCATGCGATGGTCGCGGACGCCGTTATTCAGATCGTATCGGAGAGCGGACAGGCCGTAAGCTGTATAAACAGATATTTCGTGCTTTTCCTGTTCCTGCGCATGGATTGTAATGCATAAACAGACGCCTGCAACTATATATGCTATTCTGATCAGTAGTTGTTTCATCTCTATCTGTTTTTATGGTAATAAATCCTGATGAATCCAGAAATAGGTCTGACCGTTTGATTCAAATTTGTCGGCATGATTCATGTATTTATCCAGTTCTTCTTTTTTCTGTTTAAAATAGATAATCAATTTATCCAGTTCGGCATCGGAGATACATTGTTTTTTACGGATGTTACCTACATACTGTTGTGTCATTAATGTATTTGTCGGGCTTCCGGTGATGCGAAGCTGTGCTTTGGCTAAAGTATAACGACGAATGTCTTTTCGTTTTATTTTACAAAGCCGGCAAGTCATGATTTCGTCAAAATACAAGTCCTGAAGTTTTTTCCGTATCATTCGGGTGCTCAGATATTCCGGATTTTCGGGATCAAAGGTCTGTTCATTATATTCGACCGTGATTTCATCGTCCGGACAGTTACATCGCTTTTTCGCTTTTTTGCGATAACCTTTGTATTTGTAATCAACTTCATTTTCGCAAAGGCTCGTCATGAACATCAGCAGTTCGTCCATTTCTTCTTTTGATAACAGCAGATGATAATCAATTTCGTTATCAACCGAATCTGTGACGTACATTCCCTGAGCCGGCATAAACCACGCAGGAAGTTGCGTGGTAAACCTTTTCGGCAATTCTTTGTCAAACATATGTGCGGGTGGCAGGTGATGATAAGCAACCCAGACGGAATCGTACCGATACCGGTGGTTTCCAACTTCACTAAACGCCTTATACAAGCTGTTTATCAGGTTTTTGTTATCCCATTTCACCTCCGCAATCAGCGAATCAATACCGTTAGCCAGTATATCAAGAGGCATTGTGACTGTTTTTTCAGGAAATAAAATCCAACCTTGTGTCATACTTTTGTCCGGGAAATCCAATGCATATACATTCCGGGAACTTTCGCGGTAGCGGTTTATTTTTTTTACCTGATCCATATATACAATTTTTTCCCTCTTTTTGATCGCCTCTCTTTCGGCGCAATGTGCAATCATGTTTTCGATTTGCAACACGAAGTTGTTTCCGGCATTTTCGCTTATACTGAACATCTGGAAACCGAGCAAACGACAGTTAGCGTCGGCCATTCTACCGACAAGAACAGAGTCAACCCATTCGCTGTACCCCTCTTCGCCGATAATAACAAAAATATTTGTCGCATCTTTATATGGCTCAATCATATCGACCGCCTTACCGACACCTCTCCATGTATACCGGGTAGGTAATGGTTTTATATTTTTTGAAACATCCGTTTCGGCAATCAGATAATCCATGACTTCCGTATAGCTCTCGGTCATACCTATGGATTTAATGAGCGGATAAGAAGCGGATGTTTCTCCCTGTGACGCTATAACAGCGCCGAATTTATAACTAAACCGGTCGTCGTTATTCTCAAAGGCAGGCTGCAGGTTCTGGATTACATTTATGATAGACGGGTAGTTTTCTACCACCTGCTCTTTGCCTTCAAAAACAAACATGATGTTCAGTTTTTTCAGATCCTTTTCAAGTTGTTTGAACTTACCGTATGAAATCCGGTTACCATTCACATTGAGCACATAGTTGTCGCCCTGATCTATAACCATACCCGGCATTCCGGTTTTGATGTTGACATTTGAGTCTGTCGGACAATAGGATAAAACAGGGCTATATTTTAGCGCTTTATTGTTTCGTTGAGAAAAGTTGATGCTTTCGTCGAAAGTCTGGTCGGAGAATCGCAACGTATCCTGATTATTTTTTGAGAGGAATAACAGCGAATCTTCCGGAATGGATGTTATGTCTGCATGTAAGCGTTGCCCCATATTCCGGATAACCGATTCATGAACCCATCCCAACACATCGGTTTGTACGCTATCGGGTTCAACGACCGGTTTGCGTGCAATTAATTTTTTCTGTTTGTCGCGCGACGTTTTGAGGGTATATACGATTTCATAGAACGGCAATGTGCCGTTTTCGATGCGAAGATCCGGGTCTTTGAATATTTTAATGGAATCATCTGCAAAATAAAATACAGGGTCCGCAATGCAGGCGGTGTCGGATACAATCGTGACTTGTTTGTTCTTAAATCCGGTTGCAATATCGGTTTCCGATTGCTTGGTCAGCAGCAACCGGGATTTGTGAATCCAGCCGTAATATTGGGCCTGTTTACGATCTTTGATGCGGCTTACAAACATATTGCCGTTTACTATGGCCGGGTCATATTTAATCAGTTTGCAGTAATCGCCTTTCCGTCGGGCAACATAAAAGGCGTCCAGATATTCAATGTCTTTCATTTTGACCTTTCCGCCGGGATTTTGCAGGGTATAATTCCCTTCCCGGTCAGAAAAAACAACCCATGTCTGTTTGTTATACGGACTAAAAGGAGCTATTATTTCTTCACCGCAGTAGTTCATAGTGTATTCCCGCGGTGTTTTTTTCAGCCGGGTGAATATATTGACGGGAGCGCATGAGGTAAAAATGCCGGCAAGCATTATTGACGCTATCAGATGTTTTATATTTAACATATCGCTTGGGAGTTGTATGAAAATGTTTCAGTCATCTCTTGTAGCCTGCATCACATATAATTTGCTCAGGCAGGCAGGACGTTCTTCGTCCGGTACGACGACGACCTGTAATATATCCGTATTTTGCTTTCCTAAAATTTTAAGCCCCTGACAGTATGAATAGAAGTCATTCTTCCGGTCGCTGTTTACAACAACCAACAATTGAGAATTGTTGCACAGGTACCGGGTCATGATATGATTGTAGTTCGGATTAAACGGCTTTCCGTCGACGATCGCCTGTAGCTTCTCGCGGATATCGTTCCCGATAAGAGACAATACATCCGTTGTGTCACTCTCCATATATTTGGGGAAAATTTCAATCTGGTGCCTTACCGGATATTTTGTTTCCTCGGTCGTCAATTCTACTTCATACCTACCCGGTTCCGGATAAGAATAAATGGCGACCTGGTCGCGTGAATCAATAATTCCTGTCGCCCCGAAAGCCCACCTCCATTCTTTGGATAGTCCGATTCCCCGGAAAACAACAAGCTCATCCTGCATGGCTGTTGTCGGGGCATCAATCCTTATGATAGAATCCCGCTCAAGTCTTACGGACGGACGGACATTAATAATAAATTCTTTTTGAATATTGTCATTAACCGTCAAGCGTAACATGTACGTTCCGATATCTTTGTACTTATACTCACCTGACTTTTCAGTTGAAATATCTCCGTTCCCAAATTCCCAGAGCCATTCTTTTGCGCGAAAAGTACTGTCGGAATAACCCAACGGTTCTCCTTTATATATTTCGGTGGATGATACGAATGCCTGAATTTTAGTTGAACTAAAAAAATATCTGATAATGAAAGCTATTACAATGCAAACTATAATAGTGCCAAGCACGAGGTATATCTTAGAATTCTTTAGTTTCTTCATGTTGTATATACTTATTACTTGTTTAAAGATGCGTTTAAGTCGTTTTTATTTTTGAGTAGTCCGACCTCGCATTCCTCCAGATTTTTCTTAAACTTACGAATATTTTCCTGTTTTCCCCAAAGGTCTTTTTTATCAATGAACCACATGGAATAAAATTCCGCAATATGATAGAATGACTTATATCTGACATCCCAGGCTTTTTCTTCATAGACGTTTTTCAGGGTGTTTATCATAAATTTTATATCATTTTCTTCATATACAGCTTGTACGCCTGGATTATAGTGATTGATTTTATTATATAACGAGTCAACCACAACAGATACTTTACTTTGCGCTTCCTGGTGTTCCCTGATCCGGTCCATTTTGTATATGGCAAAATCCTTTTGCGCGAATACTTTATAGTCCGAATTATAGTAAAACAATAAAAGACAACAGATTGCAGTAACGGATGCGAAGAGCAAAAATACATAAATGAAGCCCATCACTTTTTCTTTTTGATTCATTGTATCATTCATAGCTTTATCTTTTATCTATCATACGTTAAACCTCCGACAGCCATTTGCCGTGTTACTTTACGGTTGTCTGATATACATCTTATCAGATCAGCCCGTACCATTTCTTCCTCTGTCATCGCTAACCGGATAGAATCCTTTATGCTTAAAAAGGTATTCATCTGGCTGGTTAGTTTTTGGTATAACCTGCAATCTTTCTCAGACATTGAGCTTGCAGTATTGATTAAATGTAGTTTTCTACCACTTATGACATTATACATGAGTGAATTGTTTATTTTTGGATCGGTATTCAACAAACTGGAATAAAAGTACAGCGTATCCACACTTTCCGTCATGTTTACTTGTTGTGTTTGAATAAAATCATATTCCCGTGTTTTTTCCAATATCTTATAGACCTCAACGGATGAGGTTTTCATAAAACATGAAAAAACACAAACTCCTAAAGCAATAGAAGCTACCAAATAGTAGCAAAAAGTAAGCATTGCCTTGTATATATCATCACTATTCCTTGCCTTCATACGTATAATATATAAAATTGTATCATATTCACCAATATCCCCTCGCAAAGTTAATATTGTTTTTGTTAAATTTACGTAAAATCGAAACAATTATTTTCCATATCTATATTTTTTTTTGATTGACAAAAGTTAAATCTCTGATAATAAAACAGTAACAATCTAAATTAATTATCCCGATTAAAATTAGAAAAATGATCTTTTATTCTTAATATAGAAAAAAACGAGTGCGGATAATGATTTGATTCCGTATTTTATCTTTTGAAAATTATGGTTATATTTTATTTGCCTACACCCCCTATAATTCCTATATTATACATTCTCCATATATCTTAAACCTGCGGCATGATCCTATTTATTGAAAAGTCATACATTGCACATTGATATTTTTTCCGTATGTTTGTGAAAAATATATGGTTATGATTAACAGTGAACTTATCCATCCGAAAAGTATCGTCGTCGTAGGGGGATCGAACAAAACATCCAAGCCGGGCGGTAATTGTGTCAGGAACCTCATTAACGGCAAATATAAAGGTGAACTTTATGTGGTCAATGCGAAAGAAACGGAAGTTCAGGGATTAAAATCTTATCCGAACGTGCAGGAAATACCGGAAACGGATCTTGCCATTATATCAATTCCCGCCTCGTCCTGCCTTGAGACCGTCACTATGCTTGCAGAACAAAAAGGGGTGAAAGCCTTCATCATGTACACAGCCGGATTCGGCGAGGAAACAAAGGAAGGCGGAGAGCTTGAGCGGAAGATTGTCGATGTCATCAATAAAGCAGGCGCAAGTCTGATCGGGCCGAATTGCATCGGCATCCTGAACAGGTATCACCACAGTTTATTCACGCTGCCGATACCCGAAATGGATCCGTTCGGCATCGACATGGTTTCCAGTTCCGGGGGAACGGCTATCTTCATCATGGAATCCGCAATCAAAATGGGACTACGTTTCAATTCGGTCTGGTCAATCGGCAACGGAGCGCAGACCACGGTCGAGGACGTGCTCGAATACATGGACACTCATTTTGACCCTGAAAAGGATTCGAAAATCAAACTCCTTTACATAGAAAGCATTAAAGATCCGGACAAATTACTGGAACATACCTGTTCGCTGATTCACAAAGGATGTAAAATTGCAGCGATCAAATCCGGCACTTCCGCATCCGGTATCCGCGCCGCCTCATCACATACCGGCGCCATGGCCAATCCGGATCTGGCCGTAGAAGCCCTGTTCCGTAAAGCGGGAGTCGTACGCTGCTACAGCCGTGAGGAGCTGGCGACTATAGGAGCGGCCTTTACTCTGAAAGAGCTAAAGGGTAAAAACATCGCCATTGTAACACATGCCGGGGGGCCGGCGGTCATCCTCACCGACGCTCTCGCCAAGGGAGGCATGGAGATTCCCAAATTATCCGATCATCCGATGGCGAAGGAATTAAAAAGCAAGCTGTTGCCCGGTTCATCGGTCAGTAATCCGATCGACATACTGGGAACAGGCGAACCCGTACATCTTGCAACCGCCATCGATTATTGTGAGAAAAAATTCAAGGAGATAGACGGTATCGCCGTCATTTTCGGCAGTCCGGGATTAACCCGCGTATACGAAGCGTATGACGTACTGGATAAGAAAATGCGGACATGCAGCAAACCCATATTTCCGATTTTACCATCCGTAAGTACGGCATGGGACGAAACGGACTTTTTTATAAAAAAAGGACATGTCAATTTCAGTGATGAAGTGGGACTGGCCAACGCATTGACTAAAATACTGAAAACGCCGCGTCCTTTAGCCAACAACCTCGAACTGAAGGGAGTAGACATTCCATTGATCAGACGCATCATTGATAATATTCCCGAATCCGGATATATTGCGCCCAATTATGTACAAATGCTTTTTAAGGCCGCAGGCATCCCGGTAGTCGAAGAACTGGTTTCGGATCAATGGGACGAAGTCCGCAATTTTGCCGGGAAGGCCGGTTATCCCGTCGTTGCCAAAGTGGTCGGGCCGGTACATAAATCGGATGTAGGAGGCGTTGTACTGAACATCCGTTCGCAGGAACATCTTGAAATCGAATTCAAACGGCTCATGAAGATTCCGGATGCTCATTCGGTCATGATCCAACCGATGCTGAAAGGGATGGAATTATTTGCCGGAGCCAAATATGAAGAAAAATTCGGGCACCTTGTGCTCTGCGGACTGGGCGGTATTTTTGTAGAAATATTCAAAGATATCGCATCCGGACTGGCCCCCCTTGCCACGGAAGAAGCGCTTTCCATGATCCGGTCGCTGAGAGGTTATCAAGTATTTGAAGGCGCACGCGGGCAAAAGGGCATTAACGAGTATCAATTTGCACAAATCATCGTTCACCTGTCCGCCTTATTACGCTTTGCAACCGAAATCAAAGAATTAGACATCAACCCGTTACTGGCAACCGAAAAAGGCATCATTGCAGTCGACGCACGCATAAGAATCGAAAAAAACAGTTAAAGCGGGATAGATGGCAGGAGGCATGAAGCGTTTGGCCAAAGACACGGCCATATACGGATTAAGCAGTATGATCGGACGGTTCCTGAACTGGATGCTGGTGCCGATGTACACCCGGGTACTTGGAAGCACCGGGGAATATGGTATTGTAACGAACCTGTACGGATATACGGCCTTATTTGTCGTTTTACTGACCTATGGCATGGAAACCGGCTTTTTCCGCTTTATAAACAAAAA
>DOZP01000359.1:4358-4667 GCA_003517945.1 Porphyromonadaceae bacterium | reverse complement strand
TCCATCCTGTTTATCCTATTCATGCTGTTTTTTTTAACTCCGATAAGCTCCGCCCTCGGGTATGAGGCGAATCCGGAGTATGTCGGTATGATGGGATGCATCGTTGCCGTAGATGCTTTTTGTTGCATCCCGTTTGCCTATCTGCGGTATAAAAACAGGCCCATCCGTTTCGCCGGACTGAAACTCCTGAATATTTTCTTTAATATTTGCCTGAATCTGTTTTTCCTGATCATCTGCCCGAAAATAAATGCCGTTCATCCCGAATGGATCAGTTGGTTTTACCGTCCCGGTTATGGTATCGGATACATT
>DOZP01000359.1:3903-4331 GCA_003517945.1 Porphyromonadaceae bacterium | reverse complement strand
CGGGCTAAATTTGACCGGCAACGGCTCCGGCTAATGCTGCGTTATTCCTTTCCGATACTCATACTGGGTATTGCCGGGATATTAAACCAAACGATTGATAAAATATTGTTTCCGTTTTTATTCGACGACAAAGCGTATGCGGATTCACAACTGGGCATTTATGGCGCATGTTTTAAGATTGCCGTTGTCATGATCATGTTTATTCAGGCATTCCGGTATGCCTACGAACCGTTCATTTTTTCAAAAAACAAAGACCGCGACAATAAAAAAGCATACATTGAGGCCATGAAATATTTCATTATATTCTCACTTGTCATATTCATCGGTGTGATGTTTTACCTGGATTTACTGAAATATTTTGTAGATGAAAGATATTATGCCGGACTTGCAGTTATACCGATCGTCATGCTCGGAGAACTTTTCTTTGG
>DOZP01000359.1:0-3855 GCA_003517945.1 Porphyromonadaceae bacterium | reverse complement strand
CCATCATCACCGTATTCGTTCCGCGTTACGGATTCATCGCATGTGCATGGGCTTCGTTCGCAAGTAATCTGCTGATGATGCTCCTGTCCTATTTCACCGGCCGGAAAAAATTCCCCGTAGCCTACGACCTGCGTTCGGCATTTACATACGGCGCCATTGCCGCCGTATGCTACTTTGCAGGTATGCTACCGGAAATAAATACTGAAATCTTACGATTGACTTATCGCACCGTTATTCTACTGATTTTCATAGGAATCATCATCAAAAAGGACTTGCCTTTGTCTGAAATTCCATACTTCGGCAAACGCTTCAAAAAATGAATGGAATACAAAACATATATTCCCGATTATTTTTTATAATTTTGCCATCCGATTTTAAATTCCGTAGCGAATACAGGGTATTATAAAACAATAGTAAAACAGTATGGATCTGAAAAAAAAATTAGCGGCTTTATCGTTGCTCTTTCTGGGAATAAACAGTACGTATGCCGACGAAGGCATGTGGATTATAAATGAATTGAATCAACAAAGTTTAGTCCGGATGAAAGAACTGGGTTTTACACCTGATTATAACTACCTGTACGATAAAGATGCCGCCTGCACGGCAAATGCGGTTGTGATTTTCGGTGGTGGCTGTACGGGTATCACCGTTTCCGAAACAGGGCTTATCTTCACGAACCATCACTGCGGATACGGGGCTATTCAGAAATTAAGCAGCGTGGAAAACGACTACCTGAAAAACGGTTTTGTTTCCCAAAACTTCACGGAAGAACTTCCCGTGGAAGGGTTGAGTGTCAGGTATCTGAAAGAAACGATTGACGTAACCGACAGTATTATCCCCCAAATAACACATATTGAGGATGAATTCAAGCGTATCACAGCAGCAGATTCCATCGGGAGTATACTTACGGAAGCCATAGGGAACGACCGGTTTACCGAAGCGGAGATTGTCCCTTTTTACAGTATGAACCGGTATTACTTAGTGGTGTACAACGTATACCGCGACGTACGCCTGGTCTTCACCCCTCCCTCTTCTCTCGGCAAATTCGGCGGTGATACAGACAACTGGATGTGGCCACGCCATACCTGCGACTTTTCCGTATTCCGCGTATATGCAAACGCTGATAATATGCCTGCGGAATATGATGAAAGTAATCGTCCGTATCATCCTAAATTCGTTGCGGAAATTTCCGCACAAGGCTATCAGGACAAAGATTTTGCCATGACGATCGGATTTCCCGGCAGTACGGACCGCTACCTGTCGTCCTGGGGCGTACGGCAACGCATCGAAAGCACCAACAAACCCCGTATAGAAGTGCGCGGTATCAAACAGGAAATATGGCAAAAAGCCATGCGGTCGGATGATGCCGTCCGAATCAAATATGCATCCAAATATGCAGGAAGCTCCAACTATTGGAAAAATTCGATCGGTATGAACCGCGGACTTGCCAACCTGAATATAATTGAACGCAAACAGCAGACGGAAGAAGCCTTTGACAAATGGGCGCAATCTGCCGGCAAAAAAGAGCAATACGGAGATGTACTGAATATACTCCGGGAAGGATATCAATCTACATTCGAAAAGCGAAAATACCTGACATACCTTAGCGAAGCGTTTGCCAATGGCGCTGAAATCATACAACTGACAAGGATTTTCGGACAGATTGATAACAAGAACCTTTCCGCAGAAGAAATAGAAGAAATCATGACCGACCGTATCCGTCCTTTCTTCAAAGATTACGAACCGGAATTAGATAAGAAAGTACTCGCCGCCATGATGAAAATCGTCAAAGAACAAGTACCCGCAAATTACCTGCCGGATATTTATCCGGAGATCGACAAAAAATACAAGGGCGATTACGAGCGTTATGCCAACGATCTATTTACCAAAACGGCCATTCTGTCCGAAGCAAAGATTGCGGAGTTGCTGAGAGACGAAAAGAAATATAATAAATACACAAAGAAAGACCCGGCCGCCCAATTGTCTCTGTCGGTTATTATGACCATCATGGAGATTGCACAAATGATCAGTGATGCGGAATATGAAATCATAAAGGGGAAACGCCTTCATTTTGCAGGTCTTCAGGAAATGTATCCCGACAGCACATTTTATTCGGACGCAAACTTCACCATGCGCGTAAGTTACGGTTCGGTAGGCGGATACCGCCCTTATGATGCAGCCTGGTATAATTACTATACAACTGAAAACGGACTGCTGGAAAAAGAAGATCCTTCCAGCCATGAGTTCCGGCTCCAACCGGATATCATCGAACTCGTAAAGGAACGCGATTTCGGAAAATATGCCAACGAGAACGGAGAACTGCAATTATGTTTCTTGTCGAACAATGATATCACAGGCGGTAATTCAGGCAGCCCCGTATTTGATAAAAACGGCCGGGTCATAGGCCTTGCGTTCGACGGGAATTGGGAAGCTATGAGCGGTGACATCGCTTTTGAACCGGATCTGCAACGTACGATAAGCGTAGACATCCGGTATGTCTTATGGATCATTGAGAAATGGGGCAAATGCCAGAGAATCATAGACGAACTGAAGTTAAAAGACAAAAAAGAACTTTGATTATAATAAGCGAATCGTTAATTTACCAAGTGCATTATCAATTTCCTATTGAAAGCTATGTTTTTTTCACTGATCGTCCCAATATATAATCGTCCGGATGAAGCGCGCGAACTGTTGGATAGTTTATCCAAACAAACCTATACTGATTTTGAGTTGGTATTGGTGGAAGACGGATCGACACAACCCTGTTCGGACGAAGTGAATAAATTCCGCGCAAAAATCAGGATCAATTACATTGTCAAAGAAAATTCGGGCCGAAGCGATACACGCAACACAGGCATGAAAAATGCAAAAGGTGATTATTTTATTTTTTTCGATTCCGACTGTATCATCCCTCCCCATTATCTTGAAACAGTCAACCAAATGCTCACAGATGATTATGCGGATTGTTTCGGAGGCCCCGATAAGGAGCACCCTTCTTTTACAATCATGCAAAAGGCCATCAACTATGCCATGACATCGTTCTGGACTACCGGAGGGATACGCGGCGGAAAAGTAAACATGGAAAAATTCAAACCGCGGACATTCAATATGGGATTTTCACGGGCTGTGTACGAAAAAGTCGGCGGTTTCAAAGATATGTACGGAGAAGACATAGACCTGAGTATACGTATCAACAGGGCCGGATTCACGACCAAATTATACCGCGACGCTTTTGTATATCACAAACGGCGTGTCGACCTGAGCCGGTTTTACAGGCAGGTCAATATTTTCGGACAGGCGCGCATCAATCTGTATAAATTATACCCCGATTCGTTGAAACCGGTACACACTCTGCCTGCGCTTTTTGTTACCGGAAGTATTGCCGTTATCATATTGGCCATCTTCGTATCGCCCTGGTTTCTTGCTTTTCCGGTAACCTATCTGTTACTCCTGTTTTTTGACTCGTTGGCAAAAACAAAAAATCCGCGCATTGCAGGATTGTCACTAATCACTTCATTGATACAGATATTTGGTTATGGAATCGGATTTATAAAATCTTTTGTCCGGAAAATCATATTCCGCAAAGGACTGGAAGACCTGGAAACATTAAAAAAAGTATATAAGTAATAACGAATCCACCCCCCCCGGTGATTCATATCTACATAAACTTATTTACACGATTCAGCAAGCTAAAATAACGATTCAGCGACTTTTATTTAAACACAAAGATACATTCCTGCTTCGGATAGTATTTCACATAAGTTATTTCTGAAATCCGGAAAATCCGCATAATATTATTTAATCAATAATAACATATATTCTTTGGTGCATTGCATTTTAATAAATACTTTTGTA
>DOZP01000027.1:7828-9600 GCA_003517945.1 Porphyromonadaceae bacterium | reverse complement strand
AATTTCTGGCGTGCGCCGACTGATAACGATATGGGAGCCAATCTGCAGAGGAGATACAGGGTATGGCGCAATCCGGAAATAAAACTGACATCCCTCGAAAACAAGATGAAAGACGGAATGGCGGAGGTAACCGCACAATATGAAATGAAAGACGTATCGGCCACCTTATCGCTGACTTATCTGATCAATCAGAACGGCACCATCAAAGTTACGCAAAAACTGAATGCGGACAAGTCGAAAAAAGTATCCGATATGTTCCGTTTCGGTATGCAACTGCAAATGCCGGAAACGTATAACAAAATACAATATTACGGACGCGGACCGATCGAAAACTACAGCGACCGCCATCACTCCACATTTATCGGCCGGTACAACCAGACAGTCGAAGAACAATTCTATCCGTACATACGCCCCCAGGAAACAGGAACCAAAACGGATATCCGCTGGTGGAAACAATTAGCCGTAAATGGCGACGGGCTCGCATTTATCAGCGAAGCGCCATTTTCGGCTTCCGCACTCAACTATACCATAGAGTCCCTTGATGACGGCGAAAAGAAAGATCAACGCCATTCGCCTGAAATAGAAAAAGCGGATTTTACCAATCTCTGTATCGACAAAATGCAAATGGGCTTAGGCTGTGTAAACAGTTGGGGAGCGCTTCCGTTGAATGAATACCGGATACCCTACGACAACTATGAATTTACATTCACGATGTGCCCGGTGCAATCAAGCTATTGATATAATTTTGTACAAAGAAGGTATCCTTTTGGGATACCTTCTTTCAAGTTTAGCTCTCATGGATATGAAACCGGATTATTCAAAACAATTTGTCCTTATCATTAAACAATTTGTTTTCATTAATCCTTATGACTTTTCCGAATTTTTTCAAATCTTCCATTGAAATCTGTTTAGGATTTCCCATTATGCCTATAACGATGGGTTTATCTTTCAGATTTTCTTTATAGAAATTTACAATGTCATCAAAAGTCAATGATTCTAATTTGGGAATGTTTTCCACTGCGGGATCAACCGTATAGCCACGTTTTTTTACACGCTCCATATAGATTGCTTTGCTACGGAAAGAGGGTTGTGATGTAAGGTATATTTCTCTCAGATAGCTTTTAATATTATCTATACGATCTTTATTTTCAGGCATATTACGGACTAAATCCATGAATATACTTAATGCTTCGACGGCTTTGTCATTCTGCGTTGCGATTATTCCCCAGAAATGGCTCAGGCTGTTGGGCAACATGGGATGAAGTAAATACCCTCCGGAAGAATAGACCATAGAGCGTTTTTCGCGAAGTTCGTTTAAGACAAGTCCATTAAAGCTGCCGGAAAAATACTGATTAAAAGCATCGTATAATATGTCATCTTTCTTATCATAGTTTAGAACCGGCGTATAAAGACAGATTTGCGCTTGTTCCACATCGGCATTCGGAATGAAATAAACCGTATTTTCTTTTACATCAGCCATTGCTTTGTCTTTTGGTGAATCTGAAAGCCTTTCATTGGCCACTAAAGGAAGATTTTGACTAAGTATCGCGTAAACATCATCAAAAGGCATTGTTCCCGTATAGAAAATTTCGGCTTCGTAGTTAGCCGCACGATTGATATCTCCGGTTAATTCCGCAATCTGAAGATCCCAGACTTCCTGATCCGTAAGATCATCTATATAGCCGGATTTATTCCCATATTTTATGTATTCGGACAATGCATCGGAGAGTACCTGTACATTCTCTTTTTGGTTCATGCGTCCTATGATGATA
>DOZP01000027.1:6215-7762 GCA_003517945.1 Porphyromonadaceae bacterium | reverse complement strand
ATATACATATAGTCGTCATCCGAAAACATGGAACACGTGGCATTCAACTTACTAAAAGCCTCTTTTAATTCAAATGATTTCATATTACCCATTATACCGGCGTTATTCATTAATGATACGGCAATCCCAAGTTTTGGGAATACACGTTCTCCCACGCCATACCTTATGGTCAGGCTGTAAATATCGTTTTCCGGATTTTTTGTATAGAATAACTTGGAACGTTCATTGATTTGTTGAGACTCAACCTCATCAAAACTAACTATTTTTTCTTCAACTTTTTTTATCGACATGTTTTTAAATTGCATGGCATAAAGAGATTGCTTGCCATCCGGTTTTTCGATAGGATCGTATGCCGGTTTCTTAATTTTTTCGCCTTTATCGGCTTTGCCTTTTTCCGTATATATCGCAAGATAATCCTGGTTCAGGTATTTTTTTGCAATTTCTTTTACATTGTCAACCGTTACGGCCATGACTTTTTCCTTATAATTTAATAAATGCTCCATATCGGTATCTGCAATAAATGCCGACATAATGGCCTCTGCTTTTCCATTATTTGATTCCATAGAAAGGTCATGATCACGGCAGAGATTTAATTTTACGGACTCTATCAACCAATCGTCAATAGTGCCGTTTGCTACTTTTTCAACAGCATTCAATATTTTCTTTTCTACCGATTTATTCGATTCGAAGCGGCGTTGATTTGCATCGAACGCAGGTATCGCAATAATTCTGTTTCGCCCGAGTTCTCTCATAGACGCTACGACAGCAGCCGCTCCTAACAAATCACCTTCAACGGTCAGCCTATCCAGTATACCCGTTGAATTTCCATTGGAAATAAGAGACATGACTATATCTAATGGTATTTCATCAGGATGTCCTATCGGAACCCCTTTATAGATAAGATTAACCATCGGATATTCGCCTATTTTTTTTGTGTATTGCTTTCTGCCTTTAAACGCTAAATCAGGGTGATTTTTCCTTTCCGGAGTATTTCTTGCCGGAAGGCGGCCAAACGAAGCATTGATACGTCCGCCTATTTCTTCGGCCTTAACATTTCCGACAATGATAAGCGCCATGTTTTCAGCAACATACCAGTCATTGTAAAACTGTATCAATTTACTTAGCCGGGGATTCTTCAAATGCTCTCCAAGTCCTATGATCGGACGTGCATAAGGGTGGCCTTCGAATATGACCGATTCTAAATAATCATATTGTACATATGCAGCATTGTCTTTTGAGCGATTATATTCTTCGTATACCGTTTCAAGTTCGGACTGGAATGTACGGAAAACAGGATTGATAAACCGTTGCGATGATATTTCAAGCCACTTATTGATTTGATATGCCGGAAATGAATTATAATAATAGGTAAAGTCTTTACCTGTTCCGGCATTCAGACCTTTTCCTCCCATACTCTCAATTAAATTGGAAAATTCAGTCGAAACACTAAGTTGTGATTGTTTAATTGTAAGTTCGTTTATTTCTTTTCCGATCGCTTCTTTTTTTGCAGGAACCGTTTCTTCCGACATTTCGTCATATTTAGCTAT
>DOZP01000027.1:3433-6191 GCA_003517945.1 Porphyromonadaceae bacterium | reverse complement strand
AACAAAACATGTTCAAGGTAATGAGCCAGCCCGGTATATTCCGACGGGTCATTGACGGAGCCCGTACGAACACAAACGGACCCGAAGACATCCGGCTGATTTTCGTCTTCCCAAATATATACTTTCATACCATTTTTAAGTACAAAAGCTTTTAATCCCTGCCCAAAACTTGTTATACCCGGTACTAACAACAACAGGCTTACAATTACAAATTTTATCTGTTTCATAATGATTTTTGTTAAAAATGTACAGAATAATGTTTTATGGTTATTTCTCAATGAAAATTGATGTAATGCTATTATAACTGATTTAGCATAAAAGGACAGCCAAACTTGTATATGTGCTGTCCTTTTTGTGATATATAATAACTTTTTAAATATGACTGACTATTGCTCCTTTTTCATTGTGGTTGTATAATATCCAAAATTACCGGCGCTTACATGGGCAGCCCATTGTGTAAATTCAATATTGCCATTGTCATCGTAATTGGCTATTGCCACATCTAAATAAACGATTTTATTATCCTGAATATCAAATCCCCACATATATACATTGCCATGAGTGCTATCAATATGAATGACACTTGTCGTTGCTACGGAGATCGTCTTTTTTTCGAAATCAACGGTTGCTTCAATCGTCCGTCCTCCCCCCCAGATATTTGCAATATTTATTTTGTTGTATGAAGTTCCTCTTTGTGAAATAGTTACTTCATAAGAATCGCCTTCCGGTTCTCCCGTATTCACATCAATATCCGTAGCGGTATATTTTCCAAAAAGGTATGTATGTTCGAATACCGGAGCAACCGGAGTTGTTATATTTACGGGGTCACTGTATGCAATGCCATTGTTTTGAGTCTGCGCATAAGCTTTTATAAAATAGTTAGTTTCACTGCTTAAAGACAATGTAGTATCCATGCTGCTTCCGGATATTTTTTTAACCGTTACAACTTCTGTCGGAATAAAAGATTCGTTGAGCGAATAAACAAATCCGGCTTCTATTATTTCATCGCCGGTATTATTCCATGATGCCGTAATATCAGCGCTTTCGTAAGTAACGTTTCCCGGAGAAGAAATTGTCATAACCGGCAATTTTGATTTATCTCCACTATTATCTGCATCAATATCATCCTTAATGAGATCGTCATTACATGCCGGCGATAGCATCATCACAGAGATAAAAGCAAATAGTATTCTGAATAAATTTATTGTTTTCATATATAAAATAAAGTTTTAGAACATTATTATTAAGGATTTTGTTCATTATCGGAAATTTGTGTATTTTCCTGTATTTCCCGGATAGGAATCTGGTATGTCCACAAAACACTCTGAGCAGGAACCACCAGTTTATAGCCCGTAAGGTGATTGCTACCTTCGTAATTTCTGTCGATTCCTTTATTCAATCTTTTAAGGTCAAAGTATCCGAAACCTTCTCCCCATAGCTCAATACGGCGTTGTAGGTATATATCGTCAACCGTCATACTTGATTCATTCCATTCCGGATCACGGTTAGCCATCAGCTTTTTCATTGCATTAGCGGCATCTGTTTCACGTCCGAGGTGAGCGTACGCTTCCGCTTCAATCAATATCATTTCTGCCGCACGCATGTAAACATAGTCCATGGTCCAGTCTCCCTTATTACCAAACTTAAGTGAAGCGTAAGGCCTTCTTGCCGCCGCAGTCGGTGAAGTTTCATTGCCATCCGGGCCATTAAACAGGGATTTCCGGTAGTCGCTGGTTGGTATCTGGCTATACAAACGCGCATCAATACCACGGGCAGCGTAATTTCCTCCGGCATAACCGGGCGCTAAGTTTGATATGTTTGAAAAAAATGAAGGAAATGTAGTTTGCGTCTCCGTATTATGATCGAACCCCCACATCCATTCGGCGTTGGCTATGTCCATGAATCCGTCGTGTAATCCATTTTCTCCCATTATACTATAGCCATTGGCGGCCTTTTTAGCTGCTTCCGCCGCTTTTTCCCATTGCTGGCTTAGCAAATAATAGCGCGCCAACAGACCGTTGGTCACATTCGCATCAATAAAGATTTTACTTGGGCGTTCATATTCTGTTCCGAGGTATGCAATTGCTTTTGTCAGATCGCTTTCTATCTGAGCATATACATCCGCCACCGTATTGCGTCCTTTACGTTTTGTTCGTTCTTCCTCGCTTAGCTGATCAACGTCGCAATATATCAATGGAACACCGGGTGCCGTAAGATTCGGACTACCATCGGCTTTTACCGTATTCTGAAATATTTGAATTAAATAATAATATGCCATCCCGCGTATTGCATACCCTTGTCCGATAATACCCTTACTATCAACAGTAACGGGTTCTTCCGGGAACAAACCGATAATTTCATTCGCTTTGGCCACCATTGTGTAAAACGTACGCCAATCCACATTTACACGCCGGTAATTAAACATACGATCATCTAATCCATAATCATAGTTGAACCAACTATTTGCCGACATCATTGTTATATTTTCGCACATCATATCTTTCGAATGTAGAACAGACATAAAAGAAAAGTCATCGTGAGAATTAGATGCGGTAACATTATAGGAGACCATAAATACCCATACGCCGCGCAAGTATGCATTCAAAGATTCCGGGTCCTTTGATGCTAATTCTTTAGCCGTTTCAGCGTCAAGGTTTCCGGTTAGTTCGGCATTCAGAAAATCTTCCGAACATGATGAGAAAATAATCATGCTTATAAGCGCCGAAATTAAAAACTTATCTATTTTCATAATCTTTAT
>DOZP01000027.1:523-3417 GCA_003517945.1 Porphyromonadaceae bacterium | reverse complement strand
ATCGGGGAATACATATATCCTACAGATCCGTCAAAATTTTGACGTGGGTCAAGTCCTTTTCTTTTAGCAAAAAGAGCGATGTTATCTCCTGCAAGATAAACGCGGAATTTTTCTACATTTATCCTTTTGAGGAGTGAAGAAGGTAACGAATATCCTATCGTAATATTTCTGATATTAAAATTAGTCGCACTGGTTAACCATCGGTCACTACTACCGTTTATTTCACGATTCTGATAGACTAATCCGGGAATACCGGTGTTCCTGTTCGTCTCCGTCCAACGATTAAACATGTCTTTATGAATATTTGTTCCGGCCTCACCTCCGTTCATTAAATTTTGATAAAAACCATCCCATACATACCCTCCTATTTGATAAGATGTCTGGATGGACAGGTCAAAACCGTACGCATCCACACTGGTGGAAATACCTCCAACCAGATCGGGTATTGAAGTCTTACCTGTCTGGCGCAATGTAGCGGCAGATGTCGTATTTACATGTTCTTTAAACACACCGTTTTCATCATATTTATTGTATAAAGGAAGTCCGGTTTCAGCGTCTACACCTGCATACTCATACGTATACCAATCATACAATGTCCCTCCTATTTTACGCCAATAACTGCCATTCTGATACCCGTCCGGAAATTCGGAAGCAGGTTTGCTTTCCGGAAGTCTGGTCAGCCTGTTTTTATAATGCATTGCATTGAGCGCTACAGACCAGTTGATATCATTTGTTGTTATGATATCATAGGATATATCAAATTCTATACCTGTATTTTTCATATCCATTTCATTTTTCCAGATGGTAGAAGGATTCCCTTCGGATAACGGAAGAGGGCTTGCAAACAACAAACCATTTTTCTTGCGGACAAAAAAGTCCGTATTGAAATTTAATTTATCCCAGGCTCTCAATTCAAATCCGACATTGAAGTCCGCTCCTTTTTCCCATGTCAGGTCCGGATTGCCCCGGAGTGTTTTGGTTATTGCAGGTTCTCCGTCTACGCGATCTATCTGGTATAAATCTCTGTAAGCCGCAATAATTAAAATGTTATCGTTCCCTTGAGTGCCATAACTGGCTTTTATTTTTAAGCTGTTGATGAAATCAATATCACGCATAAAGTCTTCTTTTTCTAATCTCCAGGATACGCCCATGGAATAGAAAGTTCCCCAACGATTGTCCGGATGGAAGCGCGATGAACCGTCGCGACGCAAACTTGCCGTTGCATAATATTTTTCATCATAGTCATATTCGATCCGGCTGAAATAACCTTCCAGCGATATACTACTGGTTGAAGATGTTAATTCCTGATAGCGCGCTGCATTTGCAAATTCCGGGTTGTCTGCGTTTACAAAGTTTGTCATGTGCCCGAATAAATTCGAAATTTTATCTTCTTTTGTTTCATGCCCTAAAAGGATATCAATATGATGCCTTCCGTACGTAGGCGACCAGTTTAATAATTGATTCAGATTCATGGCTCCGTAACGGACCCATTCTTTATATCCACGCCCACCGACACTGGCGGCATCTCCGCCGTTTGGCGTTGCAAACTGCGCGATATTTTGGTTAAATACGTCATAAGCCATATTAACGGTTAATTTAAAGTCTTTTAAAAATTTAGCTTCAAAAAAACCGCGTCCGGAAAAGTTATCAACCAATACTTTATTTATTCCGTCATTTGCCGTAGCCAAAGGATTTTGTTCTGCTGCGTACGGACGATTGTATTCCGTTCCGTAGTCGTATTTACGAATGCCATTATCATCATATACGAAATTTCCTTCATCATCATATAAATAGATCGGATAGATAGGAGCTATTTGTTGTGAGAACAAAAATATATTACTGTAATTGCTGCTGGTACTTCCGAATGTTTTCGCTTCAGTATTTACATACGAGATATTGGCTCCTATTTTGATGTTTTTACCTATTTTCTGATCCACCTTCAAACGCGTCGCTATACGGTCGAAACCGGAATTGACGATGTAGCCCGCATCTCCCAGATATCCCAATGAGACGTAAGCGGTTGTTGTTTCCGAACCTCCGCTCGCATTCACATTATATTCCTGACGTAAACCGTTTTTAAACGGATCTTTTTGCCAGTTATCATTCCATTTATAAGATGCGGATTTTGCGGCTGATGTCAACTTCCCCGTAAGAGGGTCGATAATGTTGTTGTCTGCTACGCCTTTATAAATATTATATTTTAAATATTCGCCGATAAGATTTGAAGAAGTGTAGCTGCCGGCTTCCATATACGACATTTCACTCATCAGGTTGTTACGAACCGATTCATACATCATTTCATAATATTCCCCGGGATCAGAAATAATATCGTAAGTAGGAACAGCGCGCGCGTTGAAGCCTAAGCGGCCGTCAAAATTAATTTTAACTTTTCCGCTTTTTCCACTTTTTGTAGTAATAATAACAACGCCGTTTGAGCCGCGGGCTCCATACATTGAATTGGCAGCCGCATCTTTCAATACGGTTAAAGATTCAATATCCTGTGTAGATATTGAGTTCAAAGAGCCTTCGTAGGGTACTCCATCTACAATAATAAGAGGGTTCTGACTTGCGGAAATTGAATTGAGACCGCGGATAATAATACTTGCCGACGATCCCGGAGTGCCGCTGGAGCTTACCGTCTGTACTCCGGCTACTGCGCCTTCTAACGCTTTTGAAACATTGGAAACTTGTGTTTTCTGTAGTTTTTCACCTTTGATTTGTGTAGCGGCACCGGAAAATGACGACTTTTTTGCCGTACCATACGCTATAACAACAATTTCATCCAGATCCTGGGATGACTCACTTAAGACAATGGCAAGGTTTTCCTCTATGGCAACTTCCTTGCTTTCCATTCCGATAAATGAAATGACGATTGTGCCGGCCGAAGCCGGAAT
>DOZP01000027.1:0-502 GCA_003517945.1 Porphyromonadaceae bacterium | reverse complement strand
ATAACAGATGCTCCTGCTACAGGCTCTCCGTCTTCGGCGGATGTCACTGTACCCGACACACTTCTTGTTTGAGCCAAGGCTACACCTATACTCAGGCACAAGAGTGTAAATAAATAGATAATTTTTTTCATATACATATACGATTTTTAGTTAAAAAATAAGTCGTCAATTGATTTTTATATTTTTTGCTTTGCTTGATACAAAACTGTATACAGGATGCATACAATCCCTTATTTGATACCATGAAATACATAGCATCAAATACTTTTTCAACAAAAATAAAAATAACAGATAAAAACGAAGGAAGTTTTTTACGTATATTACGCGCGAGGCTCTCTCTCTCTCTCTAATAAATATCCGGAACTAACCAACGCAAATACGTTAATTAATTTAAAACAGGAAGAGCATTTACAATTAATAGAGATCATTGCCACTTTTTTATGATTCGCCGCAAATATAATGTTTTTTTGATATAGAATAAATATTTTTGAATTATTTTTTT
>DOZP01000272.1 GCA_003517945.1 Porphyromonadaceae bacterium | reverse complement strand
CAGGTCTCCGTAACCCATGTCGTCTGCCAGGATGAATATGATATTCGGGTTTTGCTGAGATTCGTTTTTATTTTCTTTGCTGCCGCACGATGCGCATATAGCAGTAGCGGAAAGACAGCACCAATATGTTATTTTTTTATTCATAGCCGTTATTTTTTATGTATTCATGTATTCACGCCCCAATTTTTCGCGTTGCATCTTTTCCGGATTATATCCGGGTTGTGATTTCAATGACGTAAAACAAGGAAATAGAAAAATAATCAGAAGTATAAATGATTTGCAATGCATGCTGTTTTGTATTGGTGTTGATTCTGTTTTGGAATGGAAGTAATGATATGAAATGGTAAACCTGCTATTCACAATGCAGTGAATAGCAGGTTTAAAACTAATTTAAAAAACATCTTTGATGTATACAATCATAATCGTATTGGATTTAGGAGATTAATAACCCGGATTCTGCATGGCGGCTTTTTGTTCGCCGGTAAGTTCGGAACCATCTTCATTCAGCAAACCGTCAAGAAACGATTGCGGGATAGGACGGAGATTGTGATGATCCTGTATGTTGGGCGAAGCCTCAGGATTGAATAATTTGGTACGTTTTACCAGCAACTTTGTTCTGCTTAATTCTTCCCAACGGTTCCACTCGCCGTTTAGTTCGCGGGTACGTTCGTTGAAAATAAAATTCAACATACGGTCGTAATCGCCGGAAACTCCAAGAGCGGAAAGAATGGCCTCATCTTCTTCAGGCAGTGCGGTATGACTTGCTATCTGTAATGAAGAAGCATCGGTAGTCCGTTCGACGCCTGTTGACAGATAATACGAGTTTCTACACATGTATACGTTGCCGGCGGCATCTTGCAGGGTACCGTTATCAAAGTCCGGATGCGAATAGTTCATCCAATCTTTACCGGCATGTGTGGTGGAGGATCTTGAGTAGGTAGAGTTATTTATATAAATGGCATTGTTCATAAAACCAATGGTGCCATCCACGTAGAGTTCACGGTCTTCACCGTTTTTCCATTCAGCGCGTTGACGCAGGCGGTTAACTGTTGCAATAGCGCCCGGAAAATCGTTTTTACGCACCTGCGCTTCTGCCTTTATCAGATAAGTTTCGCCTGTACGCGCCATAATAACATCCCGGTAAGCGTTACCGCCGTCAGCCGTACGCGTGCCGTCCTGTGTTTTGTTCAATCCGCAGAATACGTTCGAACGGGAAGGGTTTCCGTTGCTGCTGTAGTTGGTCAGCACATACTGTCCGTCTAAGTAAAGCGGGAAAGCGCAGGGTATCCATTTGTTGGTTTCCGGATGGATGAAGGTGCTGCCTCCTTCTACCGCACGGCCGAATTTTCCGTAAGGTTCGCCATTAAAGCGCGCATCGCTTTTTTTGTTGAGGATAAAAACGATTCCTATTTCGCCTAACGCCGTCGCATTATCGCCGAACGTGTTGTTTAAGGTTGCGTTAGCTACATTGTTTATACCATATACCGTACGGAAAGATTTCCACAGACGGGCATCGTTTACATTGTCGTACGTAGAATAGTTGTATTCGGTAGGCCTGCAACGCTGAAAATCGGATCCTCCGTTGAAAGGGCCACGGTTTACCCAGTTTCCGCTGAATGTATTGAATTGTGGCGTGAAGTAGGAGTGGGTACGGTTTCCGAAACGGCCTTGTGTAGAAGAATTCGCATTGTTCTGGCAGGACATCAGCACTTCGGTTGAAGATTCAATAGCGCAATCCACACCTGTCCATCGTCCGTATATATTTGTAAAGTCATTTTCCAAAGGACATGCGGTCATAACTTCGTCACAGAGTGAAATACATCTATCCAGGTCGGCGCTCTTATAGCTGCCGTTCCAACCGTCGTTGCGTTCGGATGCCCTGTACAGCAACGATTTTGCCCAAAAATGGGCGGCCGAATATTTCGTCCATGTACCTACGCCACGCCATCTGTCGGTGGGAAGGAGTTTGTAGGCCTGCTCAAAATCCGAGATGAAGAACGCCATCGTTTCTTCATCCGAAGCGCGTTGAAAATTACGTACCACGCCTTCCAGGGGTTTGTCAATAAGAGGAACCCCTCCGTATTGGGCGAAAAGCCGGTAGTAGTTATAACCTCTCAGAAAATAGGCTTCCCCCAGGCACTTGTTGCGTGTACCCTCGTCAGTTATTTTATCCGCGTTAGCAATAACCAGGTTTGCGTTCGCTATGCCGAAAAAGACCTGATTCCAAAGTGCGTCGACGCCGGGACAGTTACCGTTCGGCGCACCGGTGCTCGTCGTCCAGTTGGTTGGCCTGAGAGCGCTGCTATACGTATACCACGGTTCGCTTGTATTGTCATTACCAAGTGTGAACTCGTCCGTGCCGACTAATGTGATGGCATAAGCCCATTCGAAGCCGAAATGCCAGCGAATATTACCATATAAACCGGCGGCCAGGCTAAGTATACCCTCTTCGGTTTCGAAATGTTGTGTAGAATAAGCTGTGGTTTGTTCTTCGTACAGAAAATCGTTTCCGCACGAGTTGAGGAATAACATCGATGCCACCACAAGGCTACTGATGATTGCTATATTTTTCATATTGATTTTATTTTATAGTTAGATATGGATATTTCAGAAACTGATTTCAAGTCCCAGGGTTACCCCGCGGTTGTAGAACGATACCGATTCGCCGAGGTCAAGATCCAGAAAATCGATTGATGAGTAAATATTGCCCGGATTACGTAATTGTCCGTATACTTTCAGGTTGTTGATACCTAATCTATTGCAGATTTTTTCCGATAGGTAGTAGCCCAGCGATATATTTCGTATTTTGATGTAGGAGGCATCTTTAAATCCAAGCAAACCTGAATAGGGGTCAAGGCTCGAACCGGGCGTACCCGTATAAATCGGTTTCTGGTAATCTGCGTTCGTATTATCGGGACGCCAGTAATCGATTGTACGCTGGTTTGCTGCGGCGCCTTGCGCTTCACCTCCGGTAGAAATTATGTAGTTCATGCGGCCGTTCATCTCAATGTTCAACTCAATACTTTTGTATCTGAAGGTGTTACTCCAACCCAGCGTCCACCTTGGCGAACGGTTGCCCAAAATCACACGGTCTTCTTCACTCATTGTGTAATCGCCGTTTTTGTCAACGGGCTTTACCATACCTGCTGAGAATTTTTCTCCGTTTTCATTGAATCTGGCCATTTCCGCAGCATCCGATTCCTGCCACAATCCGTCCGATTCAAAACCGTGGTAAACGCTAATGGATCGGCCGATAAACCAGGCATTGTCCACCATGTCGCTTTTACCGTAAGCAAGTTCGACGATTTCATCTTTTTGCCATGCCGCGTTGAGGTTCGAAGTCCAGGTAAAATCGCGCGTGTCTACTGGAATAAGTTGCAGGGAGATGTCTATACCATGGTTCTTTGTTTTCCCCACATTGGCCATGGTTGCAGAGTAACCGGTGATAGTCGGTATTCTCATTTCCATAAGCAAGTCTTTGGTGTTGGACTTATATACATCTATACTACCGCTTACGCGTCCTCTCAATACGCTGAAGTCCACGGCAAAGTTCCACTGAGTCGTTTTTTCCCAACCGAGTAGAGGGTTTGCCATCAGTACATTTTCACTCCAGTAGTAAGGTTCGTTGGGTACGTAAAACAAGATGTCGGACTTTCCGCCGAACGGAGCATAGTTAGAGCGGATGTTTCCCAAGGTAGCGTAAGGAGCGATGACGGAGTTTCCCGTCATACCTACGCCGGCGCGTAGTTTGAGTTGTTGCAGCCAATCTACATCGCTCAGGAAAGACTCCTCTTCCATACGCCAGCCTAAGGCTGCACTTGGGAAGAAGGCCCATTTATTACCTTCGGCCAACTGCGAAGCGCCGTCGTAGCGCCCCGAAACGGTGAGCAGGTATTTTTCCATCAACGAGTAATTGAGCCTGTATCCGTATGACACCAGTGAGCTCTCCGTCAATCCTGTTGAAATACCTACTTTTGCAGAGGGATCCGTGACGCTTACCGCCCCCATGTTATTCCACAGGTAGCTGGCTTTCGGTACGTTCTCTTCGCTCATTCTGGCCCTTTCTTCGTTGTATTGGCTTGCCGAATGTAACAGGGTGACATCGAACTTATGTATATCAATGGTTTTATTATACGAAATTATGTTGTCTAATACCCATGAAAATTTACGGTTATAATCCCAACGGGCATAGCTTGTTCCGCCGCCGCGTGTGGCGGACTTCTGGTCAAGGTATATACCCTGGCGGAGGAAGCGCATATCAGACCCGAAGCTTGCTTTGTAATTTAATCCGTCCAGGGGTTTCCACATTTCGCCTATATTGAAGTTTGCGTAGAAATTTCCAAGCAGACGCAATATCTGGCGGTCGTCATTGGAATACTTCCACTCGTCTAAAACGGTATAAACGCCGTTTATTCCTCCGGGAGACGGTACGATTGCCCCATTTTCATCGTAAGGCATTGTCCAGTTGGGAATGGCTTTGGCCGCGTTGTATATTTCGGCGGGGCCGGAATTGGAACTCTGTCCTGTGCGGGAATATCCGTAGCTTTGATTGCTCCACGCCGTATTTACCGAGCCTCCCAGCGTAAACCAATTGATGGGGGTGATATCGACAGTGGTGGTGAAATTGTATCGTTCATAGGATTGTCCTTTTTGCGTACCTTCGTTGTTGAGGTAACCTATTGAAAAGAACGCTTTCATTTTGTCCGTTCCTCCGCTGGCGCTAACGGTATGTTCCTGCGATATACCTGTCTGTGAAACCAGGTCTGTCCAATTGGTATCGGTTACTTTCGAAGGATCCCATGTTCCGCTTTCCCAACCTTTCCTTAAATTATTCATTGCCGTAACATCGGATGTATCGAAGATTGTATTGTCTTGCTCTCTGTTTGGCTGGTCACCGGGTGAATAATTCTGGGGGTTAGCGTTGTGGTATGCCCATCTGCGCCAGGTGATATACTCGCTTGCGCTCATCGAGGGTTGCAGGTCGTGAATTTTTTCGAAAGTGACTGTTCCTGAATAATTGAGATTGAATGCACCTGTTTTTCCTCTTTTGGTCGTAACCAGTATAACGCCGTTTGCCCCACGCGAACCGTATATGGCTGTAGAAGAAGC
>DOZP01000069.1:16500-19034 GCA_003517945.1 Porphyromonadaceae bacterium | reverse complement strand
AACTTTTTTATCCAGAACTCAGGTTAATAGTTTTTCGATTCCCATCATAATATCCCGGATATCCGCATTGCCGTTATCAATGACCCTGGCAGCGTACAATCCATAACCCAACTCAATGGCGGCGGCTTTAGAACCTGTCCATTTATTTCTTAATCTTCCGGGGCTACTTTCGCATCCGTATCCGCATACCCTGTCTACATGTTGAAGCCTTTTGTTCAGGTAGATGCGAAGTATTTCATTGGATAAAATCTTGGCTGCCTTAAAATCATATCCGGTTGAAAATTTAGTATCACTAATGAACATCGAACTGTCCACGCACAACCGGATGTTGATTTTTCCCCTGACAAAATAAAATTCATCCAAATGGGTTGAACAGGAACGGTAGTATTGATAAAAATCCAAGTTCCGGTTAAAGTAAAAGGTTAGGCTGTCCAATTCATTTTCGTAATAGTTCTTTTGTATAATGTTGCTTCCGTTCGGACGTTTGAGTTCTATTGTATAGACTTTATTGAAATACAGCAACCAACTAAGAATTCTGGGTTTTGTTTCTTTAAAGAAATGAATCTCATCCTGAATACTGATAGAATTGCATTGCAGGAATCTTTCTCTTAACTCGCGAAGTACTGACTGCAAGAATTCAATCATACGAATGGCTTCATCCATGGAAATGTTACACTCTTCGATATCAACAGTGTTTAGCTCCACCGAAATTTGCGCTAAAATATGATTGAGATATTCTTTCATTTTAATATTCGTGGTGATGTTCCATGAGTTGCCAAGATAATTTCAGATGCAGCACCTTGAATGATTTCATAAATGGCGGGTATAACTTCATCAGTATTCTCATCGGTAGCGGCTAGCGATTTTTCAGGTAGTTCGCATAATAATGTTCTTCGATTATCCGGATACTCGTATGCCAGTTCTCAATCTCCTGGCTGTCATTGATCCCCTACTTGAATGGTGCATTATATTTCTTCACGTCGGGATGCCGTTTATGGTTTTTAACCGCCCATTGGCTTATGGTGTCAAAAGCGATTTCGGCGGATTTGAACCGCTTGGTAATCTCACAAAACAACGCCTTAATGTCTTTTTCTTCAAAATACATCATTACGCCTTCCGAAATAAACAGTGCCGGTCTGTCTTTGGGAACTTCATCCATCCACGAATAATCGAACATGGATTTGGCTATCATTTTATTGGAGGGCGTTTCTTCAAAAAACTTTCTCCGCACAGCTATCGTTTCCTTTACGTCAATATCGAACCATTGGCAATCGTTCAGGGATAAGCGCTTGCAGCGGGCATCCAGTCCGCAGCCCAGATTAACAACAACGCTTTGCGGATGCCGGTGCAAAAAGTCGTTGATGAGTTCATCTAAAATGATCGTACGGACAATCGTTCCCGTTTGGGAAGCCGTCGATACTTTGTTTTTAGATGATTCGTTGAACTCTATTTGTTTCAGTATTTCCACGGCATAGAGGTCCTTGACAGCCGCATCGGTTCGTTTTGTTTCGATAGCACGTATCCGTAAGGTGATGAATAATGTTTCGGGCACACCCGTCAGGTCAATTTTTATTTTCTGCAACACTGATTGTTTCATTTTTCATTATTTCAGGAAAACCTGCCTGCGGGCAATTGAATTAAGATAAGTATCTTCCTGTAATTGCAGGCCTTCTTGTTCGCAAAGTCCTTTATATACATTATTCCAGTTATCTTTCCGGTTTTCACCGAAAAGGAACGGAAGCCAAATAATACCATATAAACCCCAACGAGGTTTAGACCAATCGACCAAAATAAATTTTCCACCAGGTTTCAATTTTCTTGCAACTTGTCGGATGGTATTCCTTCTTACTTCCGGCGGGGTTTCGTGCAGTGCCATTGAAGTCATTACAATATCGAAATAGTTGTCAGGAAATTGCAGTTCGTCCATTGAGTTATTTATGAAATGTAACCGGCATGGATAGTTGTCGGCATGTAATCTTGCATACCGTATCTGTTCTTCCGATATGTCTAACCCGTAAATGTCCGATTTCGGCGCTGCCTTTTCGGCAAGCGCATAACTCAATGCGCCCGGACCGCATCCCAAATCAATGGCTTTGATAGGATAATCCGGTATATCATCACCGACAGCTCTGCGGTAGAATTTCGCCCGAAAGCCCATCAAAGCTGCCCAATGTTTATAGCCGACGCCGGCATATAGCCCTTTAAACTCACGCCCTTTTGTATTCATCATCTTATTTTTAAAATTTCCAACCTTTCATCCGTTGCTGTTCGTCCCACATGTGTTTATACAAGCCGTTATTTGCCAATAATTGCCGGTGCGTACCCTGTTCGGATAACCTGCCTTCATTCAGTACCACGATATTATCGGCATGGACAATCGTGTTCAGGCGGTGGGCAATCACAATTACGGTTTTACTTTTCACCAGTTCATTGATGGCTTCCTGTATGTGCAGTTCGTTTTCAGGATCGAGTGAAGCGGTGGCTTCATCCAGCAGGATAACGGGTGCATCTTTCAGCATGGCACGAGCAATGGA
>DOZP01000069.1:9692-16354 GCA_003517945.1 Porphyromonadaceae bacterium | reverse complement strand
TCCTGAAATACAATGGAGATACACGACAACAGGCTATCAACCGGATAATCCTTGATGTTCTTCCCGCTCAATCGAATTTCGCCACCTTCCACATCCCAAAAGCGGGCAATCAACCGTGTAAGCGTTGTTTTACCCGAACCCGAAGGCCCGACCAAAGCGGTCAGCTTGTGTGAAGGGATTTTCAGGCTCAATCGTTTTATGACCGGCACATTGTTGTACGAGAAATCCACATCCTTAAATTCGATATCAAAGCTGGTAATTTTTCCTGTATTTGAACCTTCAGGCATTATGGGTGTTTTGCGCAAGGCTTCGATGCGTTCCACGCTCAATCCCATATAAGTTGCCAAACCTAAAAACATCAATGCCTGCGTGAGCGGTTCGCACATTTTAGTTCCCAGCAAAAGGAAGAGGATATAGACAGGCAGGCTCATTTCTCCATGTGTGAAGAAATAGAACCCCACCAGAATAATCAACGGAATACCGGCATTCAGTACGAAGGTCGCCAACACCAGCGTGGGGCCGGAACCGGCTTCCAAACGGATAGAATCCTGTTTCAGTTTACAAAACGATTTTTCCAGGCGTTCAAACTTCGTCCCGCCCAGATTGAAAGCCTTAATCAGCCGGATGCCCTGAATGTATTCAATGACACGCGAAGCGGTATCGGTCTTCGACTTTTGTTGTTTCTTTCCTGTATGGGTAATCAGCTTGCGGGTAATCCACACCATCGGCCAGGCAAGTGGAATAACCAGTGCGGCAATTGAGGCCAGTTGCCAGTTGAAAAACGCCAGACTGATAATCATCGCCAAAGGGCCGATGATGCCTCCGATGATTTGCGGAAGCAAGTGCGTTACCAATAGTTCCACATTATCGAAATCGCTTACGATATAAGAACCAATCGTTCCGGGATCTTTGGTGTTGTAGAATCCCATAGACAGCTTACGCAGGTGTTCCGCCACGCTGAACCGCCCGTCGGCGCAAATACTGTAACCTTCGCTGTATGAAGCCATATAGGATTTATAGTTGAAGAACAACAGCAGTAACAGGCACACCAACAGGACGGCACAGTAAATGCCAATCAACTTCACATTCAGTTCCGTTCCCGGATATTGAAGCGGTTTAAAAAGTTCCCACACCACGCCCAGCATGACGCAGTAAGGTGTGGCACGGAAAGTATATTCCAATAATGTCCAGCCGATCATCGGATAGAGCCGCCGGGGATTTCCCTGCGTAGCGGCATTCATTAACTTTATAATATTCATAGCGTATTACCTGTTAAGTTGCCATTCACGTGAGCGGGAATAGATTTCCCACATAGTTGCGTATAATCCGCCGAGGGTAACCAATTCATCATGCTTGCCCTGTTCGGCGACCGTTCCCTTGTCGATGACCAATATCCGGTCGGCATTGCGGATGGTAGACAAACGGTGTGCAATGACCATCACCGTTTTCCCTTTGATAAGTTGGGAAAATGAAGCCAAAATCTTCCCTTCATTTTCAGGATCGGCATAGGCGGTTGCTTCATCCAGCAGTACGATTGGCGCGTCTTTCAAAATAGCTCTTGCCAACGCAATCCGCTGTGCTTCGCCACCGGAAAGATAGGTTCCGCCTTCACCGACTAAGGTATCATAACCCTTTCCCAGTTGCATGATAAAGTCATGGCATTGGGCGGCTTTGGCGGCATTTACTACTTCGTCCTTTGTTGCCGTTTTGTTTCCCATCCGGATATTCTCTTCGATAGTATCGAAAAACAGCATATTATCCTGAAAGACGAACGATACGGTACGCATCAGATCTTCCGTACGGATCTGTTTGATATTGCTTCCTCCAATGCGGATTTCACCTTCTTTGATATCCCAGAAACGGGCGGCAAGCATGGCAATCGTCGATTTTCCTGCGCCCGAAACGCCTACCAGAGCCGTTACCGTTCCGGGTTGGGCGGTAAACGATACATGATCCAGCACTGGTGTTTTATCATAAGAAAACGATACGTTGGTAAACTCAATAGAGGCATCACGGGGTGTTTGCGGTTGTTCGGGATCGGCGATTTCTTCCATTTGCAGGATGTCGTCTATCAAATCAATACCCATGTTGTTTTGGCGTAACATATTGGTCATCCATAGCAGTTTAAGCATGGGAAAGAAGATACCGCCTCCCAGCACAAGGAATATCAATACTGTGGATATATACCCTGTGTAGGACGGCGCTTTCAACAGAAAATAAACCGCCACCGGAATAATAAACAGTAATGCCGCCGACAGCATATTGTAAAAGCCGAGGTAGGTAACGGCATAGTTGGTAACAATGGTATTGGAAAAATCGCGGAACCCGAAAATTTGTTTTTTCAGGTTTTCCAATGCAATGGACGAACGGTTGAAAATCTTCACGACCTGCATACCGCGTACATATTCAATAATCGAAGCATTCAATTTGCCCATAATCGACATGTGGTTTTTCGTATCATCGGCCGCCTTTTTCGACCAGGTGGTAGAGAACTGGAATACAATGGCAATCAACATAACGGCAAGCACGACAAGCGCCAGCCGCCAGTCGATAGTGAAAAGCCAGCCGATGATCAACAACGGGAAAACGATAGCGCCGGTCAGATCGGGGATGTGGTGGGCGACGAACAGTTCGATCCGTTCCACATCTTCGCCGATGATTTTCTTCAAATCGCCCGTGGTACGTCCAGTGAAGAATCCTAACGGGAGCCTCGCCATTTTACGGGTTATCGCCACACGCAGCTCATAGAGGATGTTGAAGGCGGCAATGTGCGAACACATCAGCGATACAAACATCAACATGCCATAACAGCCGAAGGCTACGAGGCAGATCATTCCCCAATGTTTTACCAATTCCTGCGAAATGGTTGAGGGATGGGCGGCATGGGCTGCCAACTCATTCAGAATATGCAGGATGGCGACATAGGGTACGAATTGCGCCAGCGTACCGGCGATGGACAGCACAACCGCCCCGATCATCCACCACCGCTTTGTTCCGGCTATTTCCAACAAACGGGAAAAGCCTTTTTTAGATTGCTTTGAAGCTTTCTGTTTCATGAATTTATTTTTTTTACAACATTACAAATCAAGGAGAAGATATATTTAAGTTACCTACATTATGGGATTGTACAATTCTATATACCATCATATCTTTTGCCTTTTTAGGTGCAAAATTACCAGGATGAACCCTTTTAAGGATTACCCGAAGAGTAGTATAATTTTAATATGAGGTATTTTTATGACTATAAAATTGATTGACGCGGCATTGGATGGTGGACTTTTCCAGATAGTCCTTCAATTAAATATTTTTTAAGAGCATTTTTTATTCCCAATTATATAAATAATTGTAATACAGCTTAATGCATCCATTGTTATAGTGTATAACCAAAAGGGAAATTCATATAAATCAAATGGATTTCCCCAAATGAGTAACCCGACAAAGTAGAGTGTCAGGAATATTATAATTGATTTGGATAAACCGTAAAAGGACTTAATCCTACTGCTCATATAATATATAATCACGGAGGAAAAGGCCATAAATCCACTGACCAATCCAAAAGTATATTTATCGTAAGTTGAAATGGCTTCATACGAGGTTTTAAACATTATATTCCATGTCGTTTCAGGGAGAATAAGACTTGTAACATTAAGAAGCAACATACCGGAAATTATTCGAAACAGAATAGTTAATACCGGTAGTTTTTCTTTTTCCGGAATCATATTTTCCGTATTGGAATTCAGATAGAACATAAATCCACCTACAGCAAACCAAATAAAAGGTTCATAATTAGATGATATATTACTAAATCCGGTCTGATTTTTCAGTACATACATAAAAATGCCCATAAATGCGATCAAAGAAGAACCGAGCTTTATTATCGTTTTATATCTGCCAAGATTCTTTAGGTAAAGAAAGTAAATACAGAAAAAACCAAAAAAGAGACATTGTTCCCTGAATAAAACAACGGTCATATCGGATGCTTTGCCATAACTTTTAAAGAAAGAGGTAATCGTTTCCCAATTAAGAAAAATCCAGGGAAATCCGCTAAAACAAGCTATCGCGCAAAGCCATAACATGCAGACGAGTATTTTCTTTTCAGTTGTTCTTTTCATATTGCGAGTGTTTGATTCCATAAGAATTTAACTCTTCCATGAATAGATCACAATCAATTGAATTGCATGGATAGTTCAATCCTATTTTTGTTTGATTCTTTAGTATTTTATTACAAACAACAACTGGAGTTAAGGCTGTAAATAACAGGTTGTTGTTGGTGTATAAGTAGAAATATTTTTCTATATATTTCTGTTCTTTAAGCCCGGAAATCTTGCAGATCACACTTCCCCAGCATTTTTCTTTTTTCACAAGGCGTCGATAGTCCTTCTGCAATATCAATGTTGCCTCCTCCGGCTTGTTTTTTTTGAATGCATTTAGATACATAAATGTTAGCATGGAAATAAAGTCGTTTACCATCACGAACGTAGAAACTTCTTTTACTTGGTTTAAAGATTTAGCGATCTCTATCAGTTGCCCATCAAATAGTGGAAGGCAGATTTTTTTTCTTCCAATCAAATTAAATAATTTCTGATGTATATATTCTGATTGCTTCACGGATATTTCTTTTCCATAAGAGTAAATAGATGGTTTTACGCTCTTCATGGATGAAACGGTCAGATCGTAAGTCGAGTTGTACGACCATTCATCTACAGCTCCAAAGTATACACGAAGTCGGATGTCTTCTAAATCATTCACATGTTTTTTGAATATATATTTGGAAAACACACCTGATATACCGGGCATCCAACCGGCACCAATGATAAAGCAAAGTTTCTTTTCTATCATTTCTTTTTCATGTTTTCTCATTAAATGAAATAAGGCATCATATCCTCCGATATCTATGTAATGACAATCATTTTTCAATGCTTGTATTGCAATCCGGTCGCCAATTTTATATGAAGGGCCTGCGGCATTTATGATTAATGAACATTGGCTGCAATAAAGATCGAGTAAGGGTTCATTCCTGTAATCCATTTGGAAGTATTCGAGCTTATCTTCATAAGCCTCTATCAACTCTGACCGATTGATAGGTCTTCGTCCTGCAATGAGCACTTTATTACCAGACAATAGAGGCAATATATGTTCTACTATGAGAAGACCGATTGCGCTCATGCCTCCAATTATACCGATATGTTTTTCAAAAATCATATTGTTATCACTTGATGAAAATATTAACACCAAATTTTTTCAACTTTTCATTTATGAGTTTCAGATCAATACTGATATCTTCCAAACAGAAAATTCCCGGGCAAATGGGTATTTTACCTTCTAATACTAAAATCGTAATGATGGTAGAAAAAATTCCTGTTAACTTAAATGATGATTCAAATTGCAAGCTGCTCTTTTTGCATGAATTTTCTCCTTTTACAATCGTACTGATAAGAACAGACTTTTCATTCATACTGTTCCTGTCCAATTGATTTTGTTTTTTTAGTGCCAGTTTACAAAACCATTTTCGCATTTTGGAACTATATCTTAATATGGGCGCTAACCCTTTGGAAAAATGCTGCAAATGGAATGCCGCATCAAAATCAAGTAACCGGTAGAACAAAGGATCTTGGCGCAAGGTCAATACTTCCGGAGACGAAAAGAAGATTAAGGGCATATTCTGGTGTTTGCCGTCAAAAGTAAATGTAACTCCTTTTTGGTAGCGCGAAGTATTTACTCTTTGGTGATTTCGATTGGTTAAAATAAACGGATCATGCTTGAATCCTTCAAACATATTGTTGATAGATGCAATTCCGGAAGCAACCCCTGCGCCAAAATAAATCCTTAGTTGAGCTTCTAACGGAGATTCTCCTAAATGCAGGGCAGCATACTTCAGCATATAGGTGGTTAACCCCGGACATAATCCCATCCCCGTAAAAACGGTTCCTTTCTGTGAGAATTCTTCTTTGTTTTTTATTTCTAAGACAGATTCACAATGTGTATAATCATCGTTTATGTCAATACATATCACATCATATTTCAGGCATAATTTATAAATCTCTGTTCCGGCATTGGAAAAAGGGCCTGATGCTAATATTATAATATCAAATTGTTTAATGACAGATTCATATTCTTTGGCTTTCGATATGTCAATCATCACATGCTCTATCTTTTTGTCAATCATTTGATTGCCTCGGGATCCGGTGGTAATTTCGCAAAGATGCGGGAAGGACGACAAATATTCGAGTATGCATTTGCCTGCAATACCTGTACCTCCGATTATCAGTATTTTCTTCTTCATAAGATTATTTTTCTCTTTTTGAGACTAACATAGCATATCAAGTAATGGGCTGTAACACCCAAGCTAAAGATTCCCGGTTGAAGCCTTTGAAATATACCCGGAAAACCCCACGTGAGTAAAGACAATACAACAGTCAGGATAACCGGATTAAGTATAATACTCCATCTGGGGAGTATGGATTTGGATGAAAAGCACATGCTTCCGATGATTATCCAGCTTACCGGCAGCAGGATAAACATAAAGGGCATAAACGGAGCATTGGCATCAATTAATAATTGCCAGTCAGCATTTTCTATAGTTATCGTGAATAAACTCACTTGACGAATAATGATATAACTATAATGGTAGAAACTCAATATCAGCAGGGAATAAGCCATAC
>DOZP01000069.1:5814-9672 GCA_003517945.1 Porphyromonadaceae bacterium | reverse complement strand
GAACCTGCGATCCAAAAAGGAAAAGCAAATATGCATCCGTAAGATGCAAGATGAATCGTGAGATCATTTAACCCGCATAATCTTGAAACAAAATAAATTGCTTCGGTAGTTATCATTTGAACTAAATAATCGCAAACCGTTATGAATACACCGGAGATTATGCTTATTATAAACAGCATATTTGATGAACGACTATTCATATTTCAATTTATTATTTGTCCGGCAGAAGATATCCAGAATATTTTCTGCCGGACATTCAAGAAAAAGCATTATTTTAGATATTGGATTTGAAGCGGCGTGCCTTCAGTTTTTATTTTTACAGGTTCGTATGAGTCTGTTTTATAGTTATATTGGCAATATCCTGTTCCTTGTGCAGAAGCCATACCCCAAACAATATAATCTTCGTATTTACACAAACTGCAAACCCATCCGGTGGTAGCCTCAAAGTCTAATTTTTTCAGCGATTTATTATAAATATCTATTTCAAACGCCTGCACGGACTTGTCATTTACATAGTCAGGAGGATTGCTCACGTTACCGGGAATGCTCAAATAAGCATATACCTTCCCGTTTCCGGTATATTCTTTGTTGTAAACATAGGAAGCTGTATTTCCATTAACATTTGGTATATTAACTGTTTTAACGGGGAAATAGTAAGACTTGTCAAACTCTGTTTCTGCGTTCTTTATACGAAGAAAACCTTCTGTACAACTTTCTAAATACCCAAATGCACCAACTCCATAAATATAGATATCGCCATTTTCATCAACAAATGGATCTCCGGCCGGATAGTAGGAAGCCATTGTAGCTCTACTGTCGCTTATCATCTTTATAGGTTTATCTGTTTTTGTGTTAATTAATACAACATATATGCCCGCGTTTGGGTTATATTGTGATTTTTCCTGTGCTAAACCCACGTATAAGATTCCATTCCTGATAACGGAAGCTCCCGGCTCCGGATTTTTATCTCCACTATCTGCACCTATGGTATAGGAAGACAGGTCTATTTCTCCTGTTTTCTTCATCAATGAAGGATTTATAACCCATAGATTGCCAAGTCCGATACATGATATATATGCTTTTTCTTCCGAATCGAAAGTTAAGCAAGCAGGATAAGCCCCTGCCGGAAAAATCATCGTTGCACCTTCTTGTGTTAAAGTACCGTTACTTACTCCGTATTTATATAGTCTGGAATTCATCGACTCCAGTACATAGACCTTCTTTTTATAAGTGAATATAAATGCTTCTTTCGCAAAAACCAATGATTGTTTGGTATTCGTCTGTCCGATATCCAAATCGTTGAATAAACTCACATAAGCATTGTCTCCAACAACTACGCTATGCACAAAACGCATGTCTCCGGTTGAGGGATCTGGCGTGGGTTCGTCTTCACCGCATGAGGTGAAGCACAATGAGGTCGCAAACAGCGACATTAAAAAGATGAACTTCTTTTTCATTTTGATAAAAATTAAATTATAAATTGATATTCATTATTGTCCCATGGCTCCGCCGGAAGATTCATCACCAAACCAGTTAAATCTAAACTTGATTTTGAATGTCCGTCCTTGCAGGGGTTTCTTAAATTCCATGTAACTTTCGTCATTGAATATATTTTCGACTTCAAATCCCAATGAAATCTTATTTTTCCAAAAAGATTGCTGGAATCCGGCAGTAACAAGATGGCTTTGGGGTATTAACCATTTCTTTTTTTGTTCGGGTAAATCGCTCATTTGCCAACTCCAATTAAACTTATCTATATAAGATGCATCTATGTATATTCTTGAAAGCTCATTTTTGCCCAATAACCCTTTTGTGTGATACTCCAAGCCGTAGTTAAAATAAAATCGGGGAATATTAGGAACCTGTTTGTTGTAAGTCGGATTTTCTATACTTTTATCTTCGGTTTTCCATTTCAGCTTATCTTTAATGTCCTGACATGTCAGGTTGAAGTAGCTGTAAAGTTTGGGAGTAATATCCAACTTAAGGTCAAAGTCAAATCCCATGATTTGCGTTTTCCCTAAATTCGTATAAATCATACGAAGGTTGGCAGGAAACAAACTTATCATATCTGTCAGGTACATATAGTATAAATTGGTCTCAAATTGAAACCGGCTTAAACCAATGAAATCATTCCTATCCATAATTAGTCCCAGATTGAGATTATTGCTTACTTCCGGTTTTAAATCAACGGACGGTTTAATCGTAATTCCGTCGCCAAACAGCTCCTCCGTATCCGGTAATCTTACATTATGAGAGATGGAAAATTTACCCCTGATTCCTCTTGCGAATTCGTAGCTAAATCCTTCACTTATCCCATAATATATTCCGCTTACGCTTGTTTTTCCCGGCTCTTTTTTTGCGCTTTGTGAATTATCCGTAACCTGATCCATTGTTCTGTATACCTCGGAATTCAGATAATATAAATTGAGCATCAAGGAATTTTGAAATGTGCGGTTCCTTGATGAATATTCATGTGTTAATCCCAACGCATTTCCGTTCATATTACTTGGAAACCTGCTCGGATCAAACCCTACATATACTGCGATATAGTCGTCTTTGGGTCTGTACTTCGAATAAGTGAACTGATTGTTCAGATTAAAGGTATGTTGCAGATTGAGTTTGTATTTTAAATTCAGCTTATGCCTTGTCTCAATTTGTTTATCATCGGAATTGTTGTATAGATTATCTGTTGTTTCTCCCATCGAATTTGTTATCGTTCCATCCCATTGCCGTTTTGTTCCGGCAGTATCTACTAAATGGGTATGGACAATCGGAGTAACAGTGTTATATTTCAATTCCAGATTTGGGACGATAAAATCTTTTTTCTCCACAGTTAAAGTTGGCATCACGTTGGTTCCGTGAGTATGTGCAGATTGCGAATCAAAATCCAAAGATTGAATTCCTTTCTTATTATTATAATAGGGAAATTCCAATTTAATTTTATCAAACCATAATTTTGTGAAAATAAGTTGGAAATTATACATTGTGGATTGATAATAATCATTGCTTCTTTTTACCTTCCGGTAAGCGCTTTCCGGAAGATTGGTTTCAAAAACAGGATACGTCATTGTGTAATCGTTGTCGGATTTATTATGAAAGAATCCTCCACCTATCAGAATGCCCTGTTTTTCAATATTCTTTTGTACACTGAACAAGGTTTTTGATGTTCCGAATGATGCAAGTTCCTGTGTAAAACCAACTAAATCGCATTCATCTTCCCTTGTCACAATATTAATGGCTCCTCCTAATCCATCACTGCCATACTCTGCCGGAACAATGCCTTTATAGACTTCAATATACTTGATTACATCTATCGGCATATCGTTTATATCGAACGAACCATCGGGGCTGTTCAAAGGAAACCCATCGACATAGATTGCAACCCGTTTTCCTTCCAATCCATGAATAGACATACGGGAAGAACTGCCTATTCCTCCCGATTTTCGTACTTTCAGACCTGATGTGCGAGATAAAACATCTTCTATACCGCTTGAGCGTCCTCTTAATTTACTACCATCAATAACCGACACAGCCATAGGGCTTTTGCGGATATGATTTATTTCTGCCTGATGGGAAGATGCTTTTACTACAACTTCATCCAACACTTTTACCGATTCCTCCAGATAAAAATCTTTTGTTGAATTCTGATTTATAAAAATGGTTTGTTTCACGGATTTATATCCAAGACTTGAAACTTCTATCACATAGTTTCCGTCACATGGAACCTTTATTATATAGTTACCATCATTGTCGGCTACTCCCCCTAAATTGTTCTTTTGTATAAAGACGCAAGCTCCAATAATGGGTTCTTTGGTTCTTTGGTCGATTATACTCCCTTTCAAGATTGATTGTGCGCCT
>DOZP01000069.1:4622-5800 GCA_003517945.1 Porphyromonadaceae bacterium | reverse complement strand
TGTTTCTAATGATACATAAGTTTATAACAAGCTGTTCGTTCATATAATATTGAATATCAACGCATTGATGTGATTTCAAAAATAAGGCAACTTCCATTTCTTTCCATTCAAAAACTTCATTATAAGCAGCATGCCATGCTTTTAACAAAGACTCTTTTTGTGAGAAAATACTTATTGGAGATATTTTTCCTTCTTGAATACACTTGATTTCATGTTCCGTACAAAACAGTGAATATTCTTTTTCAGATAATTCAATAGTATTATCTTCTATATCTATTCCAATGCCTTTGTATTTATCCGTTCTCCCTGCTACGGCAACAGCAATGTTGTCCTTATGGGAAATAGAACCGGTAATATTTTTAGGCCAAACCGGTTCTCCACGATTCCCTCTCAATACGGGTATTCTTTCTGATTTTAACATGCGCAGCGCTTGATGAGCAGCAATCCTCCCCAAGATGAATGTTTTACGTCTTAAAGTTGACCATGAATCCGGAATTAATCGTTGTTCGTCAACCAACAACTCATTAATATCAGGTTCGTAATTCTCTTTAACCAATACGACAGCTAAAGCAGATGAAGATAGTAGGGTACATTTAAACATGAGAACCGGATTTTATAAATTGTATTACGACATTAGCCAGTTCCGCATGATATTTGTTAATAAGAACATGACCACCCGGTAATTCAACATATCGAACTTCATTAAAATAATCATTCCATAGTTGTTGTTGTTTTGTGATAGCCGGTTCATCTTCCTTGCCTACAATCGAGCATAATGGCGTCTTCAGCTTTGAATTGAGGAATTTATATTTTACCATAGCGATAGTGTTCAATCTCAATTCACGTAGATATTCGTGCGTTTCTTCTTCCGATAAAGTAGAAATCAACTCTTCATTCAGGACATTCCTTGCACGGGAATAATCTAACAAAACATTATCGTCGTTTGAAAAGAATTGCATTAAATCATCCCGGAGTGTGGGCGGAGTACCACCAATCATAAGAATACCTTGTGCCGGGATGTTTTCTTTTTCTAATCGCTTACAGATATCATAAGCGATATAGCAGCCATATGAATAGCCCATTATAAATAAGGGAATATTCCGCTCAAATTTTTTAAGATCATTGACTAAAAGCGACCCGACTTCTTCAATGGTCGATTTTATTTCCCGTCCGTCACC
>DOZP01000069.1:0-4544 GCA_003517945.1 Porphyromonadaceae bacterium | reverse complement strand
GCTTTTTTCATACAAATGATATTCTCTATGCCATTGCCTTCTTTATATTCAAGTTCTGCCAACTTTGCTATAGTCGGTTTATCGAATAAATCTTTTAGTTTGATAGTATTAAAACCATGATCTTTTAATTCTTTGATTAAACGGATTGACCGGATAGAATCACCGCCGATTTCCCAGAAATTGTCGTAAATACCAATATTAGGAATATCTAAAATCCGGCTCCATATTTCCGACATTTTTTGTTCCGCTTCACCGGTAGGCGGCACATAAGATGCGGACAGACCGGTCTGCTTATTGCCTGCAATATGTGGCAACGCCTTTTTATCTGTTTTGCCATTGGGCGTAACCGGAATTTGGTCTATATAAAGAATGGATGACGGTAGCATATATTGAGGCAATAATTTTTCGATAGCACCCATGATATAGTTATTGTCCAAAACTATTTTTGCTTTGGTTGTATAGAAAGCTACAACTACGGCTTGTTTATGATTATCGTATTGGATATCGGCACAACTTTCCGCTATTTCAGGAACTTTACTCAACGCATTCTCTATTTCCCCAAGTTCTATGCGGTAGCCTCTTACATTCACCTGGAAATCTTTTCGCCCGATAAAAATAATATCGCCCGTATCCGTGAATTTCGCTAAGTCCCCCGTGTTGTACACAACATCGTTTTTGTTCCCCGTAACCGGATTCGGTATGAATACGCTGTTTGTTCTTTCTTCCTTATTCAAATAACCGGGGGCAACTCCGGCTCCACCGATATGAAGTATTCCCGGAACGCCGGGCATACAGCGTTCGTTATTCTCGTTCAGGATGTAAACCTGCGTATTATAAATCGGCTTGCCGATAGGGACAATTCTTAGTTCACATATCCCACGGTCATTGACAGGAATCGGAAAAAAGGTAGAAGCTACGGTGGTTTCCGTTGGCCCGTATTCATTGATCAGCGTATGTTTCGGAAAATAGGACAGCCATTTGTTGACATCGCCGACATTGATAATTTCAGCGCCTAACATCACGGTCATACTTTCCCGTAATGCTATTTTTTCAGCGGTAAACTCCAATGTATTGGCGAGCATGGAAAAATGCGACGGGGTAACATTCAGGAATGATATTGTTTTGTCGGCAATAAAGCGAAGCAGTAGTTCCACATCCCGCGTGCTTTCCTCCGACAATATATGCAGCGACGCACCGGTCAGGAACGGCAGCCAGTTGGAAGTAACGGTCATATCGAACGAATAGGAGGTTACGAAAGCAAAACGGTCTTCAGCCTTCACCCCGAACGCTTGCTGCACATAGTAAAGGAAGTTACATACATTCCTGTGCCGCAACATAGTCCCTTTGGGTTGTCCGGTAGAACCGGATGTATAGATAATATAAATCAGGTCTTCGGCAGTGTTGACGGATGCTATTTCGGTCAGTGGTTGTGGTAAAATATCTTTTTGTGTAAAAAGGAGGTAGTTGCAGGGAAGAGAAAAAGGTTCGTTTACATCTGTCAGGATACAATTTTCGAGCTTGTCCGTATAGGTTTGTCCAATAAGTGCCGCATGTATCTTTTGACTGATAAGTATTTTTGCCCCGCAATCTTCCAACATATATCTTATCCGTTCGGCAGGATACAATGGATCTATCGGAACATAAGCGCCTCCGGCTATAAGAACAGCCAATTGGGCTACCGGCAAATCCAGTGTTCGGTTCATCAACAATGCAACTTTTTCACCGGGTTTAACGCCAAGTTGCTGTAACAAATGGGCGAACTGATTGGCATTCCGGTAAAACGCTTCGTAGGTTAAACTTTTATCTTCAAAGCTCACCGCTTCTTTCTGCGGATATGTTTTGGCAACATCTCTTATCCATTGGTTGATGGTCGTTACAGGATATTCATGTGCTGTGTTATTGACTTGCTCAAACAACCGGTTGTATTTTTCGGGCATAATATCCGTTCCTGTAAATTCCGCCAGTTTGGTCGTATCATCTCTTGTTTGCGCCAATTGTTCCAACATGGAGGCATATTGGGAGGATAATGTTTCCATAAAAGTTTCGCTGAATAAGTCCCGAACATAGTTCCAGTCGAAATGCCATTCTCCTTCCCAGGTAAACATAACCAGGTCGATGTAAGTTCCCGGCGCTCCGGTCTGCACTTTCGGTGCTCCCATTTTGAAATACGTTGAAAACTTACTTGTCCCTTCGGGTATCATGTGAATGGAATTGCTGAAAATAATGGAGCTCAACGAACCTTGCTTTAAGCCTTCCTGTTCGGCAATCCGCCTTGTCAGTTCAATGGACGAAACGGGATATTCCAGAAGCGTACGCACAAACTTCTCTATTTTTCCGGCTATCGACAATATGGGTTCTGACGGTTTGGTCTGAATCCTGACCGGAAATATATCCAGAAAGCTGCCGATCACTTTCCGGGCATGGGGAAAATGTTGTTCTCGGTTGTAAACAGGCATATTGATGATTAGATCGTTTTGCCCTGACCAGATATTCATCAGCTTGAAGTAACAGGCCAGCAACAAGGAATTCATACTGATTCCTTGTTGTGATTTTGCAATGGCAACGACCGCCTGCATGGTTTCCGGTTTCATTTCAGTGTGTAGTGTATTGAAATGGACAGTTTCAAGCATCGACGGATTTTGGAGCATCGGAATAGCAATCTTTCCCGGTACATTTCTGAAAACATCCAGTGCAAACTTCATGGCATCTTGATACGTTCCGGTTGCCGACCTGAATTTTTCAATCCACACATAATCGGCAAATTGTAATCCGTCCGGTATCCGCACTTCCAATGTTTTACCATCGGCAAATTGGTCGTACAAAGACAGGACTTCGCGGATAAACTCAAAAAAGCTGAATCCGTCTATTAACTGGTGGTCGATATGAATGACAATTTCATGTTCGTTTTCGCCCGTTTTAAAAATATTGGAATAATACAACGGATGACACGACAGGTCGAAACGGTGGTCATGGTCTTTTAAATCATTCTTTTCAAAGAAGGCTATTTGTTCCGGCTTCGGAAGGGTTGATATATCCGTGTAGCTGCCAGAAAAATCAGGATACTCGCCAAGTGTGATCATAGACGGTGTTTCCGACTCTTCCGTGATGACGGAATGCAGGATGGGATGGGATTTTACGACATGGTTAAATGCCTTGTCGAAATATTCTTTCCTGAACTCACCGGTTAAAGTTGTCCGGCAAATAATGTAGCAACTCAATCCGGTAGGTTCGTTCCGCAGAAAACTCTTGCTGTGGTAATACAACGTTTCCTGAAAGTCCATCAACGGAAAAGGCTCTCCCGGAAGCGATATCTGTTTCGCTTTTATCAGGTCTGCAATTTGCCGCATATTGGTCGCTTCATGCAGTTTCCCTTCGGTATTATCCAATTTGAATATGTTTTTAATATGTTGCATTAAAGCCAATACATCATTTATGCTTTTTGCTTTGGATATGAAGTTGTCGGTTGTTCCAAGCGTTTGAGGGTCAATATTGAGTTTTTCACCGATAATTTCCCTGACAAGCAATTCATATTCGTCAACCGGTAATACCACTGTTTCTGTGTTAAACGACCGGAAGTAATCTATTTGCTCTTTCAAAGTCGGGTATTTATAGATAAAATTGGCTTCAACTTTGCATTTATAGTGGTTTTCTATTTCGGCAACCGCCTTCAATGTCCGTATGGAATCACCGCCTAATGCAAAGAAGTTTTGCGTTAAAGCCAATTCCGTACATTCACCGCTAAGTTGAAGCGCCTCTTTCCAGACTTCTGTTAATATCTCTCCGTGATTAATATGTTGAATCTCTTTATTTTTCATGTGAGTAGGTATATTGTTTTGTATTGATTGATCAAACCATCCGCCTAAAAACCTGTTGGCAAGCTCTTTTCTCATCGTTTTTGAACTTGATGTTTTAGGTATATCACCTTTGCGTACAGGAATTGAAAAGTCGGCAGACAATCCCGCCAACTCACCAATCAACGCATTACAGGTATTTGCAAGGGTAATGATGTCATCGTTTCGGCTCTTGGGGACGAAGAAATGTAATACTATTTCCCGTTCTTTATCTTCGGAATAACAGGATGTAAACAGGGATAATTCTATTTTGTCCTTCAATTGTGACAGAATGCACGATTCCAAATCGAACGGGAAGTAATTTTGCCCGTTAACGATGATGATTTCCTTTTTACGTCCAACGATGTACAGGTATCCGTCTTTATCGAAGAATCCTGAATCACCCGTTCGTAACCATCCGTTGATAAAGGCATTCCGGTTGGCTTCCGCATTGTTGTAATAGCCCGGCGTCACACAACTGCCTTTTATCTGGATTTCACCTACGGAATAAGCGCTAAACGGTAAATTGTCATTTGCAATCCGAATCCGAATACCGTCCAGCGGTTTTCCGACACTGACTATCTCACAGGATGTATCGCCACCTTGAAAATGCTCAATGATATTTCCTTTAGCAAATTGACTCCTGTCCGCTATAATTTTGCGATAACCCTCTTCCGGTTCTGTTCCGGCAACGATCAGCGTTGTTTCCGCCAT
>DOZP01000143.1:2869-3030 GCA_003517945.1 Porphyromonadaceae bacterium | reverse complement strand
CATGATGCCGGGCGGAAAATATCCTTTTCGTCGACATTATGCATACAAACAGGTATACGCAACATGGAAGCAAGCGTAATCAGATCTGCTCCGACATGTCCGTAACAGACGGAACCGTGATTCGCTCCCCAGTTATTCATTACGGAATAGACATCTTTAAA
>DOZP01000143.1:1625-2746 GCA_003517945.1 Porphyromonadaceae bacterium | reverse complement strand
GTACAAGGCATATGCTGCCGTGTCAGGAATTTAGATGAAAAACCTCCTCCCCGGAAATATTCGCGATTAGCCGGAACCCAACTGGTCGCATCCAGACAAGCCTGCGCCTCTGCATCACTGATCTCCCAGAATGGTTTCATCGCCGGATTTCCATTTTTATCCGTCTGGCGCGCGGAACCGTCTAACGATGCCGCTCCCGAATTGATCAGATGTATAATTCCGTTAGCCGCTTTGCCTTCAAGTTTCTTCCCGGTTACACGTTCTACCGACTCAGGGCTCCAATACGTACGTACATCGGCAAAAATCTGAGCCGTATTTGTCAACAAATATCCGAACAACATGGCCGTTCCGTTCAAAGCGTCATTTTCGGTAGCCAAAACGAATGGTTGACGAACACCCGTCCAGTCGAACGATGAATTCATAATAGCCTCCGTGAAATCTCCGTTCGGATAAAAATCCGTCCACTGGCGTTGCCCCTGAAAACCTCCGGCAATCGCATTATGGCCCAATGACTCTTCGCCGAACCCCATCTCTTTCAGTTTCGGATTGCCGATCATCAGGTCGCGTACAATCAACGTCATTTTCACCACAAATTCCCAGTCGGCATCCTTTCCGGCACGGTCTTTCTGCATATCAGTACGGTTACAAATATCTTCATACTCCTTACAATTCACTTTAGCCCATGCAAGCGCTTTTTCATATTCCTCCTTATCATAAATACCCAGCGTCATCCGGCGGATAATCTCTACTTCATCAATCCCTTCACAACGCATACCCAGATAATTCTCGAAAAAATCCGTATTGACAATCGAACCGGCAATACCCATACAAACAGCGCCGATAGACAAATATGATTTTCCACGCATAATGGCGACCGCCGTCGACGCACGTGCGAAGCGAAGTAACTTTTCTTCCACATCCGCCGGAATACTCGTATCCGACATATCTTTCACATCATGACCGTAAATACCGAAAGCAGGCAACCCCTTTTGTGCATGCGCAGCCAGAACGGCAGCCAAATAAACAGCTCCCGGACGTTCCGTACCGTTAAAACCCCAGACCGCTTTTACCGTATGCAAATCCATATCCATCGTTTCACTCCCATAACACCAGCATGGAGT
>DOZP01000143.1:0-1593 GCA_003517945.1 Porphyromonadaceae bacterium | reverse complement strand
CCGATCGTTGAATCGGCAATTACACATTGAACAGGTGTTCCGTCAGGATATTTTATGTTGGCAGTAAGCAAATCAACTACGCTTTTCGCCATATTCATAGTCTGTTCTTCAAGTGATTCACGCACACCGCCCATACGGCCGTCAATCGTCGGACGGATACCAATCTTAGGCCAATCGCCCTGAAATCTCTTTATTCCCATCAGTATTATTATTAAAATGAATAAACCTTATCTGTGCTGCAAAAATAAATAATAATAAACTCCCGTAAAATATCTGTTTTATTTATATTTGTATCCAAAACAAACATTGATCATGGAAAAATTATATACGGGCGATCCTTCCGAAATCATCCAGTCGTTTCCCAACTTCAACCTGCATATGCACTGTTGCCGATATTGGTGGATAAAAAACTGGGAACATAAAAAACTATCCTTTCCTTTCTGGCGAATCTATCATAATAAACAGAAAGGCGGTTTCATGGAATACAAACACCAGATATATGATATGGAACCGGATACGCTGTACCTGATTGCTCCCAACACCGACTACTCATCCCGGCTTTACAACCATCACATACCGGAGGAAGGATATCAATTGACGGGAGGGCGCATATCCGAAACAACACGGAAAGAACGCAACGACCTGTTGAAAAACGGAGCGATTGAACATCTTTTTATACATTTTACGCTCGGATACCCATACGATAATGTTTCAGCGGGAATCTATCCTTTCCACATGAATAAACACATAGAAAATAAAATAAAATCAATACGAAACTACCTCACCAAAAATGTCGCCCAGTTTAATTTCACAATTTTCCTTACCCTACAGTCGCTTATCTGCGAATTACTATTTAAAATGGGAGAAGAAAAATGGAAATATCCGGTACGCGATGTAAGAATCGCCAAAGTTATCAACCATATAGAAAACAATATCAGTAAAGACTTCACCAATGAATCGTTAGCCGATATGGCCAACATGGCTACAAACGCCTTTTCCCGGTTATTTAAGGAATTTATCGGAGATACGCTTCAAAACTTCATTAAGAAAAAAAGAATCCAGACCGCATGCCTCCTGCTCCTGCATTCGGATAAAAGTATTGACGAAATAGCGGAAACAACAGGATTTGCCAACCGGTATCATTTCACACGCATATTCGGCAAAGTCACCGGATTTGCGCCTGCCAGATACAGAAAAAATGGCATCATATTAGGATTCACCGACAAATACTAACCAGAAAAACAATAAAAAGAAAAGCCTTAACAATCAGCCATAATGAATCACCCTGTCCGAATAAGAACCTACTGCAACAAGCTATTTTATAAAAAAAACAAAAAGAATCGAACCTATCTTGTATTTTTCATCGATTGCATTATCTTTGTCGTAATTGATTTAATTTTATATTATGGAAAAACGTTTTTTAGCTCTCATTGAAAGAAGTATTAAAAATCATTGGGATATGCCTGTTTTTAGCGATTACGAAGGAGATACGTTCCTTTATAGAGATATGGCCAAAGAAATTGAAAAACTTCATATATTATTCGGTGAAGCAGGCATACAAAAAGGAGATAAAATTGCTGTTATCGGAAGAAA
>DOZP01000346.1 GCA_003517945.1 Porphyromonadaceae bacterium | reverse complement strand
TCCATATTTCCGAACAAAAGCAAACAGACGGATGTCAATAAAAACACCCCGGACGAGACTATCAGAACAATTACATACCACTCCATAAACAGTTAAAATTTTATTGTTGTGAAACCTTTTCCTTCCATTTCAATACCCATCGCCGTCCGCCGGATAGCCGTCCTTCCCATGTGTGCAGTTAAAAACCGGTTCAGACGGTAGCTCAGGCGCATGAGCAGGTTGCTGCTGTTCGCGGGAGGGTAAAATAACCTCCGATGAGTCGCTGTCTGACGGATTCACGTATAGATCCGCTATCTCGCGGAATAGTTTTTCCACTTCGCCGTTTCCCGGCCGGAAATTGAGGGGTATACGAGTTTTGTCCGGCCAGTAAAGGGCTGTGTGATACGATGGCGCATCACGTATAAAGGGTTTGTAGAACCTGTTTTTTGCCTTCATACGCGCAAAGTTGTATTTCTTTGCGATTTCGCGCAACCGGCGCATGTAGTCGGGCGACACGCTGACATTCTCCATTTTAATCTCTTTTTCTATCTCTTTATTGTCATGGAAATGGCAGGAAAAGACGGTTTCGCCGTCCTTCTCCCATAACTCGAACGAATACGAAGCATAACGGGACATGTGGCCGCAACTCATGGTCAGCCCCGTCAATTGGTCGTTGACCGGCTTTCTCCCCTGACAGAAAACCGACGCGCCGAGTACAACAGCCGGGGCAACGGTCAAAACCGCAGTTTCTTTATCTTGCTCCATGACAGCGAATAACGCACAGCTAAACAGCACCGCCGCCGCCAAAATTTTAAAAATACTTTTCTTTTTCATTACGATAAAAATTGTCATCTGATTTCAGGGATAAAAATACATCGGATAGAAGCGCGTGTCAATGAGTAAAATTACTCAATTTCGGATTCCATCCTTTGTTCATTTTGAGTGTTTCGAGCACGGGCATGACGGATGCGGGCAGATTGTAATAGATTTTATCCATCAACAGGAGGAATTGATCGTTGTCCATTGGCGTTGTTTCAGGGACAGTAGCAGGGGCGGGGGCATGGAGGGTTTCGGAATCATCTGTGACATAGGATTTTGCAACCTCCCATACGGGCGTTCCTTCGCGCAGGTAAGGCAGGATTATGTCGTAGGGGATGGTTACTTTGGTGCATCCGAGGGCGTAACTGCCGAGTTCGTAATCGCTGTATAAGTATGTGATACCTCTGGGCATGACGGCAAATGCTGTATTTTCCGTCCATATATTGTCTTCTATAAACCCAACTTCGCGAAGTGATTCCACTTCCCAATAATTGAGCAGTAACCGGTGGATACGGGCGGCGGCTTCGGGTTTGAAAATATCGTCTCGAGTGTATGTTTCGCCTGTTTGAAGATTGAAAAGATGACACGAAAACCATCTGGTGCCATGAGCGCCGCCCAAAAACTGGTATGTCTCCGTTTGCAACTGCAACAGCGTTTCGTTGACAAAGGGAATAGTATTGCTGTAGTTGAACTCCCAAAAGGTAGTCCAATCGGGTTTCGGGTCATCCGCTTCCTTCCTGATCTCTTCGTTGTATTTGGCTTTCCATGAATCGGCAATGGCTTTGACCGCTTTTTCAGGCGGTAGTGAACTGTAATCCTCCATCGGTTCGTCGTCCGGATTTTGGAAGTACCACGATTGCAGGGTGGTTACAAACCTCTGTTGCAAAGTTTTTAAAACGGCTTTGTCGGCATATCGCTCGGGAACGGTGAAGCGTACCTTATATTTAAACCCGTGATCTTCCTCTGTTCCTTTCGGATGTTTCACAAAGTCTTCCGCCTCAATGGTTGTGAATTGCACAACGGCAGGTTGCGGATAATTGCCTGTGAGACCTGTGATGTCATCCCAACTGACGTTTGTGATCGGGCAATCGTCGCAACCGGCAGGAACATTTGGAGTAGCTCCCATTACCTTCCGCCATTGCGCCTGCGTTATCAGGAACTTGCCTATCTTATAACCGCTTAACGTCACTTCATGTACCGGCTTTTCCCAGCCGGCGAAGTAATTGCTTTCCTCATCGTCCGTACAGCCCATCAGAAACGTGCCGCCTTTGACAGAAATCATCTCCGGCCCTGTATCCCTGCAACCTGCAAGAAACAGCATTAAAAGCGAAATAATCCCTATTTTTTTCATATTCAATTATTTATATAAATGCTTTTCCGGAAATCAGCCCCGAAAATCCCGTTCATGCTGAAATCCGGTGCAAAGATACGGCGGCATTTCAGGCTTGTCAATGAGTAAAATTACTCATAAAGACACGCTGAAATTGAGTAATTTTACTCATTGACAAGCATTTGTTGTATACCGACCTTTACAGCCGTAAATCATAACGTTTATGGATGCAAAGAATAACAGCCGAAAAGAAATTCGGACGCTTGCCGAGAAAACAAAGTATTATATTGATTTGCTGATAGCGCAATGCGACGGTTGGTTATCATACCTGCAATTACAAATTACTGGTTGCGTATGATGATACCTGCAAGTTTAAAGGATAATATGATTGTAAGAGAATATCGTAATGGTGTTGCGACTGGCCAATATGCAAGGTGTGGGTAATTCTATTTCATAGATTTTCCTGACTTTGACGGTTTTCTTCAAAACCCGGTCAGCATGTTTTCAGCAAACGGGGTCGCTTTCATGTGAAGCAACCCCGTTTGCTGATTAAATGTTGGTTTTCAATGTTTTTAGTCGTTGTGTTTGACCTCCGGTTTTTCTTCTTTTTTCAGCGCTTTTGCTTTCATATCTATCTTTTCGAATGCGGTGATCAGTTTTTTTTCGTCGGTTTTATCCGTGCGGTAAGTAACTGTAGCGGTAAGCGTAGACAAATCGCAGGTTAGATCGGTTACGCCTTTTTCGAAGGCGATGTTTTTTTCAATCTTTTTTATGCAGTTTTCGCATTTCATGTTTTCAATAAGAAACGTTGTTGTTTCTTTTTTACTTTTTTTCTTTGTCTCCTGTGCGGATGCTGATGAAATGGCGCATATCGCACAAAACATAATAACTAAAATCTGTTTCATAATGTTGATATTTAAAAAGTTAATAGTTGATATTAATCACGGCCTATGTTAAAGCGCAGGCCTGCGTATATTTTTCGTCCGTGTACGGGACCCCATACCATGGAACCGTCAAAATTGTCTCCCCGTGGGTTTACCGCGTCAATGACCGGATGATCCTGTGTGAAATTAAACATATTTTCCGCTCCCGCATAGACGGACCACCGGCGGAAAAATTTTGTTATTTGCGCGTTCCACACCTGGTAAGAACTGAAATCGGTATCCCACATCGGATTTTTCGTGTCCGGAACCGGCATACGGCCTCCGCCGTTGAATTGTCCGGTCAGGTCGAACTGCCACTTTTTTAAAGGTGTCTGGTAAGATGCGGTTAGTAGTCCTTTATAATTGCTTACCAAAGGTTTCTTTAACCGTTTTACAACACCTTCCGCATTCCGGTAATCCGTTTGGGCGTCCGTGTAACGGTAGGCGCCCGTTAAAGTGAAGCCGCGCAGGAAAGGAAACGGATATGTCGCTTCTATCTGAAAACTGTTTGAATATGACTTTCCGTCAAGGTTATAGAAACTGACTTCGTGCGGATTACTGTCCATATCTACGACGACTTGTTTGCTGAAATCCGTGTAATACCATTCCGTATTGATGATAAGATCTTTGCCTGCGACAGGAATATAAAAAGAAAAATTAATTCCGGTGTTCCATGCTTCTTCCTGATCCAGATTGTTCGCGATCACTATACTGCGGCTGCTGGACAGTAAAAAATTATTTTCGGCAAGCACGTTGGCGGTACGGAACCCTTTTCCTGCGGAAGCGCGTATGTGAAACCAATCGAACGGGTTGTATTTCAGATGGACGCGAGGGGTTACGAAAAAGTCGTAAATTGAACTATGGTCTGCACGTATACCGGCCAGGATAATCAATTTATCATTCAGGTTACAGGTATATTGAACATAGGCCCCGGGTACGACTTCGCTTCGGTTGTAAACCTGTTTTTCTCTGTTTTGCGTCAGGTTTTCGTCAAAGCCGTCATAATTCAGGCTCAGGCCGGTACTCAGGCTATGCATCGGCGTAAATTCCTTTTCGTACATCAGGCTGGCATATATGTTATTCTGATAGATGTTGTAAGGCGTATGGTCGTAAGTAGCTTGTTGGTCGTGGTAAGAGCCGGACAGGATCAATGCGACGCTTTCAACTTTTTCCGGATCAATGATATAGGCCTGTTTGGTAAATCCTTCCATGCGGTTTGTATGGAGTTTGATACGGTACGGATCTGTAACATTATGATGCTTCGTATCCTGACCGCCGGTACGGTTTTCGTGCAAGTAGCGTACGCCGTATTGCGCTACATAGTTATTGATGCGGTGTTGCCACCGGTTCATCAGGTTGACCTGTTCTTTGAGCGGCATATCCAGAAATCCGTCGTCATTGCCGTCATGTTGCATGCCATCTTTGGAATAATGCACGAACAATCCGGTGGAAAGGTTGTTGTTGATATGCCAGAATGCGTCACTGTTAGCTTCATACCTGCCGGCGTCGCTGGCAAAAAGATTAGCCGAGAAAATATCTGCCGTAACCGGTTTCTTATATTCCACATTGATCTGGCCGGCCATTGCTTCGTATCCGTTTTTTACGGATGAAGTGCCTTTGGATATCTGTATATTTTCCATCCAGGCTCCGGGAACATAATCCAGTCCGTAAAGCGAAGCCGCGCCACGGAAATTCGGGTAGTTTTCCGTCAGCATCTGTACGTATGTCCCCGATAATCCCAAAAGCTTGATCTGGCGCGCGCCGGTTGCGGCGTCTGCGTACGAAACGTCAACAGACGGGTTTGTTTCAAAACTTTCCGCCAGATTGCAGCATGCCGCACGGGAAAGCTCATCGTATGTTATTTTCTGGGTTTGCAGGATACTGGTACGTGAAGATATGGTGCCGATACGACGTTCGCTCACTACCACTTCATCAAGTTCTACTTCACTTTTCAGGGTAATACGCAGCGGTTCGTCGGAAGGTCTGACCGCAATGGTATAGGTGGTGTATCCTATATGGCTTATAACTAATTGATTGGTAGTTTCCTGATCCAGCTCAAAATAACCGTCTGTATTCGTAGTCGTACCTTTTGTTGTTTTTTCCCAATGGACATTGGCTCCCGGCATCGGTTCATTGTTTTCGTCAAAGACGTATCCTTTTATTTTTTCTTCTGCTATCGTATAAGAAGAAAAGAGTAAAGTGATAATAATATATATATGTTTTGTCATTTTTTATTCTTTTGATTGATCTTTTTTTACAAACATACATCGGAATGATAGAATGTTGTCCGGATAATCGGGATCTCACGAACGGATATACCTTTTTACCGGGTATATTGCACAGGAGGGAAATCCCCTCTTCCGAAAACTAAATCAAAAGAATGGTAAGGCGGGAAAGGTATTCGCGGGGACAGACTAATGGCGGCCCGTTGGACATGATTGCGCCGGCCTCGCATACCAAATGGTCTGTTATTGAACGATCAAAGGCCCCGGAGGGTAATAAATCAACCACAACCGGAGAAAGGTTTGTGTCCGATCCGGTGGTATTTTGTGTATTCCAGTCGAAATCAATGCGCTCCATATTGCAACAATTTCCGGAGGTATGATCCGTACAATGATTACAGGATTTTTCATGATGCGCGCTGCGAAAATGCTGATCTGTTTCTCCGGTTTTTGCACAACAGGAATGGCCGGCAGGGGATTCCCGTTTATTCGCTGCATGGGTATGATTATGATTATGAATCTCGCAACATTTATCCTGAAAGAGCGCTTTTATTCCTGCCGAACGGCACTGGTTGCAACAATATGAAATAATGTTAATGCCCGCTCCGCCATAAAATACCAAAGCCGCCATTATAACCGTAAGTGTATGTTTGGCTATATTTCTCATTGTTAGCGCAAAGATATGAATCATTTATGATAAAAAAAAATGTTCGATATTTTTAACGTTATATATTTATATCCGGTAAAAACAGAAAAAATGCCGGAGAAACCGGCATGAAAAAGGGATTGCATCCATTTATGAGGCAATCCCTTGTTATATGTTTATTAGAAATTAAAACGTTGGTTATTTATTTAATATCCGCGGATCGCTTCGATTCCGGGAAGGGTTTTTCCTTCGATTGCTTCAAGAAGGGCTCCTCCTCCTGTCGAAACATACGATACGCCGTCTGCCAGACCGAATTTATTGACACAGGCAACCGAATCGCCGCCGCCAACTAACGAAAACGCTCCGTTTTTGGTTGCTTCCACTACGGCTTCGCCTACACTGCGTGAACCGTGGGTAAAGTTGTCAAATTCGAATACTCCCGTAGGGCCGTTCCATAGGATTGTTTTGGAATTTTTGATCACTTCGGCATAGATTGCTTCTGTTTCCGGGCCTATATCCAGACCTTCCCATCCGTCAGGTATTTTGTTCACATCGGTATAGTCCGTATTTGCATCATTACTGAAGTCGTCTGCTATTTTAGCATCTACCGCAAGCACAAGGTTAACACCTTTGTCTTTCGCTTTTTGAATAAGCTCAAGAGCCANNCTTATCGTCTTCACAAATCGAATTTCCGATTTTACCTCCCCGGGCTTTTGTAAATGTGTAAGTCATACCTCCGGTTATGATCAGATTGTCTACTTTGTTCAGCAGATTTTCAATGATATCAATTTTGGATGATACCTTGGAACCTCCCATGATTGCAGTGAAAGGGCGGTTGATGTCGTTCAGGATTTTTTCTACCGCTTTTACTTCTTTTTCCATCAGGAATCCGAACATTTTGTGTTCGACATCAAAATAAGCTGCAATCAGTGCGGTTGAAGCATGTGCACGGTGAGCTGTTCCGAATGCGTCATTTACATATACATCCGCGTAAGAAGCAAGGGTTTCGGTAAATTTTTTCTGGCATTCTTTTACTGCTTTTTTGGCGGCGCTTTTTTCTTCATCGGTTGCATCTTCGGCCAATCCGCGCGGTTTACCTTCTTCTTCCGCATAGAAACGCAGGTTTTCGAGTAAAAGCGCTTCGCCCGGTTGTAACGCGGATGCTTTGATTTTGGCTTCTTCGCCAATGCAGTCGTTGGCAAACTGCACATCGATACCGAGAAGTTCCGATACATGTCCAAGAATGTGTTTCAGTGAAAACTTATCGGTCACACCTTTGGGACGTCCGAGATGGGAGCCGACGATCACACTGCCGCCGTCACCGATAATCTTTTTAAGGGTAGGCAATGCGGCACGGATACGGGTATCATCCGTAATGTTAAAATTTTCATCCAATGGAACGTTGAAGTCCACACGTACGAATGCTTTTTTGCCGGCAAAATTGTAATTTTCAATTGTTTGCATAATATATTATTTTAATTAACTGATAATATCCGGTACTTATCCGAAACCTGTTGTATAGGACGGCAAAGTTAAGAAAAAAACAGGAAAAGGCTAAAAAAAGAGGAAAATTATACGCCCTCTCCATATGGTTTTTTATGCAGGGGTATCAACTAATTTGAACCGTATTCTCCAACGATTGTTTTCGAATTCATGGCTCAGGAATTTTACGTGCCCTATCTCAAGCGTATTTTGTACATGTTCTCCGATACAGGCGCAAGCGTCATAGTCGCCTACGCGCACAATACGAAGCGTATCCGAAACGTTGGCCGGCAATTTACTCAGATCAACATACTTACCTGCTTCTTCCCGCCGAACGAATTCGCAGTATACGGGCAGATGAAGGTCAATAATTTCGTTTATTCGACGTTCGATTTCCGTAATTTGTTCTTCGGTAGGAGCCTGGTCAAGCAGATAGTCGCATTTCGATTTTTTACGTTCGATGTGTGCGTTTTTTGAACGTGCGCAGCCAAACATGCGAACCATTGTCTGATTCAGGATATGTTCCGCTGTATGCATAGGCGGATATTCCGCTTTATTATGTGAATTTAATTCCGGATTTTCTTCCATGGATAATATATTAAATGAGGATGCGAATATACAAAAAAATACATTACCATGGATCATAATACGGAAGACAGGCTGCGCTCCGGTAACGTCAAAAGAAAATTCGTTTTCTTTTGACATTGCATTTGATTTACATTATCTTTGCCCTGTCATATTAAAATAAATGTTATGTTGACAAAAATAATTGATAGCGATAAGATACATAAGCTCAAGACATATATAGATAAAGGTGATAGGTTTGTTATCGTATCTCATGAGATGCCGGATGGAGATGCGATCGGATCTTCGCTGGGATTATATCATTACCTGATGTCTTTTGATAAAAAATCAATAAAAGTAGTTGTTCCGAATCTTTTTCCGGGATTTCTGAAATGGATGCCGGGAGCTAAAGATATAGTTATATATGATCAATATCCGGATTTTGCCACGCAGTTGATCTCCGAAGCGGATGTTCTTTTCTGCCTTGATTTTAACGCGGTAAAGAGAGTTGGAAAAATGGCTTCCGCAGTGGTAGCCACCGATGCGCGAAAAGTGATGGTAGATCACCATCCTGATCCGGAAGATTTTTGTAAAATTATTATTTCTTATCCTGAAATGAGTTCTACAAGCGAACTGATTTTTCGTGTTATATGTGCGTTGGGTGATATTGACCTGATCGGAAAAGATACGGCAGAGTGCATATATACCGGGATGATGACAGATACGGGCTCATTCAGTTATAGTTCCAATAACGCGGAAATATATATCATTATCAGTGAATTAATAAAAAAAGGAATCAATAAGGATGAAATATACCGGAAAGTCAATCAGGTATATTCCGAAAGTCGTTTACGCCTGATGGGGTATGTGTTGTATGAAAAAATGAAAATGTATCCTGATAAAAGAACGGCTGTGTTTACCCTTACCCAGGAAGAGTTGAATCGTTTTAAGTATAAGAGCGGCGATACGGAAGGATTCGTAAACCTGCCTTTGGCTATCGGCGGAATATCTTTTTCCGTGTTTTTTCGTGAGGAAACAAATCTCATTAAGATCTCCCTGAGGTCCGTAGGCGATTTTCCCTGTAATGCGTTTGCTGCCGAATATTTTAACGGCGGCGGACATAAAAATGCTTCCGGAGGCGAGTTTTACGGAACATTGGAAGACGCCGTCGGGGTTTTTGAAGAAGGATTGGTGCGGTTTAATCCTAATAATTTCGAAAAATACTGAGCCGATGGCCTTTTGTAATAAATAATTGTATATTTTTGCCTTGTAGTTTTCATTTTAAATAGTAGATATGAAGAAATGTTTTTATGTTTTGGTGTTGATAAGCTGTATTATGAATCTTATGTTTATCGTTTCATGTGATAAATATCCGACTTATGAAGAGTTGAAATCTGATGAAAGGGAGATTATAAATAGGGTGTTGGTGGAGAAAGGGATAAAAGTCATACATAACTATCCTTCGAACGGGGTCTTTGAAGAAAATGAATTTGTACAGTTAAGCAGTGGGATTTATCTGCATGTAGTAGATTCTGGAAACGGAGACCGCGCCAAGGCGGGCACCGATCGTGCAACAGATGTGTTAATTCGTGTGAGCGGAGAGTATTATTATGGTGATTCGGTGTATCAGTTTAATACTTTTCAGAATGGTAATGAGGGTTTTTCTTTTAAGTATGGATCGGCTTATAGTGTTGTGAGTGCGAATAGTAATACATACAATTCATATTATTATTTTTTTAGTATGGGGTTGGAATCGGTTTTATCGTATGTCGGCGACGGCGCTGTTGTGAAACTGATCGTGCCCGGATATTCCGAAATAAACAATTATCCGGCGGGAAGTACGATGCAAAGTTCGGACAGGTATAAATATATTCCTATTTATTATGACAGAATAAGATATACATTTTATAAATAATAAGTTATTATGACCTTAATTAAATCTATTTCGGGTATTCGCGGAACGATCGGAGGAAGTCCGGATGACGGTTTGAGTCCGTTGGCTATTGTGAAATTTGTATCTGCTTATGCGACATTTATAAGAAATCATACCGTTGTCCGGACAAACCGTATTGTTGTAGGGCGTGATGCGCGTATGTCAGGGCCTATGGTTAAGCAGATTGTCATTGGTACCCTTACGGGTATGGGATTTGATGTGGTGGATATTGATCTTGCTACTACGCCGACCACCGAAATTGCCGTGACGATGGAGAATGCGTGTGGCGGGATTATTATTACGGCAAGCCACAACCCTAAACAATGGAATGCGTTGAAACTCCTGAATGAACAGGGAGAATTTCTGAATGCGGAAGAGGGCAATGAAGTATTGGAGATCGCCGAAAAGGAACAATTTGAATATGCCACGGTAGATAAACTGGGCAAAGTGATAACCGATACGCGCTATAAGGAACGTCATATAGAAAGTGTTCTCAAACTTGATTTGGTTGATGCGGACGCTATACGTAAGGCTGATTTTCGTGTAGCCATCGACTGTGTAAATTCCGTAGGAGGGATTGTGCTCCCTGATTTATTGTATGCGTTGGGG
>DOZP01000225.1:6739-16045 GCA_003517945.1 Porphyromonadaceae bacterium | reverse complement strand
ATAATACAATGAAAAAAGTGTCCTTATTTTTAGTTTGTTTTTTGTTGCCGCTTATGGCGTTGGCGCAACAATATCCATATAACGGCCTGGATGCCAATATGGGTAATCTGTATCGTTTATCCGATGCGAAAACGCGTTCTATCAGTCCGGAAAATTTTACGGGAGAAAAAGGGAAAGGAGGAATGGCTGATGTGAAGGATAAAGATAAAAAAAATGTCGCCAATGCGTCGCATGCCGCCCGTGATCTGGGACAGGGATGGAAAGTAAATCCGTATATACGGATTGAACCGAAAGAAACGATTACAATTGCAGAAATGGAAGGTCCGGGCGCTATTCAGCACATCTGGATGACGCCTACGGGTAACTGGCGTTTTACGATTATGCGTATTTACTGGGATGATGAAAAAGAGCCGTCGGTAGAATGTCCTGTCGGGGATTTTTTTGCTATGGGTTGGGGTGTCTATGCTCCTTTGTCGTCGCTGGCTGTCTGTGTAAATCCGGGTAGCGCTTTTAATTGCTACTGGACGATGCCTTTCCGTAAAAAATGCAAGATTACGATGGAGAATATCAATGACCAGGATCCGATGACCTTATATTATCAGATTGATTATACCCTGACGGACGTTCCGGAGGATGCGGGGTATTTTCATGCGCAATGGAGAAGAACCAATCCGAATATGACGTCTGATTATACCGTTGTTGATCAAATAAAAGGAAAGGGACATTTTGTCGGTGTATATATGGCCTGGGGTGTCAATAATAACGGATGGTGGGGAGAAGGAGAAATAAAATTCTTCATGGACGGAGATTCAAAATTTCCTACGATCTGCGGTACCGGTACGGAAGATTATTTCTGCGGTTCCTATAATTTTGACCGTGAAGGCCAGTACAAGGAATTTTGTACTCCTTACGCCGGTCTGCACCAGGTGATACGTCCGGACGGAACTTATCGTTCGCAGCAGCGTTTCGGGTTGTATCGCTGGCATATTACCGATCCCGTACGTTTTGAAAAAGATCTGCGGATAACGATTCAGGACTTGGGATGGAGGCACGGAGGGCGTTATCTGCCTCAGCAATCCGACATCTCATCCGTGACCTACTGGTATCAGACCGAACCTCATCATAAATTTCCGAAACTTCCGGCCTGGGAAGGATTGGAGGTGAATTAAAGCCTGAATATAAAAGGAATGTCAAACAATTGGGAAATGGGCGGAGAGTTTTTTCACGGCAAATGAAAACTACAACTCTTCCGCCCCAGTTTCCCTCCCCAAAAGAAAGGAAGTGGATTTAGTAAAGCATAGTTGAGGCCATCTTATGTAAACTAACAAATTTAAGTTATGCAATTTCATCATTTTGTACTTATGTTTTGTCAATATGGCTTATTCGTAGCTTGTAGTTTCGCTGATCTTCATTTTCCCCGCGAGGAAGTTTTGACACCGGAATTAATGCCTTTACAGGGTATAACCAGTCCTTTGAGGGTAGAAGTAAAACATCCGTTTTTGATTCTTCAAAATATGAAGCAAACTGACAGTTTATTTCATATCTATAATCTTGCTAATTATGAATTGAAAAACACATTTGGGATAAAAGGAGAAGGCCCGGATGAGTTTGTTCTTCCATGGTTATTACAGACACAACTTTCAACTGTTTTTATTGAGGATAGACACTCACTTCATCAGTTCGATATCGATGAAGAAGGATTGCCTGTATTCAAAGGCATCAAACAGCCAAATCATATAAATGAGATATATGAAGCTGCCTTCATTAATGACTCTTTATATGTAGTGGACGCAATGTATACAGCTCCCTGCCTGTATTTGTTAACATTACAAGACGAATTACCAAAGAAATCATGGCAATATAGAAACCCTGGTTTCATAGATTATTATGCAGATCCTGCTATGGGGCGTGTGTATGCTAATGAAAGTCGTATCATATTCTGTTATGGATATAAAAAACAGATTGATTTTATGGATATTGAATTTAATCTTATCAAAAGCGTGAAATTTAAGTATACTCCTTCTATAAATATTAATTCAGAAAATCAGGGGGATGTAAAGATGAGTTATGTACATAGTTATTTAGGTAAACGATACTTATATTCATTGTTTTTAGGAATATCATGGAATGAACATAGAGCCCAGTCTACTCACGGCACCATTCTTGAAGTATATGATTTAAGTGGGAATCCGGTAGCCAGATATCAATTAGCCGGAAGGCGTCCGGTTTACTTTGCGGTAGATGAAGAAACCTTTATGCTTTATGGAGCGGGGGATGACGGAGACCCGGAAAATTATTTGCTGGTATATAAACTTAAAGGACTTTCATAACTTATGAATCGTATTACTCTTTTCACCTTCATTGTAGGTTCATTGCTATGCAGCGCTTGTGCCGAAAATAATGGTCACAAAAAAAAATTAGAATCGGAATTACGTTTGTTTAAAGAGAAGTCAATAACTCTACCGGACAATATGCTTGCCAAACATTCTCAATGCAGAAAACAGTAAAAGATTATAGTATTGATTCTAATATTATTAATCTAAATGCCTTATGATTTTATTAAAAAAGAAAATTTAGTCTATTGTAATTGATTATCTTATCTCACATAATCCTTATATACTATGAAAAAGATTTTTTATTTTATTTTGACGGGAATTGTACTGTTTGCCTGTGATGCGGGGATGCAGACGGAAAGCAGGAGGGATTTCAACACGAAGTATGAAGGACTTCACGTAAACAGGATCGCGTTTCCGATCGGAGGACTGGGAACGGGAATGTTCTGTGTGGAAGGTACGGGCGCTATTTCTAACATGTCATTGCGACATCGTCCGGACGTTTTTCATGAGCCTACGATGTTTGCGGCTTTACATCTTAAAAATGTTGCGAACGGAACAAAGATATTGGAGGGGCCTGTGCCGGACTGGAAAAAGTTCGGAATGCCTCATTCCGCTTTGGGCGGAGGCGGAACATGGGGGCTTCCGAGATTTAAAGCATCTACATTCCGTGCGCATTTCCCGTTTGCGGAAATTGAATTGGAAGATCGGGAATTACCGGTAAAAGTTACAATTACGGCCTGGAATCCTTTTATACCGACAGATGCCGATCACTCAAGTCTTCCGGTCGGAGGTTTTGAGTATCAGTTTACTAATACGGGTAATGATGAAATAGATGCCGTATTTTCTTATAATACCCGCAATTTCATGTATGTTCACGGGAAAGGGAATTCGTATATCCGCTCTTTTAAAAACGGATTTGTGCTGTGCCAGACCGGGCATGAAAATGAACCGTATCATGAAGGCGAATTCGCAATATTTACGGACGAACCGGAAACCGTCGTTAATCATAACTGGTTCAGGGGAGCCTGGTTTGATCCGCTTACGATTTGCTGGGATAATATAAGCAGCGGCGCCATGCCGGCCAATAAAGAACGTGAGCCGGGCGCTCCGGGAGGTTCGTTGTTTGTTCCGGTGAAGATAAAGCCGGGAGAAACGCGTTCGGTGAAGTTATATATGTCGTGGTATGTTCCTTATTCCGATCAACGGCATGGGGGAGAGCCCGGGAGTGATACGGATTTTCCGGACAGTCCGGCGCTTACCGGTAAGTATGATTATGACAACACGGGAAGCGGTCATTACAGGCCCTGGTACAGCAGCCGGTTTGGTAATGTGGATGAGGTAGCTGCCTATTGGCTTGCTCATTATGCGGATTTAAAGAGCAAAACACAATTGTTTACGCGTGCTTTTTATGATAGTTCTTTACCGGCGGAGGTAGTGGAAGCGGTTGCTGCAAACCTTACTATTCTGAAGTCTCCGACCGTATTCAGGCAGTTTGACGGAAGGATGTGGAACTGGGAAGGGTGTGGCGATACCTGGGGCTCTTGTCATGGTTCCTGCACCCACGTATGGAATTATGCACAGGCTGTACCCCATTTATTCCCTGAAATGGAAAGGACATTGCGTGAAACGGAGTTTTTTGTAAGTCAGGATAAAAAAGGACACCAGGCTTTTCGTACGAATCTGCCGATCCGTCCGGTTATCCATGATTTTCATTCGGCTGCCGACGGGCAACTGGGCGGTATCATGAAAGTATACCGTGAATGGAGAATCTGTGGAAATAAGGAATGGCTTCAAGCGATCTATCCGGCTGTAAAGCAAAGTCTGGATTATTGTATCGGCGTTTGGGATCCGGACCGGATCGGCGCGGTGGAAGAGCCTCATCACAATACGTATGATATTGAATTCTGGGGGCCGAACGGAATGATTAACAGTTTTTATTCCGGGGCATTGCAGGCCGTATGTCTGATGGGTAAAGCGTTGGGAGAGGATATTTCCGGATATGAGGCGTTATTGTCCAAAAGTAAAGAATATATGGAAACGAAATTGTTCGACGGTGAATATTTTGTTCAGGATATACGCTGGAAAGACTTGAAAGCGCCGGATCCTACAAAGGCGCAATCATTTCATACGCAGTATTCGCCGGAAGCCGTTGAAATTTTAGAAAAAGAAGGCCCTAAATATCAGTATGGAACGGGGTGTTTGTCCGACGGTGTGCTTGGCTCCTGGATGTCTCTGGTTTGCGGTATGCCCGAAGTGATTGATAAGGATAAAGTCAAAAGTCATCTGGTTTCTGTCCATAAGTATAATCTGAAGAAAGATTTGAGTAATCATGCCAATCCGCAACGTCCTACTTTTGCTTTGGGGGATGACGGCGGGTTGCTGTTGTGTAGCTGGCCTAAGGGAGGGAAGCTCCGGTTGCCGTTTGTGTACAGCAATGAGGTGTGGACCGGTATCGAATATCAGGTGGCTTCTCACTTAATGTTTGAGGGCGAAGTTGAAAGAGGATTGGAAATCGTTCGTACCTGTCGCGAGCGGTACGACGGCAGGATCAGGAATCCGTTTAACGAATATGAATGCGGCGCCTGGTATGCCCGGGCGATGGCAAGCTATGGTCTGCTGGAAGGTTTAACGGGTGTTCGCTATGACGCGGTAGACGGCATCTTATATATTGATTCCAGGATAGGGGAAGATTTTACGACGTTTCTGTCTACCGCTACGGGGTTCGGTAATGTCGGGCTGAAAGACGGGAAGCCTTTTATAGATGTGAAATACGGATCCGTACACGTGAAGAAATGTATTGTATCGGATGTGGAAATGGCGCTGTGAATTAACAATAGATGTCTGAAAACCTCTTAAAAGAAACAACAATTCGCAACTAAATAAAAGAACAGCCTTCTTTGATATTAAAAATTAAATGACAGATTTATGAAGAAAAAAAAAATGCCGGTATTGCTTTTAGTGTGTACCGTATTATGTTCCTGTAACGGTAGCAGGAACGCTAAAAAGGAAACGAATATGAATGAATTGGAAAAAGGAACATTTGGTTATGATTTGAATTTTTTATCCGGTAAAGAAGAAAAATTAGTCGTACTTTCCGGAAATGAGGGAAAATCGCAGATTATTGTATCACCAAAGTATCAGGCGAAGGTTTTTACCAGTACGGCCGAAGGTTTATCGGGGAAAAGTCTTGGATTTGTCAATTACAAGGTGTTGGATGCTGACAAGATAGATGAACACATGAACGGATATGGCGGTGAAAACCGTTTCTGGCTGGGGCCGGAAGGCGGGAAATACTCCGTTTATTTTGAACAGGGAAAAGAGCAGGTTTATGATAACTGGCATACTCCCGAACCGATAGATATTGAACCTTGGGATGTGATTGCGGGAAACAGCAAATATGTATCTCTCAGGAAAGAAATGGAGGTGACGAATTATCAGGGAAACAGTCTGAAACTATGCGTAGACAGGAATATTTCCCTGATAGAAACACCTGAAGTCAAATCCGGTTTAGGCATTGAAATTTCTCCTTCCGTCAGTACGGTAGCTTATGTTACGAACAACCGGATTACAAATCTGAATGATTTTGAATGGACCGGAGAGACCGGGACGATCTGTATATGGATACTGGATATGTTTATCCCTTCTCCGGAAGCCGTGACGATTGTTCCTTTTAACAAAGGCAGTGAAGCGGAATCGGGTAAGATCGTGACTTCTGATTATTTCGGGGAAATACCACCGGACCGGTTGAGAATAAAGGATAATAATATCTATCTTAAAACAGATGGAAAATACCGGAGTAAGTTGGGGCTGAACGGTAAACGTACGAAGGCGGTGGCCGGTAATTACGATCCTTCCTCCGGGCGGCTTACCGTAACGACGTATGATGTGGATAAAGATGCCGTATACCTGAATCAGGAATGGAATCCTGCAAAAGACCCGCTGAAGGGTGATGCCATGAACGCATATAATGACGGTCCGCTGGAAGACGGAAGCATAATGGGTCCCTTCCTTGAACTGGAAAGCGTATCTCCGGCTGCATTCTTAAAGCCGGGCACCTCTTTATTGCATAAACATACGGTTTATCATTTTATCGGGGAAGAAAAAGACCTGAATCCGATCGTGGAAAAATTGTTTGGCGTATCCGTCCATGAAGCCAAAAATATTTTCAAGAATAACCCGAAACCGTGAGGAAATGAAAGATAATCAAACTTTATAAAAATTGTATGGCTAAAAAAAACTATCCTAAAATCGGAATACGTCCGATTATTGACGGGCGTAGAAAAGGAATCAGGGAGTCGTTGGAAGAAACAACCATGAACATGGCGCTTAACGTAGCTGCTTTCTATCGTAAAGCGCTGTGTTATCCGGACGGCTCTCCTGTTGAATGTGTGATTGCCGATACTTGTATCGGCGGCGTAAAAGAGGCGGCAGACTGCGCAGAAAAATTTGAACGCGAAAATGTCGGCCTTTCCTTATCGGTAACACCCTGTTGGTGCTACGGTTCGGAAACGATCGATATGAATCCGCTTATCCCCAAAGCGATCTGGGGTTTTAACGGAACGGAAAGGCCCGGAGCGGTTTATTTAGCCGCGGCCTTAGCCGCTCATAACCAGTTCGGGCTTCCTACGTTCGGAATATACGGAAGGGATGTGCAGGACATAGGAGATATGACGATTCCGGAAGATGTGCAGGAAAAATTACTGCGCTTTGCCAGGGCCGGCCTGGCAGTCGCTATGATGCGCGGAAAGTCATACCTGGCAATCGGTTCTGTCTCCATGGGTATCGCCGGTTCGATCGTAAACCCTGATTTCCTGCGGGAATACCTGGGTATAAGGGCCGAATATGTAGATTGTTCTGAAATTCTGCGTCGTATACAACAGGAAATATATGATAAGGAAGAATTTGAAAAAGCGATGGAGTGGACCCGGAAAAACTGTATGGTGAACGAAGGGGAGGATTTTAATAAGGAGCCTGTTCGCAGTTCCAGGGAACAAAAAGACAAAGACTGGGAATTTGTGGTGAAGATGACGTTGATCATACGGGATCTGATGACGGGAAATGAAAAATTGAAAGAGATGGGTTTCGGCGAGGAGGCAAACGGGCATAACGCCATTGCCGGCGGCTTTCAGGGGCAACGGCAATGGACCGATTTTCTTCCGGACGGAGATTTCGCGGAAGCGATCCTGAATTCTTCATTTGACTGGAATGGCATCCGTGAACCGTTTGTTGTGGCAACTGAAGATGACCATCTGAACGGGATTAGTATGTTGTTTAACAAATTACTGACCAATACGTCTCAGATGTTTGCCGACGTACGTACCTACTGGAGCCCCGCGGCCATAGAACGGGTGACCGGATGGAAGCCGGAAGGTATGCTTAAAGACGGCGCTATTCATCTGATCAATTCCGGTTCATGTACGTTAGACGGGTCCGGACAACAATCCGATGAAAACGGGAATCCGGTTATAAAACCATTCTGGGAAATTACGGAGGAAGAAGTCGATAAGATGCTGAAAGCTACCGGATGGTATCCTGCAAACCTTGAGTATATGAGAGGAGGAGGTTATTCTTCCAAGTTCCTCACGCGTGAAGGAATGCCTGTAACCATGTGCCGCCTGAATATTATCAGAGGCTTAAGCCCTGTCCTTCAGATTGCCGAAGGCTGGACGGCGCGTTTCCCGGATCATGTATTCGATGCGATCGACAGACGTACGGACAAGACATGGCCTTCCACATTTTTTGTTCCCCGTATTACCGGAAAAGGACGTTTCAAGGATGTGTATTCCGTCATGAATTACTGGGGCTCCAACCACGGCGCTATCAGTTACGGACATATCGGAGCCGATCTGATATCGCTTGCATCCATGCTTTCTATTCCCGTGTGTATGCATAACGTGGATGAAGAGGATATCTTCAGGCCGTCTGCATGGGCCGCTCATGGGGCTGATCCGGAGTTTTCCGATTACAGGGCGTGTAACACCTATGGTCCGCTGTACGGGTAAAAAAGATTGTTGTCAGGGTAGTAAAAACCGGTAAAAGGAGTTATAGTTTGGACGCTCATGCCTCCTTTTTACCGGCTTTGTAAAGAGATGTTTGTCAAAAGTACGGATTGATGGCATCAGGCATGCCGGAAGTACTTGTATGGCTGTTTGAAGACACAAAACGGCTTTTGACGCCACCTCGCAATTATTTGCTATGCAAGTTTCGGGAATATTCCCCTTTTTGCATGCTGCAAAGTTACTTAAAAGTATTAGGAATGTAAAAAAATATAAAAAGATTTCTTATGAAAAGACATTTGAAACGGTATTTTAATAGTAAGCCTGTTATGATATCTGATTTAGTAAAGACTGCATTTATCTTATTATTAGCATTATGTTCCGGTGTTATATATGCAGATAACGGTATCCGGGAAATAACTCAGCGGAAAACGATAACGGGGGTTGTTTCCGAAGCTGACGGAGAAACCCTTCCGGGAGTGAGTGTTTCAATAAAAGGAACAACCCAGGGAACAATTACAAATGCCGACGGCGAATATACCCTACCGGCTGAGAGCAGTTCGGTACTGGTATTTACGTATATGGGGAAGAAACCGGTTGAAATAGCGGTTGGTAACAGGAATATCGTATCCGTTGTAATGGAAGACGACACACACCTGCTGGAAGAGGTCGTGGTATACACCGGATATATGACGCAAAAGAAAGCGGATCTGACGGGTTCGCTCTCCATAGCGAGCGCGAGTGATATTGAAAAAAACCCTTCGGCGAACGCAATGAAGTCACTCCAGGGAAAACTTTCCGGGGTACACATTACAACCAATGGAGGTAATCCGTCGGAAAATGTAGGCATTCAGATCCGGGGTGTAACCTCTTTGGCAGGCGCTATTCAACCCCTGATTGTGTTGGATGGGATGCCTACTCAGAATCTGAATCTCAGGGATATCAATTCAAACGATATTGAATCTATTCAGGTG
>DOZP01000225.1:6075-6635 GCA_003517945.1 Porphyromonadaceae bacterium | reverse complement strand
ACCTGATGAATGCCGAACAATATGGAATCGCAGCGTTCCGGGCGCAGGCGTATGATGAAGAAGCGTATGGCATAGCCATGTCATTGCCCACTACTTACGATTTTACATGGCACAGAGCGGATAACGGAAGGGCTGTGTTAGACGGAGTGAAGGTGGCGGAGTGGCTGAATGCGGATAAAACGGTAAGAGGGTCCGATACTGACTGGCTGGACGAGGTGCTCCGGACAGCGGTGATGACAAACCATCAACTGACGGTTTCGAGCGGAACGGATAAATCAAAAAGTTTTTTGTCGTTAGGTTTTTATGACAACCAGGGGACGCAGATACATACCTTTTTCAGACAATATTCCATCCGTACCAATACGGAATATGAACTGATAGACAACCGTTTGAAAATAGGTGAAAACCTGGCCGTATCTTATTTGCAATACAAAGATGCGAATGAAACGCGTCTGGCGATGATTAATCCTCCCGCCGCTCCTGTTTATGATATAAACGGGGGATGGGCCGGAGCTGCCGGCTTTGACGATTTTACCAATCCGGTGCGTGTCCTGACAATG
>DOZP01000225.1:0-6001 GCA_003517945.1 Porphyromonadaceae bacterium | reverse complement strand
GCTTATAACAGAGCGGTAGATGGCGTCTGGTCGGAAAACGGAGGCAGAAACAGCGACGGGGAAAACTATGTGGGAAATAGTCAATCTCATCCCTTGAATTATGTATGGACCAACACATTGTCTTACAGCCTTAATACGCGCAAACATAGCCTTGACGCCGTATTCGGGACCGAATTTACGCGGTTTGTGCAGGAGGGCTTTTCGGCAAGAAGAGAAGGTATTTATCTCGAAGACAGGGATTTCGCCCACATAGGTGTCACCACCGGGTCGAAGTATGAGCTTAGAAGCTCGGCTGATGAATATACTTATTTTTCCCTGTTCGGTAAGGCCAATTATGTTTATGATACCAAGTATTTACTTTCGTTCACCTTGCGTCGTGACGGTTCGTCCCTCTTTGGAAAAAATAACCGCTATGCAACATTCCCCGCGTTCTCGGCCGGATGGAGAATAAAAAACGAATCATTTATGGAAAATCTGGACTTTTTGTCCGATCTTAAGCTACGTGCCGGTTGGGGGGCGAACGGTAGTGTACAGGGATTGCCGCGCGGCTATACATCCACTCCGTTTTCAACAGATTATTTCCAGACGTCCTATCCGGTAGAGGGTAATGAGACGGGTGCGCTGTATTCGGGTTATTACAGGACATGGCTGGGAAATCCGGATCTGAAATGGGAAACGACAACACAGACCGACCTGGCTGTGGATTTCGGGTTTCTGAATCAGCGCCTGAGGGGATCATTGGGGTATTACTCCAAGAAAACAAAGGATATATTGGTTCAGACGCCTTACATCGCGGCTATGGGAGAAGGAGGCGAACCCTGGATTAACGGTGCAAGTATGAATAACCGGGGATTTGAATTTGAACTTGCTTTCGGAAGCGATCCGAAAAATGCGTTTCAATATACCATCTCGGCTAATATAGGGACCTATAAAACCAAATTGGTTGACCTTCCCCAGAATGTGGTCAATAAATATCCGGGCGATGGCGTTCATGACCTTGTTTTGGGTAGAACTCCGAATATTCTTTACGGTCATGTGGCGGACGGTATTTTTAAAACGCAGGAAGAAGTGGATAACCATGCGGAACAACCGGGAAAAACGGTTGGGCGCATCCGGTATAAAGATCTGGATGGCAACGGATATATAGATAACTATGACCGGACTTATGTCGGCATTACGGATCCTGATTTTTATGGCGGGATTACTTTTGATCTCGCATACCGCAACTTTGATATGAATCTGTTTTTCCAGGGTGTTTACGGTAATAAAGTGAACAATATCTGGAAGCAGGAGTCCGACTTATGGAATATCACGGTTCCGGCGGGAAAAAACCATCCTGTCAGGATTTTAGACGCATGGTCGTTTGATAATCCGGATGCCGATATTCCTGCCATATCCAATTCAACGCAAAATGCGGAAAACAGATTTTCCAGCTATTATGTGGAAGACGGGTCTTACCTGAAATTGCGGAACATAGAGATTGGCTATACGCTTCCGGGCAGAATATCGGAAAAACTGTTCATGCAACACCTGAGGTTTTATGCTTCGGCGCGAAATGTCTTAACACTTAAAAAAGGCTGGGGAAATGATAAATATACCAGTTTTGATCCGGAAATGCCGGATTATGGCTATCTCACCCCATTCTCGGTATCTTTTGGTTTAAATGTCAAATTCTAATACGCAATATCAATGAAAAATTTTAAATTAATCATAGTTGCTTTTGCCTGCCTGTTTGCGGCAAATAGCTGTTCCGATCTTCTTGATGTAGCTCCCAAGCAGGTGCTGGATGAAAGTTTGCTTACGAAACCGGTTGATATGGACGGTTTTGTAACGGCGGCCTATGCCCGGATGACCGATATACCTTCCTGGGATTCGCCGTTCTCGCCCTGGTGGTCCGGGTCATTACGCTCCGATGACTCTTATAAAGGAGGAGGAGGAACATGGGACGGAGGAGACGGATGGGGTTATATGGAAACGTTTGTTTCGTTAACTCCGAACGGATGGCCGCTTGATTTTCCCTGGTATGTCTCTTACCAGATCATTCAACGGTGTAATACGGCGATACAAAAGATACAAACAATATCCGAAGAGGAATATCCGGTTAAGGATGCCAGAATGGGGGAGGTGATGTTTATACGGACTTTTACCCATTTCCGGTTGAAGCAGTTTTTTAAATATGTACCCTATATTGATGAAAACGTGATAGGCGCTACGGCTGAATTTGAAGCCGTTCCTAACAGGGAGAAAGGTCAACCGGACGATTTGTATCTGTGGGAAAGGATTCTGGCCGATTTTAAGGAAGCGGAGAGGCTTTTACCTGAAGTCCAGCCGGAAAAAGGGAGAGTCAATAAGAACGCTGCGACGGCAATGGTCGCCAGGACACTTCTGTTTATGGCTTATGAACAGGATGACAGGCACCGGGTTGTGAATATTAACAAAGAGAGGCTGAATGAAGCATTGGTTTACCTGAACAAATTAACGGATCAGGAAGGAAATGCAGTCGGTTTACAGGAAGATTTTGCCGAAAACTTTGATGTTGATTTTGATAACAATACAAAAGAATCTATTTGGGAAATTCAGTATTCGATCGACGACGGCAGTTCTACCGGAGGTAAAATAAACCGGAGTGAAGGATTGAACCATCCCTGGGAGTGGGGAGAATTCAAATGTTGCGGGTTTCATCATGTCAGCTATACGATGGGTAATGCATTTAAAACCGGATCCGACGGATTGCCTCTGTTTGATACATATAATGATGATGATTATGGCGATTATATCCGTAATGACGACGGAACGGTTAATCCTGCTTTCGTTGAGGGAGGCAACGAAAATTATTTCAATAAATATACGTTCGATCCGCGTTTCAGTCACACGGCAGGCATACCGGGACATCCCTGGAAATATGATCCCGGTCTGATATTTGAAAGCAAAGGAATCCGTAACGGCGCTGAATACGGTTATCTGAAATCCGTAAAAGAATTGCCGCATCCCGGTTGCGGATGCTTATTGTATGACGGATGGCAGTTCAATTCGATGAACAAACGGATGATCCGGTATGATGAAGTATTGTTGTGGAAGGCCGAAGTTCTTATCCAATTAGACAGGTGGGATGAAGCGTTGCCGTTGATCAACAAAATCCGTGAACGGGCGGCGAAAAGTACGACTCGTTTAAAAAAGGCGGACGGTACGCCGGTATTGAATTATAAATGTGAAACATACAAACCGGGCGTAAACTGTACATGGGATAAGGACTTTGCATGGAAGGCGCTGCAATGGGAAAACCGCCTTGAGATGGCTTGTGAAGGACGTCGTTTCTTTGATTTGCAGCGTTGGGGAATACTGGAAAAAACCATGAACGATTATTTTACAATTGAGAAAAACAGATTCTCATGGATGGACAATGCGCGCTTTACTACCGGGCGTGACGAATTTTTCCCGATACCGCAACCTCAGATCAATTGGGCAAAAGGTAATTATACGCAAAATCCCGGGTATTGATATCATATAATTTTAATGTAAAAATAAATAATCAGTATGAAGAATATAGTTAAAACACTTGGTATAACGCTTGTGATGATGTTGTTTACAAGTTGTTACGATAGGGATATTATTGATCATAAAGAAATTAACCACTCCCTGCCGGAAGTGCAAAATCTGAGTTATGCAAAAGAAGGAAATGTTGTCAGGTTAGCATGGCAAATACCTGCCGATATACCGGCTGATTTCAGGAGGCCGCTGGAGGTGAGTGTGCAAGTGGTGGAAAATAATATTTACAGACAGATCGTTACGGTGGAAAACGAACATACGTCCGTAGATATTACAATCGATACGAATAAAAACTACCGGTTTGTCGTTAAACTGTTAGGATACTTAACTGCCGAAGCGCAGGAAACAGGGACGACAGACCGCTTCTATTCCGGGAGCCGGGTGGTTGAAATTCAGTGACAGGCGTTCCGGGCCGGATGAGAAAGTGTCAACAGCTTTGTTTGGTCAAATAACCCTTTGCTATGAGGCTTTTGATACATTCTCATTGACCGGAATCGAATCGCAAAGCCCCTGTTCTGCCGTGTTTATTGTCCGGGTGAAATTTTTAATAAAATGAGACTGCAATCTATAAAAAGAAAACTACTGTATCTGGTCATTATTTTTTATACACTTCCTATGTATTCATGCAATAAAAGTGATGATAACGACTCCTACGTGCCGGTTGACGAGATCACATCGCCGGAAACAGACCTTATTCCGGACAGGGAAACAAAAACCGTATCGGCGATCCTGAACTTTAAAAATCCGGATGATATAGCTTATCTGATGGTCAGGAAGAGTGGGGGAGATAGTTATTCGGCTACAATAGGCCGGGAAGAACTTTCTTCATCCTATGTGTTTCACTACACCATTCAAGAATCCGATCCTGCGTCTTTCAGCTTACTACTGAGCGCTTATTACAAGGATGGGAATGAGTCGGCAATACTTTCCCTGCATGTCGACAACCGTTGGGGATTTTTTATCCGTAAGGTTAGCCGTATAGCCCGTGTGACGGGAAGAACCATGCCGCACGAGTCTTTTCCCAATCCGAATAATACGGCTACCGGGTGGAATGTAGGAGGGACTGATCTCGGTATTATTTGGGAAATGCAGGAGGGAAAGTACGGCATCTTTTTTGGAGACACGTATGGAAGCGATTTTGTGCCCAATCAGGCGCAACCGGGTCCGAACGGCGGAAGCTGGCGATGCAATGTGTTGGCCTTTTCGGAAGATAACGATCCGGAAGACGGGCTTTCATTCAGTAGTATGGCTACGGATCATGGCGGAAATGCCCGCGAAATTGTATACGGCGGGAAAGATGATTCGGGAAATGGCGACTGGACATCCATACCTACGGCGGCCATTCGCGCCAATGGGGCTGATTATGTACATTATTTCAATATGAAGAACTGGACCGGATGGATTACAAATTACTCAGGCATGTATAAGTCTGTGGATGATGGTCAGACATGGACTAAGTGTGAAAATATCTCTTTTTCGTCATACAGTCATTTCGGGCAGGGCGGCTATTTTAAAAAAGACGGCTATGTCTATATGATGGGAACCCGGACGGGGCGGGACAGTGATGCACGCCTGGCGCGTTTTCGCGAAACGGATATAGAAAACCGCGATCAGTATGAATATTGGAATCATGTTGCCGGTCAGTGGATAAAAGGCGATGAGGATAAGGCGACTACCGTAATAGATGATAAAGTGGGCGAATTGTCTTTCATCTACAATGATAAACATAAAAAATGGATCATTGCTTATTTCAATGCGGACAGGTATAATATAACCATGCGTACGGCTGCGCATATTACCGGACCCTGGAGCGAACCGTATGAGTTGGCCTCGGGTAAGGAGTATGCGCAGTTGTACGGTTCTTACTTTCATCCGTTATCGGCATCCGGTGATAATCTGTATTTTCTGATGTCTATGTGGATGCCGTACAACGTGTTTCTGATGAAGGCGGAACTGGCTGATATGGGTAACTTTGTTCCGGGATATCATGTGCGGGTAAACCGGAAACCGCTTTGATAAATTTGCATGTACCCTTTACGCATAAAATTTTTCGAGCCGTTTTATGCCGGGCCTGAAAAGTTCCTGCGTTTTTTTGGATGTTTTTTCAAAGAAAGAGAGTTCGATCTTGGGAACGCCTTTGGTGGTCGTTTTTTTCCAGGAACCGATGATTTCGCCGTTCAGCATAATTGTTGGTGAAAACAGACCGTTTTTTGTCATTACTTTGCCGTAATGAATCTGCCGGATAATTTCAGTCCGGTCTTTGTAACTGACTACAAATTCATCGTCCACATAATATTATCAGTATAGCTTTTTTCGTAAGTAAACAGGGTATTGGGACTATATCCATCGAAGGCATGAGGTAAAGCCCAATACAGTTATTAACAACAGCTTATATATAATATGCCGGATCGGTTTCTTCTTTTGTTTCCAGTATTTTTCCTGTTTCTCCATGAAT
>DOZP01000098.1:3772-4150 GCA_003517945.1 Porphyromonadaceae bacterium | reverse complement strand
CCGGCAAATGCCGGCCGGCAAAAAAGAGTCCGGTAACGATTCCGGCGATCCGGACGGTAACGCTACGGCTCTTTCCGAATGGAACTACTATGCAGACCAACCCGTCAGCCTTTCGCTGGACCACGGATGGAACCTGTGTTTTACAGAAAGCGAACCATCCGTCAAAGAATCATTCTTTATCGACCGTCCCGTATCATGGACCACCATCAACCATCCCGATACAAAACGCAACAGCGGGACTGCATTATATTCCCTGACATTCACCCTACCCGCTCTGCAGGCCGATGAATGGATACTTGACCTTGGCGACGTACGCGAAAGCGCACGCGTAAAAATCAACGGCCAATATATCGGCGCCTGCTGGGCCGTGCCATTCCG
>DOZP01000098.1:2058-3708 GCA_003517945.1 Porphyromonadaceae bacterium | reverse complement strand
CGTTAACTGGCGTATCTTTAAGGAGATCAACCTCGTAGATTTAAACTATAAAAAAACGGGATACGGACATTGGGAAACAATGCCGTCGGGATTGAACGGGCCGGTAAAACTGATTCCGGCAAACAAGATGAATCCGTTATAATCATGCAATCACGAACGGACAAAGAAGCGCTTGCACAGGCCGTATACGATATCGTCATACAGGTTCCGCCCGGCCGGGCGACAAGCTACGGCGCTATCGCTAAGGCGATCGGTTATCCTAATTTGTCGAGAATGGTTGGCCGGATCATGAAAAACAGCAGTGATTATTGCAAAAATCTACCGGCCCATCGTGTTGTAAACAGCCAGGGTCTACTATCCGGGAAAGACGGCTTTGAACATTCCGGACAGATGCAACAGCTACTTGAACAGGAAGGTATTACCGTCAAAGGCAACAAAATAAACAACTGGAAAAACGTATTTTGGGATCCGATGAAGGAAATACAACTATTTTTCTTTATAATGTTGTTATACTTCAAATAAATCCTGTTCTTTGTATCCCGAATAAAGAAATTATCACAATATGCTAACATATCTGATTATAGGAACTACCGTCGCCGTTTCATTTATATGCTTCAGCCGCCGGAATTTAATAAATAAACTGTCGTTTAATTCGTATGCCATACGTAAAAGAAACGAATGGTATCGCGTGATCACCCACGGCTTTGTCCATGCCGATACCATGCACCTGCTTGTCAACATGTTCACCTTCTGGTCGTTCGGCACATATATGGAATCTTTATTTGCAAACATTGGGTTCGGACAATGGGGATTCCTGGGATTATACTTCGGCGGGATGATTTTTTCTTCGTTGTATGATTTAATCAAATACCGCGATAACATGTATTATCAGTCCATAGGGGCATCCGGAGCCGTATCGGCCGTTTTATTCGCATCCATCCTGTTCGATCCGTGGGGAATCATTCTCCTGTTTGCCGTCATTCCCGTTCCGGGCATCATTTTCGGCATATTATACCTCATATACTGCCAGTATATGGCCAAACAATCTGCCGATAATATTAACCACAACGCCCATTTTTACGGAGCAATATACGGCATGGGATTCCCCATAGCATTGCAACCGTCATTAATGCATGTATTTCTTAACCAGTTAAAACAGATACCCTGGTTATCCTGATTATTGTATATTTGTAGCATGGACCAAACAGCGGACAAACAATATTGCCAAAGTTGCGGAATGCCTCTTCGCTTCGATGTGAAAGAATACCTGGGGACAAACGCAGACCATTCTTCCAGCAATGAATATTGCCATTATTGCCTGAAAGACGGAGAATATACGGTTGATTTTTCTTTAGGAGAAATGGTTGATATCTGGGTAAAATATACCGATAAATACAACCGGTATGCTGGAACAAATTATACGCCGCAGGAATTAAAGACGCTGCTGAACAAAAGACTCCCCACACTGAAACGTTGGCGACAGAAAAACGAAACACAACAGATTCATTCTAAAACGATCAACCGGATTAAAACCTATATTGACCGGAACCTTTTTTCCGGACTTGAACACAAACAACTGGCAAAAACAGCGAATCTCTCCCTTTTTCATTTCCGGCGAATATTCCTGAACAGTACAGGAGAGAACATCGG
>DOZP01000098.1:0-2024 GCA_003517945.1 Porphyromonadaceae bacterium | reverse complement strand
GAAATAAGGAAACAGACTAATTACCAGACCAAATTCAGCCTGTCAAAAGCATTCAAAAAACATTTCGGCATATCCATGTCGGCCTATCGCACGAAGTATAAATCTTCAATCAGTCTATCAACACCGGGCACTATTCCGGAAGTTGAGATCAGGCGGATCAATACACGGCAAGCGCTTTGCCTGGAAGTGGGTACTACTTTTCGCGATGAACATGCCTATAAAACAATCTGGGAACAATTAATACATTACAAAGAGAAACACCTGAAGGAAACATCCGACAGTCACTTTATCAGTATCAGCCTGGACAATCCCTTTGTGACCCCGGTAGAACAACAAAGATATTACATCGGAATTACGGCAAAGCAAGATCCCAACTCAAAAACCGAAAGAACATTATTCGTACGGGAAATTCCCGGAGGTATGTATGCCGTTTTCAGACACAAAGGAAGTTATTCCCGGTTGCCCGGACTGTACAAAGCCATCTACGAAGAATGGTTTACTCAAAACAGATACTTCCAAAAGTATCCGCTGACTTTCGAAGTCTACCTGAACACCCCCGACCAGTCGGCCATCGATGAGTTGATAACAGAAATATTTATCCCGATCGGCAAATAAAACAGACACGTTTAGAATACTGTTTCAGGAAAACATTCATGTCCGGTATAAAAACAAAGAGTAGTAGGACTTATTCCTGCTACTCTCCATAGATTTATCATTACCTGATTACCAGCAATGTTCATTCGAAACAACCCAAAGATGTATATAATCCTTTATACACCCTGAGATCATCAGCTATTAATAAGTTAAAGCACGTGGAAGTTCTTTCGCTTCCGCAATCCATTTTTCAACTTCCTTTAACGTAGGAACTCTCCTTGTCAATTTTTTTGCGCTATTCACTTCTTCCATTTTGGCAAGCAGATTTTGCGCGTTTCTCATGGCTAATTCCGGCACCGTATCTACACCGGAAGCCTCCAGAAGATCCGAATATTCCTGAGCAACACCATTGATCCTGAATAAATCGGCCATATTTGCAAATCTTAAAATTTTATCTTCGGAGATTCCTGATTTTTCCGCCAGATCTTTACGTTGAGCCTTTGTTTTTGTTTCTTCCAGCAATTTGCCTGTCGTAGTAACACCTACCTTACGAAGTTTTTCTCCCAAAACAACGCCTATTCCTTCAATCTCTTCAATCTTGTAGTTTGCCATAATATTCAATTTTAAAACAGTTAATATATAAATACACAAAACACACTTAAACACCTGCTTTCTTTTCCACCTATAATGATACAAATATATTTAAAAAAAAATACTACACAAATTATTTATCTATTTTTAATATACTACATCAAGCATAACACCCATATCCCAATATAACGAAATAAAATCAAAAAACACCATTTATCACATAAATAAATGAAATAATACACAAAGTATAATAATCTATATTTGTAAATATATATTTTTCATAATAAAAATATATCAACATACATTTGTTTACATCAAACCGAATAATTACCGGATCCGTCTAATTCGACGGGAATCAGCATATAGGCCGGAACACCATCCTAAACCAACTGCCTTGTGAAATGCCGGCAAATATACGCATATAAAAATAAAAAAGAGTTACCGAAGCAACTCTTTCCCATCATTGTGTTTTTGTTTTAGATTATGTAATCTCTACAGAGAATTTATTTTTTTCCGGACATACTTTTTGCCGTTCCGGCCAGACGTATAAATTCCCGGCGGTAGCCCAGATCATCATTATCCAGTCCCAGACCGGCCTGTTCGATCAGTTTATCATAGGTAGCATCGGCTTTATATTTCGAATCACGAAGTAATAATCCCATCATGGCAACCGAAGATGCAAAACGAAAATCCCGGGAAACATGTTCCGGACCGTCATCTGCGACAGACACCTCCACTTTATCACTGATATCGCTGTCGATCGGTTTGTAGCGTAACTTAACCAACAGCAAATCGGGTGAACTGATAATATCGGTTTCCGAATCTTTGGGTTTCTGGTA
>DOZP01000314.1:9377-14034 GCA_003517945.1 Porphyromonadaceae bacterium | reverse complement strand
ATTTTTAACGCTTTTTCATCGCCGATTCCGGTAAAGGAATCTATACGTGAACGATTGGCTTTCCGGTAAGAGCCTTTAAAAACGTATGGGATATTTAGTTTTCCGGTTATGGCAACGATACGTTCCGCTATTTGTAATGCCATCTCTTCACTTTCAATCACACAAGGCCCTGCCAGCAGGAAAAAGTTTTCTGAATTTGTTACGTATTCTATAGTCATTGGTTTATATGTTTGTTGTGTTGTTGATTTGATAGATATTATAATTATTTATTTTATTCATTACGTATTCTATTTTTTCCGTGGTAGGCATGGAAGCGTCAATCCAGTGTATGGTGAATCCACGCCGTTCCATACCCCGGAACCAGGTCATCTGGCGTTTGGCAAACTGGTGAATGGCAATTTCCAATTGCCTGATCATTTCTTTGTATGTCAGCCGGCCTGTTATATACAATGTCAGGTATTTGTACTCCAGTCCGTAATAAATCAGGTCGTCCGGATGTNNCTGCGGACTTCATCAACCATTCCTTCATCTAAACGGCGTTGCAGCCGTCCGGATATTTTTTTACGCCGTAACTCACGGTCGATATCAATGCCGATTATGAAGCTGTTTATAGGTTCAAATTCATTTTTTTCAGGAGATGCCGTTTGATAGTATTCTTCAATTTCAATGGCGCGTATGGCACGTTGGACGCTGTCTACGTCTGTTTTGTTATGAAGCGTTTTGTATGACGTCAGTATTTTTTCAAGTTCCGGCAGCGATTTCTCTCTTAATGATTCGCGTAATAGGGGATTGGGAGGTACATCCAGTAATTTGTACCCTTTCAGGACTGCTTCGATATACATGCCTGTACCCCCGCATAAGACAGGTATTCTTTCTTTTTTCCTTAATTGATTGAAGATATTGAAAAAATCATGTTGGTATTGAAAGACATTATACTTTGTTCCCGGTTCGCAGATATCAATCAGGTGATAGGGTATGTCTGTTCCTTCTACCTTATAATCGTCCAGATCTTTCCCTGTTCCGATATCCATACGGCGGTATACTTGTCTTGAATCGGCGCTAATGATTTCTGTATTCAGATGTTTGGCCAAAGCTGCAGCAAACGTCGTTTTTCCGCTGGCTGTAGGGCCTAAAACCGTAATAAGTTCAATTTGTTCCATCGGGGAACAAATATAAGGGTTATTCCGTTTCTTACAAAAGGTAATGGATATAAAAAGTACCGCAAAATAAAAGCAGACCGACCGTTTTTATGCGGGGAGTCTGCTTATCTTATATTAGAAGAACATATTGTAATTGGCGACAAAGTGCCTCTTGTATTTTTCTTTCGTTGTCATTTCCTGTTCTTCCTTTACATTTGGGTCGTTCACATCCTGACCTTCACTAAAAAATTCCTGATGCGTTTGGGGTTTTGCATCCTCCTTTTCCGGAGTGTTGCCGGAAAAGAAAACTGTTTTTTTAACTAATTTATCCATGACTTTTAGCATTTATAAATTAAACATAAATATGAAAGACATATCGCATGCCCCAGTCTATCGCAAATATAACGAAAAAAAATGACAACCGTTTTGTTTTTAACGTATTTATAAAAGTTTAACAACGAGGCAATATATAAAAAGCCACATCTGTAAGGAGATGCGGCTTTTTACCAATACAAAACTTTATAAAAAAATTTTCTCTAATCTTTTATCCGTTCACTTGTTTCATGTGAGCGATCAATTCCAATACTTTGCTTGAATATCCCCACTCATTGTCATACCATGAAACAACTTTTACGAACGTATCGGTCAGGGCAATTCCTGCTTTTGCATCAAAGATAGATGTGCGGGCGTCGCCAATGAAATCGGAAGAAACCACGTCATCTTCCGTATATCCGAGTATTCCTTTCAGTTCACCTTCCGAAGCCGCTTTCATGGCAGCTTTGATGTCTTCGTAAGATGCCGGTTTCGCCAGATTTACCGTCAGGTCAACTACAGAAACGTCCAGTGTCGGAACGCGGAATGCCATACCTGTCAGTTTGCCGTTCAATTGAGGGATTACTTTGCCTACCGCCTTAGCTGCACCTGTAGAAGACGGGATAATATTTCCGGATGCAGCGCGACCACCTCTCCAGTCTTTTACAGAAGGGCCGTCAACTGTTTTCTGAGTAGCTGTCGTAGCATGAACCGTAGTCATCAAACCATCGGTAATACCGAACTTGTCGTTCAAAACTTTTGCAACGGGAGCCAAACAGTTTGTTGTACAGGAAGCGTTGGATACAAACTGAGTGCCTTTTACGTAAGCGTCCAGATTTACACCGCATACAAACATCGGGGTATCGTCTTTGGAAGGAGCAGACATGACAACATATTTTGCGCCTGCATCAATATGTCCCTGCGCTTTGTCTTTAGAAAGGAACAAGCCTGTTGACTCAACAACATATTCAGCGCCAACATCACTCCATTTCAAATCTGCAGGATTTTTTTCTGCCGTTACACGGATAGAGTTACCGTTTACTATCAGATTACCGTCTTTGATGTCGATTGTACCGTCAAATTGACCGTGAATGGTGTCGTATTTCAACATGTATGCCATGTATTCAACACTAATCAGGTCGTTAATGCCAACTACCTGAATGTCACTTCTCTTCTGAGCTGCACGGAAAACCAAACGTCCGATACGGCCAAATCCGTTAATACCTACTTTAATCATTGTAATTAATTTTTTAAATAGTTATAAATAAAATATTTTGTGATATAGATTCTTTATCGTTATACCTTGATTTTAATGGGCACAAAGTTATAACTTTTTTTGCATATATACATGTGCAACAGGAAAGAAAATATGCTTTATAACATAAATTAAATGTTGCGGCTAACTTACTTTTTTCTTGAAAAGAGCTTTGCAATGAGTGATTTGGATTTGTTTAGTCCCCAGGTTATGGCTATCGGCTGCAATATATCCCATGCCAATGGTAAAAGACTTTTCGTAATTGCCAGAAAATCGAATGCCGAAAAGCGATTATTTGTTGATTTGTCTAAATGCTTATGGGCGCCTGTTGATAATTTACCGGCGGATTTTTCATTGGTGTCTTTAGAGGGAAATAGCAATGATGACATTCCTGACAACAAAAGTCCTCCTGCATTGTCGCGGATATAGACAAAATCCGCATTGATTTTCTTTTCCTGAATCCGACATTTTTCTCTGACGTCTATTTTATCGGCAAAAAGTCGTTCAATAGGCGAAAGTTGTTTATTTCTGTTCGCTTCCTTCAGTGGTAGTGTTTCTTGTTGCATCGTTGTATTCTTCATTTGAGTTTAGCGCGGAAACAATTATATTTATAACCATTCGACGTATGCGATTCTTATTAAGTATAACGATTGCAACCTGTAAAAAATAGAGTGCTGCAACGATGCCGAATCCACCTGCCATAGAGTTGAGCCAGTTACTTAGCAGAAAGCCTAATGCCAGTAAGGCGAATTGTATGGTTATAAAAATCAGTGCGCACAATAACAATCCATACGAGAAGATCGCAATCACTTTGCTGATCCTCTCGTACGCATTGAGTTTAAATAATTCTAATTTTAATTCCGCGTATGTGGAAATATCTTCTTTCAGATCGCGGAATATTTTTTCTGCATCTTTTTCCATTTACAATGTATGATAAGGAAAAATTTTATTGAAGAGCATTTATTGTTCAGGCGTTATCAAGGTCTTCAACAATCTCGTCAACTTTATTGTCAATTTTGCATTTGTATTTGTTTAGTGCAGAATTGAATCCTTCTTTCACTTTTCCAACTACATTGTTTAGTTCGTCAATTATTTGCTCTTTTTTATCTGTCGCAGCAAGATAACCGATCGCTGCACCTACTGCCGCACCCACCAATAGTCCGAGCAGTAATTTTGAATCAACACTGTTTTTCATAATTCTACAATTTTAAATTAGACCTACAAATTTAACAAAAAATATTGTTAAGACAAAATTTTTGAATAGATATTTATGATTTTTTTTTATAAATAATCCGGTTTGATTTGGTTTTGGGTTTTAACTGCTACCCAGTTATCTTGCTCTGTATAGGACAATAAGCGTAAACCGTTTTTATTGCATTCTTCTTCTATAAGAGGTATATCTTCCTTGTAGAATCCACTCATAAAAAGCAAGCCGTCTTTTTTTAACACAGGTACATAATAATGAATATCATTTAATAATATATTCCTGTTTATGTTTGCGAAAATGTAATCAAACATTCCGGAATTTTTTATTTGTTCGGCTCCTCCGAGCGCAACCTGTATGTTATCGGCGTTATTGAGCCGGCAATTTTCAATCGCATTGTGATATGCCCATTCGTCAATGTCGATGGCTACGACACGTGAGGCTTCTTTTTGTGCCGCCAGAATAGCCAGGACAGCGGTTCCGCATCCCATATCAAGTACTTCCCTGTTTTTCAGGTCAAGTTTTAGTATTTCGCAAAGCATCAGGTATGTAGTGGCATGGTTGCCCGTCCCGAAAGCCATTTTGGGATCAATGATAATAGGGTATCTGAATCCGTATTCCTCCGGATGAAAGGATGCGCGGATAATACATTCATTGCCTATACGGATAGGCTGGAAGTAGTTTTTTTCCCATTCCTCATTCCAGTTTTGTTCTTTTATCAGTTCTTTCGTGTGATGGAAAGTAATG
>DOZP01000314.1:7902-9342 GCA_003517945.1 Porphyromonadaceae bacterium | reverse complement strand
AATCCTTCCTGGCCGGGAACAAAGCTTTCGAAACCGATGCCGCCGAGTTCCGAAGCCAGTAAGTCATTAATTATATCCGTTTCTATCTGTGATTCGTAGCTAAAAAATAGTTTGTAATATTCCATGATTGTTTAATTTACGCAAAGGTACGTTTTTTATGCCATAAAAAAGAAAAATGCTTTCGGAAAACCTATTTTTATCAAAAAAAACAAAAAATGTTTGCGCACACATTTGCGTATTAAAAAAAAGAATTTACCTTTGCGAATAAGTTATACAGAAAATAATTTATTATATAAAATATAAATACATGACAACACGTAGAGGTTTTTTAAAGACAGCAGGTCTTGCATCTGCAGGATTGGCAATGGGTAGTGTGCGGTTAAATGCGTCAAGTTACCGCCAGATTATCGGAGCGAATGAAAAGGTGAATCTGGCTTGTGTAGGTATCGGTTTCCGTGGAGCTGATATAATCAAAGAGTTTGCAAAGACAGGATTGGCGAATGTTGTGGCTTTGTGTGACATTGATATGGGGGCCAAACATACACAGGAAATCATGAATATGTTTCCGAATGCCGCCCGTTTCAAGGATTTCAGGGTGATGTTCGATAAAATGGGGAACCAGTTTGATGCCGTATGCGCCGGTATACCTGACTTTGCACATCATCCGGTGGTTATGCATTCTATCCGGGAAGGAAAGCATATTTATGTTGAAAAACCGATGTGTCGCACTTTCCTTGAAGGCGAACTGATGATAGCAGCGGCCAAAAAAAATCCGAAAGTTGTGACACAGATGGGTAATCAAGGTCATTCGGAGGCCAATTATTTTCAGTTTAAAGCATGGAAAGATGCCGGTATTATCAAAGATGTAACGGCTGTCACGGCTCACATGAATTCTGCCCGCCGCTGGCATGGATGGGATTCGCGTATCTTCAAGTATCCGGATCCGGAACCAATGCCGGCAGGTATAGACTGGGATACATGGAACATGGCTGTTCAGTATCATGAATTCAACGAAAAATATCATTATGGGAACTGGCGTTGCTGGTATGACCTCGGAATGGGAGCTTTGGGTGACTGGGGCGCTCATATTCTGGATACGATACACGAGTTTCTGGAACTGGGTTTGCCTTACGAAATAAACCCGTTGATGCTGAAGCAGCATAATGATTATTTCTTCCCGATGTCTTCTAAGATTCTGTTCCGTTTCGCGGAAAGAAAGAATATGCCGGCATTGGATATTACGTGGTATGACGGATTGGATAATATCCCTCAGGTTCCGGAAGGATACGGCACCTCGGAAATTGATCCGAATATTCCGACGGTGGCCGGAGGAAAGCTACAACCATTGAAACTGAATCCCGGAAAGGAAATTTACAGTAAGACGCTGACATTTAAAGGAGGGTCTCACGGAAGTACGCTTTCGATCATTCCCGGAGAAAA
>DOZP01000314.1:5838-7871 GCA_003517945.1 Porphyromonadaceae bacterium | reverse complement strand
CTTTTTGTTGGCATGTCAGGGTAAAGAAAAGACCCGTTCGCCGTTTGAAATCGCCGGCCCGTTGAGTCAGGTATTCTGTTTAGGCGTAATGGCGCAACGCCTGAATACGAAGTTGGAATTTGACCCGGTGAAAAAACAGATTACCAATAACCCGTTTGCCAATGCAATGCTTGCAGGCGCTCCTCCGCGTTCGGGATGGGAAGAATATTTTAAAGTATAGGAATCGAAAATTCCCGGGATCTCATTTTCCGGGTGAGTATAAAAGTAGAGGAAAGGGCTGTCCTGATTTAAAAGGATGGCCTTTTTCTTCTATTTTATTTCCGTGTAGTTCAATACATTGATTTAATGTATTATTCAATTATTTTTTTTATATTGTATAAAAGGGAAAGATTTTATTACTTTTGTAGTTAGAAATAACTTATTAGAGAATTGTCTATATGCTAAAGTCTATCAAAATACGAGATTTTTTTTCTTTTAAAGGAGAGAAAACCATAGAGCTAAATAAAGGCGTAAACTTATTATTGGGTATAAACGGTAGCGGCAAAACATCTTTTATAAATGCATTGCGTTTACTTAGCGAAGGTATTGCAGGTGATGGATTAGTGAAACTGATACAGGAACAATGGGGAGGATACGACCAAGTTGTAAATTGCAATGGCGAAAGGACAGCCCCGTATGCTCAGATTACTTATGTATTTGATTACAATAAATTGAATGCGTTAAATCCCAAGGCAAGTTTCCGAGCAGATGTTCATTATCGTATCACTATCCGGCGTTCAGGAACAAGCTACACATTGAATGAACGGGTATATACCGAGCATAAAAAGATAGACGACGCATCGTTTACCTACTTGGATTTCAGCAACGGAAACGGGAAAATCAGTACCCGCACACCGGATGGAGCAATAGCACTTCAGGACTATACCGACATTGACATCTCCGGACAAGAACTGATTCTTCGCCAAATAAACGACGCGGTACACTATCTACCCACCCACACCTTACGCAAAGCCATTGAGTCCATTGCCGTCTACAATGATTTTGATGTAAGCGAAGGAAGCAAGCTGCGTGCAACTGCGGAGTACTCAACCGACACGCGCCTGCGTAAGTCAGGTGCAAACCTAACCCATATTCTGAATAACCTTAAGCTAAATTATACGTTCGATTTTGAACGACTGGAAGAGACTTTCCGCAATGTCAACCCATACTTCAAGAGCATAGAGATCAGCAATCTTTATGGACAATCCTATTTATCCTTGCGCGAAAAGAACATGAGCAAAGCCATCGGCGCCCTGCATATATCAGATGGAACATTGCGTTTCCTGCTGATGGAAAGCGTGTTTTATAACCCATCAAGAGGAGTTTTGGTTGCCATTGATGAACCCGAAAGAGGCATGCATCCGGACATGATTCGCTCCATTGCAGACATGATGAAACATGCCGCCGGACAAAGCCAGATTATTGTAGCCACCCATTCGCCACATCTGTTGAACCAGTTTGAGCTTGAAGATATTCTTGTCTTTGAGAAAGACAGCGAAAACTCAACAATCATCCGTCGCGTATCAGAAAGTGATTTCCCCGACTGGGAGGGTGAATACTTGCCGGGGCAAATGTGGCTGTTGGGTCAAATCGGAGGGAAACGATGGTAAGACTCAACATAATTGTAGAGGGAGGCGTTGCCCTCAATAATATATCTGCTGATACAGCCAATAATGTTGAGGCGCTGCGACAATCGTTGCACAAGTTCTTTACGAGAGTACTCAGCCGGGAGGATTTGGATATTATTGTCAACCCGGCATGGGGATATCGTTCGGCTGTAAAACGTTTCCTGGGTTCCACGTCTGATTGTCTTTATATTGATTCGGATGAACCTCCGGCAACCAGACATAAATGGTTTGAGAGACTGGTAAATGATACTCATCCCGAAAAGACTATCCTGATACCTGATGCACGGAAGTCCATGATATTTTTTATGGTGCAAGAGATGGAAGCATGGTTCTTGAAACAGCCGGATTGTCTTAGTCGATGGGCCG
>DOZP01000314.1:4032-5811 GCA_003517945.1 Porphyromonadaceae bacterium | reverse complement strand
AATATAGAAGATATATCAAAACCTAAAGATAAGTTGAAGATTATAATGAGACGCTACTTTCATAAGGGGAAGAAGGTTGCCAAATACGGGGAACTAAAGACTGCTCCCGTATTGTTGGACTCTTTGGATGTTCCTGCCTTGATTCCTGTGGATTTGGAATTGCAACGTTTTATATCTACGATTAATACGCAATAATTAAGTTGAAGACAATTTGGCGGAGCAATTGATATCTTCGGTAATCTGTTCCTGAACTATTGCATATATACAAAAAAAAGCACATCTTTGTAAAATATATTAGATAAATCTGATCATGATAAAATTTATAGTATTAACAACCTTTATATCAGTATGTATGTCTATTCTTGCTCAGGAAAATCACATCATAGCACAAGGCGCGGAGGTAAAATTAGTAGCCGACGGTTTCCGTTTTACGGAAGGACCGGCTGTTGATGGAGACGGAAATGTTTATTTTACGGATCAACCCAATAATCGTATCCTGAAATGGTCGGCAGATAATGAACAGCTATCCGTTTTCAGTGAGAATACCGGACGGGCGAACGGGCTGTATTTCGATAAAAAGGGCTACTTACTTTCATGTTCCGACATGGAGAATGAAATATGGAAGTTTGATATGAAAGGCGGTTATCAGGCATTGGTTACGGATTTTGAAAATAAGAAATTGAACGGCCCGAATGATTTGTGGGTACATCCGGATGGAGGTATCTATTTTACCGATCCTTTGTATAAGCGTGATTACTGGACGCGCGATCCCGAAATGCAGCAGGATGGCGAACATGTGTATTACTTATCGCCCGATTATAAAAAACTGATCAGGGTAGCGACTGATTTGGAAAAACCGAACGGAATTATCGGAAGTCCCGACGGCAGACTTCTTTATGTGGCGGATATAAAAGCCGGAAAAACATATGTTTATGAAATACAGCCGGATGCGCTGTTGACAAATAAAAAATTGTTTACCTCAATGGGTTCCGACGGTATGACAATTGATAGTGACGGTAACATCTATCTCACGGGAAAAGGGGTGACGGTTTTTAATCCGGAAGGGGAGAAAATCGCACATATACCTGTTGAAGCCGGCTGGACGGCCAATGTGTGTTTCGGAGGAAAGGAGATGAAAACATTATTCATTACGGCATCGGAATGTCTATATAGCCTGAAAATGAACATTGCAGGCGTACGGTAAAAATTAAGTAAATTAAATGACGCGACAATGAAACAAATGAATCGACGCAAATTTATAAAAACAGGGTTAACCGGTCTGGCCGGAATATCCGTATTACAACCAGTGGGTGCAGCGATTAATCTGAATCTGCCGTTAAGCATGTCGGTTGACAGGGTAAAACTCGGTGAAAGCGGATTGACGGTTTCGCGTATTGCCATGGGAACAGGAACAAAGGGATACAGCAAAGCGTCCAATCAGACCCGTCTGGGTATGGATGGCTTTGCGAAACTGGCGCATCATGCGTACGAACGGGGCATACGTTTTTACGATATGGCCGATGGATATGGTTCCATGCCATATGTAGGAGAAGCCATCAAATCATTACCGCGTGAAAATATTACACTGCTGACCAAAATGTGGACACATGATGATGATTCGGACAACAAAGAACCGGTTTCGGAAACTATTGATCGCTACCGCAAAGAAATGGGTACCGATTACATTGATATTCTTTTCATGCACTGCATGATGAAAGGCGACTGGAATAAGACGCGTACACATTATATGGACGGTTTTTCCAAAGCGAAACAAGACGG
>DOZP01000314.1:591-3935 GCA_003517945.1 Porphyromonadaceae bacterium | reverse complement strand
ATTCTTGCCACTGCAAAAGAGAACGGAAAAGGGGTGATCGGAATGAAAATTTTCGGAGAAGGAAAACATGTAACAGACGATGAACGCGAACAGTCTATTAAATTTGCATTGACCGAAGGAAATATTCATTGTATGACGCTCGGCCTGGAATCCATTTCGCAAATGGACGACGCTATTGAACGGGTGATGAAAACTATTTCAAAATCCGATTGATCAAATGCAATTCTTCTCCGGAGAAAGAGGTATGGCCTACTGCTTTTAAATTTCTGTTTAATTGTTCGACCGAACTGGCCCCTATGATTACAGAGCATACGGATTCATCTTTTAACAACCATGCCAAAGCCATTTCTGCCAGCGACTGATTGCGTCCGGATGCCACTTCCGTCAATTGTCGTATCTTCATTACTATTTCATCAGTTAACGCTTCTTTTTTCAGGAATTTTCCTTTCGCCATCCTGGATGTTTCAGCGATTTTACCGTCTATGTATTTGTCGGTCAATAATCCCTGAGCCAGGGGTGAAAAAGCGATAAATCCTACGCCGTTATCTTTTGCACCCTGCAAAATACCTTCCTGTTCGGGCTCGCGTGAAAAAAGATTGTACTTTCCCTGATACAAAAGGCAGGAAACGTCTCTGCGTCGCAAATAATCATAGGCAAACCGGGCGGCATCAGAGGGATATTTGGATATGCCGACGTATAACGCCTTTCCCTGCTTTACAATATCAACCAGCGTTTGCAATGTTTCTTCCAACGGAGTAACCGGATCATAGCGATGTGAATAGAAGATATCCACGTAATCCAACTGCATGCGTTTGAGGCTTGCATTCAGACTGTTCATCAGGTTTTTACGAGATCCCCACTCGCCGTATGGCCCCAGCCACATGTCATGTCCGGCTTTTGTAGAGATAAATAATTCGTTACGATAGGGCATAAAGGAAGTTTTCATCACCTTCCCAAACGTTTCTTCAGCCGAACCATACGGCGGGCCGTAATTATTAGCCAGGTCAAAGTGAGTGATTCCTTTGTCGAAAGCTGTATGGAGTACTTTTTTACTATTGAAGAAGTTGTCGTCTCCGCCGAAGTTATGCCACAACCCTAAAGACACTTCCGGTAGCAATATGCCGCTGTTACCTGCTCGACGATATTTCATACCGTCATCATATCGCTTGCTGTCTGCCTGATATATTCCGTCCATATTTTAAAATTTATGCCCAAAGATAGCGCAAACCGGAAGCAAAACAAAATGAATGCTTACTTTTTTCATTGCCGGTATACAGCCTGTCTTCAAATATTTAGTATTTTTTTTTACGGTTACCAAATCATTGTTTCTGCTATCAGGGAAGCCTGGCGGATACGGTCGGCAAGGCTGATGCCGTTGCGGATATTACCGGCCAGGATGAGTCCGGGGTATTGGTTTTCGATCCGGTTGATGGCTTCGAAACGTTCGCCGCTGCTTTGTTCGTATTGGGGAATAGCATGAGAATGGCGGAAAATACGGATCAGGTCGGGAGATATGCCGGATGGGAACCGTAGCATGGATTGCAAATGCGTTATTACAATGTCCCTGATCTCATCGTCTGTCCGTTTTATCATTTCCGGATGTCTGATTCCTCCCATAAAAAAGGAAAACAACGCACCTCCATGCGGAGCTCTGGAAGAGAAACACGAAGAAGGGAATAGGATTCCCAGGATCGGTTTCTGCTCTATGGAAGGAATAAGGGCGCCAAAGGCATTCAGATGCAGTGATCCGGTATCACGTATGCCTACGGAGGTCTGTATAACAGGCGCGTAACGAAGGTTTGTGATCTTAACCATCAACTCCGAAGGGACGAAAGGGAGCAGTTCGGGCAGGTTGTAGGCTCCTATGGTAGTGACTACCTTACGGGTAAGAAAGGTTTGTTCACCTTGCGGAGTTATACAGGAAATCTGCCAACGACCATCAGTGAATGGTCGGATGCGGATATCGGTGGCCGACAGGCTGATGTGCTCAGCGCCAATCTGATCGGTCAACGCTTTCGTCAGGTTTTCCAAACCTCCGGTAACCGAAAATATTTCCTTGGTTGCCAAGCGGTCACGGGTGGTTTTAGGTTCTTTCATTTTAGCTATGCCTCCCCGGATGAAGCTGCCGTAATCTTGTTCCAAATTATAGAGTTTGGGAAGTGCATACCGGGTAACCAGTTTCATCGGATCACCTGCATATATGCCGGATATGAAGGGATCGACGGCATAGTTGAAGAAAGATTGTCCCAGGCGTCGGCACGCCAGTTGACCAACCGATTCATCCGGAGTTGTTNNTAAGTAAATAAGGGTGTGGTGATTCCGGCCCATAATCCGGACGGTAATGCATGGAAACGATCTTTCTTCCAGATCAGCCTTCGTTTGGAAGCCTTACACGCCGTTTCAAGCTGGCAGGATGTGGAATGCAATTGGGTAAATAATTCGACTACTTCCGGACAAGAAACCGTTCCGGTGTTCGGCCCGCTTTCAAACGTAAAACCGGCTTCATGGAAGGTCTGTATCTGTCCGCCGGTACGGTTGGCCCGTTCCAGCAGGTGCACCTGTTTTCCTTTTTGCCGGAGGAGAAAGGCAGTTGTCAGTCCGGTAATACCGGCGCCAATTACCGCAACGTCAATCTGTTTTGTTTCCATCTGTAGTTTATACTGGTTTAGAAAATGTTTTATCGGTTTGCATCATCAATTTATCTAATGAAGCGGCGACGTTCCTGACAAAGAGTTTACCTTTGGGTGTGATACTTATCTGTTTTTCAGTCAGCGTAATAATACCATCATCGGCGAATGCGCGAAGCGTCTGTTCGTTGTATGCAGTTGCCCCGATAAGGGTATCAACGGGAAGAGAAAGCCTTTCCGACAATTCCTCCCAGTCAATGGTGTAGTTACACATCAGGGTTTCAATCACTTCTTTCGTGATGTATTCTTCCCGGTTCAGACGATAGCCTTTGACGGTTGCCAGCGATCCGGCTTCGATCCGTTCGATATAGTCGCTGATCCCTTTGGCATTCTGGGCGTATATGCCATGTAACTGGCTGATCCCGGTGGCGCCGAATGCATAGACTTGTCCGGTGGTGCGTCCGGTACAATACCCCTGGAAGTTACGGCGGAGTTTTTTCTGCTCCAAAGCCAGAAAGAGTTCATCTTCCGGACGGACAAAATGATCCAACCCGATCGGACGGTAACCGGCAGTTAGCAACAATGTTTCCGCATCCCGGAACATTCCGCTTTTTTCCTGACTTGCGGGCAATCCGTTTTTTTCGAGGATCAGTTGTTGCTTATTTACCCAGGGAACGTGGGCGTAAGAGAAAGTAACCAACCGGTCGGGCTGCCAGG
>DOZP01000314.1:0-461 GCA_003517945.1 Porphyromonadaceae bacterium | reverse complement strand
CCAATGCTGAAACGATTGAAACCGGCTTCCGGAAGCGCCATCCAGTAAGCCTCGTTAAGATAACCCGGATGGCATTCGATAGCAATTTCGGGACGGTCGATGCAGGTGAAAGCCGACAACAAACGGTCGTTCATTTCTTTCAATACCGCGACAGGGAGGAAAGTGGGAGAGCCGCCTCCGTAATGGATCTGTGCAATCTGCCGTGTGGGATCAATCATTCCGATTACGGCGTCCATTTCGGTATGGAGAGCGGATATATAGCGGTCTACCTCCGCAGGCTTCATCGCCGGGAATGAATTACATCCGCAGTAATGGCAAAGATGCCGGCAAAAGGGGATGTGGATGTAAAAAGAGAGATGACCGGGCGGCAGGGTATTGGATTCCCGGATCGCCCGTTCATAGTCTGCCATACCGAATCCGCCGGTAAAATAATTGGCCGGCGGATAACTGGTGTACCTGGG
>DOZP01000168.1:1453-5322 GCA_003517945.1 Porphyromonadaceae bacterium | reverse complement strand
GTTCGCAAACGTATGGGAAATGTGAAATGGAAAAAGCTCCAGAAATGGTCATACGTTTTGTATGCAACCTTATTTATTCATGCCATAGGAATACAGACAGGAGGTATGTTGAACCCGAGAGGCGGGCATGCGCCAAAGATGGCGACTGTCGAGACCGTGGCTGTACAAAGGAATACTGCCGGCGGACAAGGGGCTGAAAACAATGCGGTTAAACAAGTGGAAAATAGCAGGCGGAACGGAAACCGTGAAATGGCCGGACAAGCCGGAAGCCGGCAAAATGAACAAACGACAAGCCCGGCAGGGGAGGGCCGCATGCCGGGAAAAGGTTTTGCTGATATTGAAGTCAGCGCTCAGGCAAAACGGTATATTCATTTCTTTTCTCTTATCCTGATCTATGGTTCGTATCTGTTCCTTCGGTTAAGAAAAGCAAGAAGAAATACTGAATATTTCAAATAAAAGGCTCTTTTATTCCGGCATGAATCCTGAAAGTCAGAGNNGAGAGAGCTTGTATCACATATATTTAAACAACGATATCTTTATCGGAAATCACGATATTTACGGCGTTCATGCCCCTGTTGCCCTTTTCCAGGTCAAAAGTGACCATGCAACCTTCGGCTATATTTTGTGGCGCATCGCTTATGTGAAAAAAATATTTATCCGTATTCGCCATATCTTTTATGAATCCGTAACCTTTTGATGAACTGAAATATTCTACACGGCCCCTGCGGATTACGGCTTCTTCCTCTTCTCTTTTAGGTACGGAAATCAGTATTTCATCCTGCTCTATCTCTTCTTTTTGCCGCATATCGGGAGGAGTAGAGGTGATCATCCCGTTTTCATCCACATATGCGATCATATCGTCAAAACTACTTTTTCCGGATTCTTTCCTTACTTCTTTCCGTTTTTGCTTTTCTAACTTTTTTTGCTGCTTCTTCTTTTCGTTTTCTCTTTTATTAAATGATATTGCCATGTGTATATTTTATAATTATTGTCTGTCAGTATGTTAACCGGAAATAACTAAAAATCGCGTTCTCATGCGGGAAGTGCAATCGTATTCATTCTTTTTCCGGTAAGTTTCTGAATGTTATTTATCAACTTCCGTTCTTCCTGCGAACAAAAAGTCAGCGCCGTACCGGCGTTTCCCGCTCTTCCCGTACGTCCGATGCGATGCACGTATGTTTCCGGAACTTCGGGCAGGTCGTAATTAATCACTAAAGGTAACTCATTGATATCAATGCCTCTCGATGCAATATCCGTCGCAACGATTACACGTGTTTTTCCCGATTTGAAATTAGACAATGCCGTTTGTCGGGAAGACTGGCTTTTATTGCCATGCAGGGCTTCGCTCCTGATACCGGCAATGCAGAGTTTACGCACAATTTTATTTGCGTTGTGTTTCGTCCGTGAAAAAACCAATACCGATTGATCTTCCGCTTCTTTAAGAATGGAAATCAACAGATCGTTTTTCTCTTTCTTATCTATAAAATAAACAAATTGTTCAATTTTTTCGGCAGGTGTGGACTGGGGCGCAACGTTTACTTTTACGGGATCTCTCAACAATGAATGAGCAAGGGATATAATGGAAGAAGGCATCGTTGCGGAAAACAGCAAGGTCTGTCTTTCTTTCGGAAGTTTTAAAAGTATCCGTTTGATATCGTTGATGAAACCCATATCAAGCATGCGGTCTGCTTCGTCCAGTACCAGATAACGTATATCATTCAGTTTTACATATCCCTGATTCATCAGGTCCAGTAAACGGCCGGGCGTAGCCACCAGTATATCAATACCCCTCCGCAACATATCGTTTTGCGGCTGCTGCTTTACCCCTCCGAAAATGACGCCGTGCTTTATGTTCGTATATTTTGCGTAATCGGAGATACATTCATCTATCTGCAATGCGAGTTCGCGGGTAGGCGCTAATATGAGGGCTTTGATTTTGCGTAATTTCTGAATGCGGGCTTCCGAATAATAATCTGCCTGCAGGTGTTGAATAACAGGTATGGCATACGAGGCTGTTTTACCTGTTCCGGTCTGTGCGCAGCCCATGATGTCTTTTTTAGACAGCACTACGGGAATAGCCTTTTCTTGTATGGGAGTTGGGTTTATATATCCTTTTTCATGAATAGCATTTAAGATAGGTTGTGTTATATTTAATTCTTTGAATGTCATAATTTTTAATATTTTATTCGCTTGTATGGCACTACAAGCGGGATGTAAAGAAAAAGCCCTTATATATAATAAAAATTCAAAGAGTATAAAAATATACCCCTAAATCACATGATATATGTATTGTTGATAGTCTAATAAATCAGAAGCGGATTTCGCCGGTAGAATTTAATTATATATCGGGCAGGAAATATGTCGGAAGGTACTATTTTTATGTACTAAAACAGAAAGCCTTCCGCTTTCTGTTTTAGTATTTTTGAGAGATTAATAACGTCTGCCGCCGCCGTATCCGCCGCCGTGACCTCCTCGGTTATCACGTCTGCCGCCGCCACCGAACGAAGAACGTTCTGTTCTTTCGCGTGCAACACTGACGGAAATAACTTTACCATCGTATTCTACTCCGTTAAGTTCATCAATTGCTTTTTGTCCTTCCGAATCGTTTGGCATTTCTACAAAACCGAATCCTCTGGATCTTCCCGTTTCTCTGTCCGTAATAATTTTTGATGAAGAAATTTCTCCATACTCTGCAAATAACTCGTTTAAGTCAGCATCACTTACGTTGTAGCTTAAACCTGAAATGTAAATGTTCATTTAAATTTTAATTAAGATTAAATACTAATAAAGATTGAGGTGGAAGATTAAAAGGAAAGACTGCTTTATAGTATAAAAAGAAGAACTATTTCTATAAATATTCAAACTCAATTTTGTGCAAAGGTAGGATAAATATTTGAATGACAATTATTTTTTGAACTTATTTTTAAAATCCTGCAATCATTTTATTCATTATTAATATATCAGATTCAAATTCAGGCATATCCGGCATTTATAAACTTTACTTTATTTTTATTAGTTATTCTTCATCATGATATTTCTGCCGTAACTTTCCGGATAATTTCCGGATTACCTCACCAACCGAATGATCGATTAGTTTCCGGATTAATTCATCAGGGACGTCACTGTCTATGAAAACAGCATTCCATAACAGACCTCGTGTATGCGTACCATGTGTAATCCCGTTATATTTCTCACGCAATTCCGCCGAATAATCGGGGTCACATTTCAGATCCACCTTAAAAATTCCGTCCTTCGGATTAATACCTGCATAGGCAAACATTTTACCCATGACCTTAAACACCAGTATAGAGTCATCTAAAAATGGCGTACTCTCAGTAGCCCCTCTCACGGAAAGACAATACGCTCTCAACTCTTCAATATTCATAGGAATAATTTATAATAAAACCGTTTGTTTTAGTTTTGCGATTTCAAGCAGATGGATTTTTTTACCTTCTACGACAATCAATCCCTCTTTGACCATTTTATTGATCTCTTTCGATAGTGCAGGACGCGTAACGCAAAGGTAATCGGCAAGTTGCGAATTATTATGATCTGCCATTGCCCAATCATGATCCGTATGTTTCTTTTCGAGCAGATATACGATGATCCTGTTCCGGATTGTTTTTTGCGTCAGGGCATGCAGGCGTGTTACCGTGCATTTATTACAATTGCCTGTTACACAGAGAAAATTTTTCAACAGATGAGGTTCTTCACTGATCAGTTTGAATACGGATTCTTTTGACGCTTTGAATAAGACACCTTTTTTAATAACGGTAAAAGTGGCGGGGAGTGTATTGTCTTTGTTGAACAAATGAGGAGTGGCAAATACTCTGGGGGCTATGATGTCTTCTATCATCACATTGTTTCCC
>DOZP01000168.1:0-1407 GCA_003517945.1 Porphyromonadaceae bacterium | reverse complement strand
TTTTTTTCAATATCATACAATACATAATCCAAACGGTCTAAAAATGTCTGTTTTATGTTGTTCGATACTCCTTCAAACAAAGGTATGTCAAACAGTATGTTCTGATACCTTTCTGTCAATGTGATTCGTTCCATTATTTGCAATAATTTCAGATTTACAGAAAAATAGTTCACAAATGTAATTTAAATTACACCCCGGGACAAATATATTAACTTATTTTGTCAAGTCAACTCAATAAACAAAATAATATGTTATGAAAAAGTTTTATGTATATATTCTTTTATGCTGTTTTATAACAGAATTATCTGCGCAGAATCCTGAAAATGAGACCTCTGTTTCTGTTCAGATACGTCCGCGCGCCGAATATCGCAACGGCGCTTTATTTCCGCGTAACGAAGGCGAAGAGGCGGCCGGCTTTATCAATAACAGAGCGCGGCTGTCGCTTGATTATAAACGTCAGGCATTGCAGATGAAAGTTGCCGCACAACATGTCGGCGTATGGGGACAGGATCCTCAGATTGACAAAAACGGACGTTTCATCCTGAACGAAGCATGGGCAAAACTATATTTGCATAACTATTTTTACGCTCAGTTGGGCAGGCAGTCGCTGATATACGATGATGAACGTATTCTTGGCGGGCTCGACTGGAATGTCGCAGGCCGTTTTCACGACGCGCTCAAACTGGGTTATGAAAAAGACAGGAATAAACTGCATCTGATTCTCGCCTTTAACCAGAATGATGAAAAAGTTATTGGCGGAACCTATTATGCATCAGGCGCGCAACCGTACAAATCAATGCAGACGCTATGGTATAATTATGCAAAATCGGATTTCTCCTTGTCTGCTCTGTTGATGAACCTCGGACAGGAAGGCGGAAATGCTACAACCGAAAGGGCGGAAACCCATTACCTTCAGACATTCGGCCTGAACATAGACTATATGCACCCGGCCTTAAAACTTAACGGTTCCGTCTATTTCCAGTCGGGGAAAACACCTGCCGACGTGCATGTTTCCGCGTGGATGGCGTCACTGAAAGCATCTTATGTTTTTATAAACAATAACATAAACCTGACCGCAGGAACAGACTATTTGAGCGGAAGCAATAGTGACGACACGAAATATAAAGCGTTTAATCCGTTATACGGAACGCATCATAAATTCTATGGAGCGATGGATTATTTTTATGCTTCATCTTTCGTAAACGGCCTGAACCCGGGACTATGGGATAAATATGCCGGAATCAGTTTTGCTACGTCCGGAAGAACGAGCCTGTCGGTTATGTATCATCATTTCAGCATCACAAGCGATATGAAATATGAAAACGTAGAGATTGAAAAAGGGCTGGGATCGGAATTGGATTTTCAGTTGAATTGGGATATTATGACGGATGTGAAACTCACGGGAGG
>DOZP01000266.1 GCA_003517945.1 Porphyromonadaceae bacterium | reverse complement strand
GATGATTTTTAGAGCGATGAGACACTTTGTTTTAGGGGAAAGAGTGCCGTTTTTGAGCACCGTTTACATGGTGTTGTAAATGATAATGTAATAACTGCACGAAAAAGCAACCAGCCCGCCTTGTTTTTGGCGGGCATTTTAGGAAAGTAAATTATTGATAATATTTTTTTAATCTCATTTATTCTATAAACTAATGTGTATGGCCGTTATATACGAGTGCTTTAAGGTCTGCATACATCCTCCAACTATTTTCAGAATCTTTGGGCGAAAATATTAAAATCTCGTGGATATCTCGCTCTGTAAACGAAATATCGGCATACGACCATTCGCCTAATTCTGAAATAGTTACATTTCCGACCTCTTCACCTACATATTCATCATCTCCAGAACGAACATAAATTTGCCAATCCCCTAAATCTCCCTCGTCGAGTTTTATACCAAGTGTAAAGCCAGTGCAACTTGGTATAATTTTGTCAAGAAGCATTGCACCTGTAGACAAGTCATCAGTATTCCAGTCTTTTTCCTTATCCCAACTCCACTTATATGAATTACGTACATACACGGTAATCGATTTTGTAATTTCACCAGCTGACACAGTGACATTATATGTCTTGTCCGTATAAGAATCGTCATCGTCATATGGTGGGGCTGAGATTAAGCCGTCAGCCGAAACATCAATATCATCACTGCCGTAAAGAATTGTGGCGTTCGCGTCACTTGGTGAAATGTTTGCATTTATCTGATACGTTTCACCCATCTCAAGATAAACGGATGAAGAATCTAACACTATATCTTGAACAGATATAGCTTCCTCTGTAGTTTGGGTCTCAACGCTGGTGGTTTGAGTCTCGACAATCTGATTGTTGCTATTAAAACCCCTTGCAGCCAGTACACCTAAAGCAATGCAAAGGGCAAGACCGATACCCATTGCAAGAAAGCCACCTCGTCCAGATAGTGATTGTCGTACTTCCAGCCACTTTTTTAATTTACTAATCGGAATAAAAATAATTGTTGGCAAACATAGGACGGCTGAAGCAAGCCAAAAAACTCCAGCTACAAATAAGGCAACTGCGGAAGATAAGAAATTAAAATCATATTTTCCTTCTAATTCGTCCCATAGTTCGTTAATTATACTTCGGAAAACCTGTTCCATCAACGCTATGATTCCAAGCGGATAAAGCAAAGCCGTAGCAAACAATACCATTGAGCGAAACGCTACATTAAAAATAGAGTCGAGAATCTTCGCAAAAGACGTGCCGCTCCAAGCAAAATTATCTGCTTGCTCCTTGAGCGAAACCCAGATTGGGTTACGTTTAATTTCTGTTTTCTTAAATGCATGGTTGCGGATAAAATGGGAAAGACGATTCGACATAGTTAAGTCTCCTTTCTTGACAGCATGGATTTTTCTGCTATAATGTCCGAGCATGAGTAATCAATTACATACGAATGAAACTAAAAGAAATGTGGTAGCGTGGTTGTTAAGGCTTGGAGGTCTTGCATTGGCAGTTACCGGTGTTGCTAACGCCGTACAAACAGGCGATTTAGGAACATCTGCTGGATTATGGTGTGCCGGTTCCGTTGTGGCTGCAGCTGGTGACCATACTTCTGATAAAATATCTAATAAGTAGATTCAATAAATCTTTTATACCCTGAATTTTTTGGTTCGTACGGTGATTTATTTTACAATCTTTCTACACTGTTATTCTACTATATATCAAAATATTTTCCAAGTGTTTTTCCTTTTTTTGCACTAATTTATTTGAAAAAATATGCCATATTTACAAACAGCCCGCCATATTCCAGGCGGGCGTTTTTGAAAAGTGTCTTCATTTCGGTCAGTTTAGCGCCATGTCTTTTAAAGCACCGAACAATTTTCTGAACGAGAAACGTGGTTTTGCGGCGGGTGTTGTTTCGACGTTTGTCACGATTTGTGTGCCGTTACATTCGCTATGATCAAGGGTTTGACCTTGTGCTACAGGGCTTTCCGTCTTCCGCGATGATGATTCACTTCTACGCGATCCGTTGCCACTGAGATTTTGCAGCAGAATCCGGCGCGATACGGCGTATGCTTCGCCGATAAATCCCAATCGCAGTAAAAAGCATCGGAAAGCGTATTTTTCCGATTCCACGGGCTTTTCTGTGGCCAGTACGCGCTGCTGTCGTCGCGCCATGTCGCAGAGTTTTTCCACAAATTGAGTGACAGCGGTTACTTCTTCCGGCGTGGCATTCACGTTTAGCCACTGGAAAGTCAGTATTTCCGCGCCGCGTTCAATCGGTAGAGACTCCGCGTCAAGCGCTTTTTTGATCAGCATCGCTTTGCTGGCGATCAGCTTGTCCAAGTTGTCCAGTGCGGTGGATGTAAAATCCGCAATCGGGATTTGGATTACTGGGTGTTCAGGATTTTCGAACGCAGATGTTGCCGTTTCGCTTTCGGGTTCCGGTGTGTAAAAACCTGCATTATACAGGGCAGACAAAACTTCTTTCAAGGTTTCATCACTGTCATTTACATATAGAACGCCGTCACGGTCAAGGGTCAGATCGCCGATGTCGTAAGCGTAAGTCGGGGCTTTGCGGTAAACCGGCGCGATACCGATTACGTTGCCGATACATACCGCCGCCTCTTTGCGTTTCCGTCCGTTCAGATTGAGCATGATTTCCATTTGTTAATGTGCCACCTTTCATAGTTTGTGATGGCAGTATGGCAAGGACAAAAAGACAGTGCAAGAGCTTGTATGTATGGGTTTTGGGGCGACGGGACGTGAATTTGCGGATTTTATCTTTGAAAAATAGCGCTACTATGAATGATGTTATTAAAATTACAATTTTTTAAATTTATGTCGTTTGTGATATAATCGAAAAATCCAAATCAATTATAATGATTTCTTCAAGTCGGAAAGAGTGCACCTTGTTCAGAACCGGAGTTTACTGCTTATTAATTGGGAATTTAATACTTTATTAAAAAGCTTGCGCCGCCTCCCGCAATCCCTTGCGCCCTCATTCCCCTCATGCTAAAATATCTACGATATGAGTTGGGGCAGATATTCTACAAACGGCTCGTCGGCGATGCAACCGGATTTTGACGATGATGATTACGGAAAAATCGTCGAATTATCCGGCGGGCAGGGTGGTAATGATCCAGATTATTCAAAACCTGCCGACTATTCCGAAGCTCAGGATTACTCCGGCTACGACGACCCCAATCAAGCCGCCTATCACCACGGCCCGAAGCGCGGCGAAAATTTCCAAACCTATTA
>DOZP01000231.1:5784-6521 GCA_003517945.1 Porphyromonadaceae bacterium | reverse complement strand
AATCCGTTTCCTGTTTCCGGTACTCCGACTTCTACCGGATAGCCCAAAAATTCATCTCCGTAAGCGTTTTTGAGGTTTTCGGGTACTTTCCATGTAAATTGAATCATGCCTTCGCCTGCACCGAATATATTTACGTCGGTAATCACATCATCCGGATTTTCCCAGGAAGCGAAAATTTCGGTTATGGCTGTTTTCTCAAAAGCCCACTCGCTCAAGAGCCGGACAGAATTGGGTATTACGATCGATTCAAGTGAGCTGCAGCCGGAAAATGCTCCTAAGTCTATACTTTCCAATGTGTTGTTGGGAAATGTAACTTTTTTTAGTTTTGTACAGTTCTGAAATGTCCACTCTCCCGTCTGGACAGCGCTTCCTAACACAACAGATTCTAATTCGGGACAGACTTGAAAAGAATAATTTCCCAAATATTGAGCGCTTTCCAATACAACTGATTTTAATTCAAGGCAGCCGTAGAAAGAATATTCCCTCAGATTTTGTGCGTTTTTAATGACGACAGAAGTCAATGCGGTTTCAGCCAACGCCCACGATTTTATTTCCGTTATGTTATCCAGGTTGATTGAGGCCAGTTTGCTTGCCGTTTGAAACGCACATGTGCTGAGACTGGTGACACTGGGGGGCAGTTCGATACTTGTCAAGCCTGTTAGTTGGAATGTGTGTTCGGTTATAGCGGTTATACCATTCGGAATGTTGATCTGTTCCAAACTTGAGCAACTGTAAAA
>DOZP01000231.1:1149-5679 GCA_003517945.1 Porphyromonadaceae bacterium | reverse complement strand
TTTCCGATTTTTTTTACGGGATATGCAGTGCCTTCAATTGAAACTTCGGCCGGAATCGTGATGGTTTCCGCCGTATACGAAATATCTTTTTCTCCATCTTTGGGGCGAACCGTTTCGGCATAACTGTCACCGCCCTCAACGGCCACTACCTGATAAATGATTCCGTCAATCGTTGCTTGCTGAGCGTTCGACTGAAACGATAGTGCAAACATGAAAAAGAGTGCGGGTGCAATTTTCTTTTTTAAAAAGTAACTTGTCTTCATACGAATAAATTAAAGTTGTTAGTAAATAAATTTAAAACTCTCGGTTTTCTGTTTTGTCTGTAATCTTGCTATGTAAAATCCTTTTTCCAGCTTGGATAGATCAATTTTTTCCGAGTTTGTGTTGTTTTTGTAATTTTCCGAATACATGCATTTTCCGGACATATCATAAATAGTGACCGAATCGAGGGATGAGTCGGTTTTTATGTGAAGAATACCGGTTGCTTTGTCTACATAGGCAGTGAAAGACTTTGTTTCAGGTATACCGGCATTGTTATTCTGGTTTTGCTTTTTGAGGCGTATGACAAAACCGCCTCCTTTTGCCATATTGACCGTGAGTTTTGTATCTTTTGTAACGGTCGCGGTTTCGCTTGCATATTTTTTCGGCTCATTTCCGGATTCGGGGCTGTCTTTTAAAATAACGGCATCGTATGATGCGCCGGAAGGAAGAAAATCAAAGTTTACTTCCAGTGTTCTGGCATCCCGGTTGCTCATTCCTCCTACATACCAGTCCTCGTCTTTTTGTTTTGCCATCAGGATGTATTGGCCGAGCCGGGCATCCAGCGGGACGGTTTTATCCCATACGGTAGGGACGGAAGAGAGAAAATCCAGTATATCCGGAAATTTATTGTATTCGGTCGGCGCGTCGCACAGATATCCCAGCCAGTGGTCGAAAATGATGTACATGGATAATTCGTGCGCACGTGTGCCCATGCTCATGGGTACGGTATTATCCAGGTCGACGGGATAGAATGCTTCGGCAGTCGTGTTTCTCATAGACCCCGGCGTGTAATCTTCCGGGCCTGCAATGGAACGAATGAAGGGGAACAGGGTATGGTAATCCGGTGTCACAATGCTTCTCCAGAAATTATCTTCTGCTCCGCGTACGGCTTCAAAGTTCAGAATGTTCGGATACGTACGGTTTAATCCGGTCGGAACAGGACACCCGTGGAATACGCCGACCATTTCATTCTCTGCAAGTCTTTGTGCGAATTCATGTCCCCATCGCATGGCAACCTGATCATTGCGTTCGAAAAAGTCAATTTTTGCACCTGCAACTCCACGCGCTTTCATGCGTTTGATCCAGTCTCCGGGATATTCGTTTACACAACTTGCCCATGTCCATACAATGATTTTCACTCCTTTTTCTTCCGCATGTTTGCAGATCTGCAGGAGCCAGTTTTCCTGATATCCTGCATCGAGGGTCATGTATTCGATGCCGTTCCGGGCAGCCCAGTCGATGTAGTATTTATACATTTCGATACTCAGGTTCTTGTTTCCTACGGGGAAAGGGACTCCTTCGAGCATGGCTTTGTGCCACCATTCCCAGGCGGATTTTCCCGGTTTTATCCACGAGGGGTCGTCTATACGGGACGGTTCGGCAAGAAGATAGACCAGTTCGTTGTTCAGCAATGATTTATCTTCGTCCGTCGCGATGATAACGCGCCATGGAAATTTGCGGCTTCCGTTTGTTTTGGCAATATAATCTTCACGTTCGTATACCAGGTGATTCGAATAATAATTATCCGGGTCGATTACCTTTTTGGGGTACCCGGCCCACATGCCGCGCATAGACCGGACTCCGTTGCGTTCCATATACATGCCCGGATAGTTGTATGTGTCCGCCTCCGTGATCACTACTTTATACGGTGTTCCCGTATATTCAAATAAAACGGGGGTAACGGAAAATTTGTTGGTGCTGATGGCTATGGGAGCGATATATGTATTATATGTTCTTTCGAAATTCCGGTATCCCTGGTGTATGGAATATTTTATGCCGTTATCACCGGTTTCATCCGAAGTATTTGTATCGCATTCCGGGAAATAGACTTTTGTTGTCGCCGAAAAGTTAAAGATGGCGTCTTCGCCGGTTATTATTATTTCTTTATCGAAATCCGTCGTAAAGCGATAGGCAATCCCTTCATTGTACGCCCTTACGATGAGTGTATAATGCTCGTTATACGCTATCGCTAACTCGTTGTAGGCTTCCGTTAATGTTTTATTTTTTCCTATGGGAACATTTAGTTGATTGTTTTCACTTCCCGGCGTGATGTTTTTGACGGTGCCGGCTCCGACAATCGTTCCGTCGGAAAGGTGTAAAGCGATCGAAGAGGGGGCTATGAGCTGTGTTTCTCCGTGCCAGATCTCGTAAGTCGTCCCCGCGTCTATGTGCAGTATTATTTTCAGTTGATTGTCAGGAGAGACGACCTCGTAATCCACCGCATGAATGGTGTGAATGCAGCATGAAAGGGTTGTTAATAAGATGAATATTTTGTTCATTATCTGAAAGGTATTAGTAGTTCCTGAAGGGTTTTTATAGAAAAGGAGGGGGCATATAGAAAGCGATACCCCCTCCGGAAAACAGCTTTGGTTTTTTAATAGCCGGGATTTTGGTCTGTGCCCATTTCCATATATGGATTGTTTTTTATTTCGTCTTCAGGAATCGGCCAACGCATGTGAAAATCACGGATCGATCCTTTTTCTTTCGCCCATGGGTTGCGTTCTTTAATCAGATTGACAAATGTGCCTGTACGAATCAGGTCCATACGGCGCCATCCTTCAAAGCAGAGTTCGCGCATACGCTCATCCATGATTTCCGTGCGAAACTGATCCTGTGACAATCCGCTCCATCTTTTGTCGGCGGGGAGATCTCCGTTCCATGCGCGTGTGCGTACCTGGTTTACCACCTCGATCGCTTCACCGGTCCGTCCCGTTTCATTCAAACATTCCGCATAACACAGGAGGATATCCGCAAGGCGCAGGTACATATAATTTTTACCTGAATGGTAAAAACTTCTGCCCGAAGTCGCTTCTGCGGCAAGGCTGTTGGAGGTCCATCTGTCAAGGCGCCTGTCTTCCCATTTTTTGATATGCGGGTCTAATTCGTCGGCGCCCCATGAAGGGGTGGTGTACTCCTGTCCGTGATACGTGAAGTCGAAACGAATGCTTGCCTCCCTGCGCCGGTCGCCTTCTTCCCATACACCGCCTTCCGATTTCATCTTGTAAGCATAATCTGTAGGCAGGGATACATCATAACCTCCTATATAGCAGGATTCTCCAAGATTCGCCAACGTCCGGGAACCCATATCCCATTGCCATCGGTTGGCTCCGGAATTGTTACAGATATAATCGATTTCAAAAATAGATTCGTTCGAGTTGAATTCTAATGTGGCATATTCGTCAAACATGGTTTCATAATTTGACTCTAAGCTATAATTTCCTTTTATTCTTTCGAAATATCCGATCGCCTTACCGAAGTCCTGGTATCCGCTTTCCGCCGGTGCGTACATGGAGAGCTTGCCTAACATGGCAATTGCAGCGCCTTTTGTCGCTCTGGGCCCGGCCTGCTTGCCGTCGTCCAAGTTTTCCGATGCGTAAGTAAGATCGTCAAAGATCTGTTTCCATACAATATCCAGTGATTTTCTTCCCATATCTATATCCGGATCCTCAAGGTCCGCAATTTCGATGACAGGCACTTCTCCCCAGTACATAGTCATTTCAAACATCGCCAATGCACGTATAAAACGCGCGTTCGCTCTTAATAGTATGATTTTTCTTAATGTTTCGTCGTCTGTTTCATTATCCGCCAACAGTTCCAATCCGCGGATAGACAGGGAGGCCGTATTAATCATCGGCCATCTTTTAAACCACATGGCACTGATTTGCGACGATGTTGCATTAAGCATTCCGTCGTAATAGTCCAATCCCGCCTGGCTGGCGTCCGTCATCTGTATGATTCCCTGTTTGGATTCGTCAAGTCCGAGCAGTGTGAATGTAAATCCGTCACGTCCCTGTTTAGAACCCCGGTAGGATGTGTATAAACCGTCTACCGCAGGCTCCAGTACGTTTAAATCCGTATAAACCTGCCCGGGAGTCAAAGATGTTTTGGGCATTTCTTCCAGAAAGTCGGAACACGAAGATATCCCTATTGTAAATAAAGAAGTGAATGCCGCTGCTAATATATTTGTCTTTATGTTTCTCATAATCGAACTCATTATATGTAATTATTTATTCTATATCATTAAGCGTTTTTTTAGAAAGCCAGATTCAGGCCGAATACAAACATCCTGGTAGGAGGATACCAGTCTCCGGTTTCCGGGTCGTAGCCTTTATAGGGCGTTATGCAGAATAAATTGGATGCTGTAGTGTATATCCGGAGATTGTCGATTTTCAGGTTGCTTGTAATCTTCTTCGGGAAGGTGTACGCCAGGGATAGTGTCGATAGTCGCAGGAAAGATGCTTTCTGTACCGAGTGGTCCATATTGCCGGC
>DOZP01000231.1:732-1070 GCA_003517945.1 Porphyromonadaceae bacterium | reverse complement strand
TTTCCGTTGCTTCCGATCATGCTTTCGTATATATAGCTTAGTTTCTTTGCTCCGACGGAATAGTTGAATACCGCATTCAATGTAATGCCTTTGTATGTGAGATCCGTAGCGAATCCGCCGTAAAATTTAGGATCGGTAGAGCCGACAATTACCCGGTCGTAATCGTCCATTTTTCCGTCGGGAACTCCGTCGGGGCCGGATACATCCAACGGATACAGGTCACCGGGGTTTACATTGCGTCCCGCCCATTTACTGTTGCTGTTATCATTGCCTTCCTGAATCCATTCCATATCGGATTCCTGTGCGATTCCGCCGGTTTTCCAGATATAAATCGTGTT
>DOZP01000231.1:0-578 GCA_003517945.1 Porphyromonadaceae bacterium | reverse complement strand
ATTGCGCCGACATTTTCCACCATTGTTTTGAAGCCGGACGAGGTATTGATATCGCGGGTCATCAACAGGTCGTCGTTGGTGATATGGAACAGGTCTACAGACGCCCGGATTTTATTGGAAAGGAATCCCATGTCAATTCCCAGGTTGAACTGGCGTTGCGCTTCCCAGGATATTTCGCCGTTTCCTTTCTTATTATCCGGGACATAAGTCGTTTCGCCTTCCGTAACGGAAGGTTTGTAAAGGGTCAGAAAAGAATAATCATCAATTTCCTGATTCCCTACCATACCGAAACCGAAACGCATCTTTAACAGGTCGAATATGTTCTGGTCTTTCATAAAATCTTCTTCCGCCACATTCCATGCTAAAGAGAAAGAGGGGAATATCCCCCATCTGTTTCCGTCGGAGAATTTGGAAGAACCGTCGTAACGGGCGGTTGCCGTAGCGTAATATTTGCCGGCATAGGTATAATTGGCCCTTACGAAATAGGACATCAGCGACGATGCCGTAAAATTGGAACTGACGGGACGGTTTGCCAGTAAATTGGATGCTCCCAAGTTGTGGTATGTGAAAATGTTGTT
>DOZP01000150.1:10629-11156 GCA_003517945.1 Porphyromonadaceae bacterium | reverse complement strand
TATATGTTTATTTATGAGATTGTAAAAACATAATAAGTAAACGGAAGCACAATGAAAATGTAAGCCTCTTTTCATATATCGGTTTCCGGAAAAAAAGGTATATTGTGAACCGAATTATTTTTACACATAAGAAAACAGTATACCTGACAAAAATCAATGTTCGGGTCCGGTATACTGTTATAAGAATGACACGTAAAAACTTTCTATTGCACAACAGATGTCTTTTCTATGTTGCCTTTGATTTTCAACCGGATGCTTGACGGGTTTCCGTTTGTAAATACGGTTAGTGATTTATGAATCTCGCCGCTGCGTCCTTTGGGATCGAATATGACCTTCACGACTCCTTGTTTCCCGGAACCGATCGGCTCTCTGGGCCATTCCGAAGCCGTACACCCGCAGCTTGTGGAAACTTTTGTAATGACCAGTGGCTTATCGCCGGAATTCGTTACGGTAAATTCGCACGCTAAAATGCCTCCGGATGCGGATATGGTTCCGAAGTCATGAACCGTCTTGCTGAAAATAGCAGT
>DOZP01000150.1:8005-10619 GCA_003517945.1 Porphyromonadaceae bacterium | reverse complement strand
AATGCGCATGCAATTACTAAAAAAAGAATCTGTTTCATATTAAAAAATGTTTTAAAGTTTATACACTGCAAAGGTGCCGGAGTTATTTTTTATGCGGAAGTTTTTCGTCTCAAATGATTGTGCCGTTCTTGTCAAATCTTGACTGAAAGCCGTAGGAATATTGAATTTTTTGTTAAAAAATAGTAGGGGTAATGTCAAAAATAATATGTATACTTCTTATAATTAGACGTTTGTCGTGTTTTTTTATGTTTTTAATTTGACTTGGTTGAAAATCAGGAAAGACGTATCTTTATCCCGTAATGTATCGTTTATAATTTTTACTAAAAAACATGGTTTTACTTATAAAAAAATCCCGGCTATTTCTGTTTCTGATTTTGGGTACGGTTTTCGTTTTGCTACTACAGGGTGTATGGCTGCAGTACGCGTATCATTTGACTTGCCAACAATTGATGGTAGAGATTCGTGAGGCTTTCGGGCAGGCGTACCGGAAGGAGCAAACCTATCGTATTCCTGTTATGGATATTATAAATCCGGGCGCTGTTACCATAGAGAGTTGTGGCGCCGAGGAAGTACAGATTATACGCAAATGTCCCGAACCGGATACGATTGTGTACGGAAACTCGTCAGGCTATTCGATAGAAAGTTTTATAAACCGCGTATTTGTGGATTTGCGCGAACATATCGTACCGATGAATATCTATTGTCTGGCGGATTTGTTTGCCGGTATGCTTCACGATCGTGATATTCCGGTTTATTTCGTCATCGAACGGTTTGAGATCTTATCGGGAGAAGTGCTGGATTCGTCCCTGCTTCCGGATAAGCCACAACCGGATATGAATCCGGAAACAACTCTTGTTTTGCCCGTTTCTGACAGAGAGTCTCTGCGGGTTCTCCTGCAATTGACCCCCGGAGTGGTATTCAGTCGTATGGCAGGCTATCTGATGGGTACAATCGGTATGACTTTAGCCGCTGTTTTCTGTCTGTATTTTATCTACCGGGATAAACGGATAAAGCCAGGTACGGCTGCAGCAGAAACAGTCGATATCCCGTTCGGACTTGTTCAGGGTAATGATTATAGGACGGATAAGGGTAATCATCCGGATGATCTATTTCATATGGGTCAGTATGTCTTTGATCCGGCGAAGAATGAACTACAAGGCTTTGGGGAGGTCATTCAACTGAATAAAAAAGAAAATGCGATCTTGCATACCCTTTGCATGCAACGTGGAAATGTTATTGAACGTAGTCGGTTGCTGGAGAATAATTGGGGTAATAACGGCATCATTTATTCGCGTAGCCTTGATACTTATATTACCACATTGCGTAAATACCTTAAAAAAGATCCGTCGATACAGATCGTTACTATCAAAGGGGTCGGATATAAGTTGGTGTGTTGATCAGGATATTGCTTGAGTGCGAATTTGTGTTTATATTTCATTATTTATATAAAAAATAGGCGTATGGTGTAACTTATTGAAAATACTCTCGTCTTATGAATAGAACATCCGGGTGATTCTGTTTCAAGTAACAATTATAAAAAGAAGAAAATATGAAACGGGAAAATGTTTTAATAATGTTCGCAGCAGTGGTTTTATTTGCAATGGTTGGTTCAAACCGTATTTTAGCTCAAAAAAGCAATTATGTCCATCATAATGAATGGGATAATGAGAATTTAGTATCAAAAACTATTTATGAGCATGATAAGGACCATATTACTTTTGTGCCGTATAAGAAGGAAGAATTCATATACGATAAGAATGATCGTATTCAATCCAGGAATGTTTATTACTGGAGTCGTATGAATAGTGATTGGGTAATGTCAGCCGTTTATACCTATAATTATACTGACGGAATATTTATGGTAGAAATGTCAAAGTGTAAGCCGGGGTATAAGAAAAAACAGACAAAAGGGATGCGTTGTTTATATGAAATTGATGATTCATGGAACCTGCTGTCATATAAAAGTTACAAATGGCAGGAGAAGGGAGATTTGTGGGTTTTGATAGATGAAGTGGTTGCGCAGGAGTCCGTTTCTTTTTTAGGTACAAATAAAGAAGATTCGGAAAAAGATAAAATCAATAAAGTAATTATGGCTATGAAATGAATGTATTCGGTTTCCGTATCGGATAGGAGGAGGATTATTCATTCGGTAAAGAGCAGTGATGTAGGCATAAAATGAGAAAAGAGCCCAACATCACTGCTCTGCCCTTTCCTGCCTTAAAAACCTAAAATATGAAAAAACCTAACCTAAATGTGTTTATGTAGACTATTAATTTTTTCTATGGTTTAATGGACTGTTGGTTAAATAATGTTATCTTTGTGCTGATTTTGAAGATATGATGAAAAAAACATCGGCGTTGGAAATAGAAGTGCCCGGGGGAGAGACGGAGATACTTCTTCATGTATGTTGTGCACCTTGCTCGTCGGCGATTGTAGAGCGCCTGCTGGAGCATGGTATTCGTCCGACTATGTTTTATTATAACCCCAATATTTTTCCGGTTGAGGAATATGAGAAGCGTAAGGGCGAATGCTTTCGTCATACACAAATGTTGAACCTTGATTTTGTCGATGCCGATTATGAACACGACAAATGGCTCGGTGAGGTGAGAGGGTT
>DOZP01000150.1:7073-7982 GCA_003517945.1 Porphyromonadaceae bacterium | reverse complement strand
GCTTTATATGCAAGTACGCATAATTTCAAGGTTTTTGCAACTACATTAGCTACATCCCGCTGGAAAAGTCTGAAACAGATAGTTGAAGCGGGGGAGTATGCCGCTTCGTTTTTTCCGGAACTTACTTTCTGGGCGCAAAACTGGCGCAAAGGAGGGCTTAGTGAACGGCGCAACGAATTAGTGCGGTTATATGGATTTTACAATCAGTCATATTGCGGATGTGAATTCAGTATGAACAGGGATCGGGGGAATTTCATGTAAACTTCCGGATCAATATCCAAATATATATAATGTGCGGAAAATGATGAATCCGTGTCCGGAGTGTTTTATATTTAATTGTTATCGGTTTATTTTTCTTATTTGTTGATTTTAAATTGCTTGTTATTAATGATTTGCTAAAAATAAGAAAAAAGCTATTGCCAATTAAAAAAAAGTCTGTACCTTTGCATGGTTTTTTACAACTTAAATTGGTTTTGGGAGCGTTAAATACATATCAGATAGACTTGAAAAATCTCTCTCNNGGGAACGACTTATGAGTTTAATTATGTGCTTGGGGATGATTTTTTTGATAGTGTGGGCGGGCCTGAAGTCAAATCGGGTTATGTTGATGTTTCGCTATCCGTCATTCATGTATCGTCGGCATTTGAATTGAATTTTCGCATTGACGGTAAAGTTACGGTGACGTGCGATCGTTGTTTGGATGATATGGAGCTTCCCGTAGAGACGGAAAACCGGTTAGTTGTTACGTTTGGAGAAGCGCATGCCGAGATAAGTGATGAACATGTGATTGTATCGGAAGAAGAAGGGTTTATCAATATAGCCTGGTACATGTATGAGTTTATAGCATTGGCTATACCTATCAAGCATGTGCATGAGCCCGGCGGATGCAATGAAGCGATGGCGTCGAAA